>JAFAGG010000103.1 GCA_023422955.1 Pseudomonadota bacterium | reverse complement strand
GCCCTATGTCCCCCTTCCTTCCTGAACTCGACCCGGAGTTGATCGAGTATGCGCAGCAAATTTTTCAGTTGGTCCGAAGCGGCAATACTGAAACACTTGAGCCCTTGCTGGATAAAGGTTTGCCTGCCAATCTCCGCAATCACAAGGGCGACAGCTTGCTGATGCTGGCGAGTTACCACGGCCACCACGCTACTGCCCGCTTATTGCTGGAGCATGGCGCCGACAGCGCAATAATCAATGACCGCGGACAAACGCCGCTGGCTGCCGCCGCGTTTCAGGGCGACCTCGCCATGGCGGAACTGCTGCTGGATCATGGGGCTGAAGTGGAAGGCGCAGGCAACGATGGCCGCACTGCACTGATGATGGCGGCAATGTTCAACCGCACTGAAGTGATCAATCTCCTGCTGCGTCGCGGCGCCACGCTCGGCGCCACCGATGCAAACGGATTGACGGCACTGGACGCGGCGCGGGTAATGGGCGCACATGATGCAATCGCCCAACTGGAAAGTCTGCAGGCCTGAGGTCCTGCTCAAACAGGGGAGGCCGCCCTCCCCTGCTCAATCGCTACTTGATCGCTGCTTGATCGCAAACCATCAGGGAATCAGCATCACGATACGCAGCATGTATTCGCGACAGGCTTCCGGCGACGCATATGCGTTTTGTATGCAAGCGCTTCTCGGTCCTTCGAATCCTAGCGGTACCGGCGGCGTGAATAGCACGTTATCGGGAATATATTCCTGCAGCAGGGCGTGGATGCGCGGCCATTCCGCCTCTATCCTGCTCGCGAACTCTTCCTGACTCAGATCTATCATCTCCTGCAACGGAGCGGCGTCAAGGCGCAGCGGATAATCGCCGGGATAGGGAGATGAAATGGAAGCATTCTGTATTACCCAGGTACGCGGCTGCATGGCTATCGCAGTCTGCGCGCCGGCAGTGCGCGGCGGCTGGTCATAAGCCTGAATCATGAATTGCGCATTGCCATTGGCGACCGTACGCGTATCAAACTCCACCCAGGCACGCGACCGGTCGGACTCGATATTGAAAAGGGCATAAGGACGCCCGCCTGCTGCCGGCACCAGTTCCGCATTCTGGATACCAGTTCCTGCGATTTCCAATCGAACCCGCTCGGACAAGACCGTACCTTCCGCAGGCACCGCTGTCGCCGTCGCTGCAAAATCTGTCGATCCGCCATTGCCGTTACCATTGCCATTGGCTGGCGGCGGCTCCACTACGGGTGGAATACCGCCTGCACCGGGTTGAGAATTATCCGAACCGCCGCCACCTCCGCCGCAAGCCGCCATGCTCATGCTTAAAGCCAGCATCGTTGCGGCCAATTTTCCAATACGCATAAAACACCTCTCTGAACTGCTTTTCATTTCGGGAATTACTTTGATACCAGAGTACCAAGCCTGTTCCTAAAGCAATCCAATGAAAATTGACAGGTGTTAAATGGAGGGAAGATTCCACAAGCCGGAACGTTGGATAGCGCGCGAACACTGGATGAAAGCTTCTTCTACCGTGACGACAATGATGGTGCGCGGCGGCGGTGCGGGGAACTGCGCGCGCAGTTCCTGAGATACGCTGATGCAAGCAGTGCCGCTGATGCGCAGCAAATCCGGCGTTCCCGGAATGAAGAAAGTCAGTGCCACCCGGGGATCGACGACCAGATTGCGCAAGCTGTCATTACGCCCGTTGGCGCCGCGCTCGGGAATCAGGAGCGTCTTTTCATCGAGTACTTGCACGAACCCGCTCGCATCTCCCTTGGCCGAGGCATCCACGCCTTGCGGGCCGTGAGTGCCGACGATGACAAAGGGAGAGCGGCGAATGAAATCGCGAAATGCCTGGCGCAGATGATCCGCCTCCTGGCGGGCAGTCTTTACAGGCGGGCCGTATAGCGCCTCCAGAGCCGCCGTATCGCGAATCAGGTCTTCCTGCCGCAGTTCGAGGCTGCTCACATCTTCATTACTCATGCCCGCCCCCTTATCGATACCACGTTGTTCTATGTGAGACGACAACGCTTGCGAAACCGTATGTCACCCGCTGCATTATATAAGTTGCAGCGGACTTCGATGCTGCCCTGCCCAGACTGCCCAAAATATAGGCAGCTAAATTCAGAAACTGACGGCATGGAAATCGCGCCCTGCCAGTTACTCGCTCCTGAAACGACAAGGGCGCTGCAAGAGCGCCCCTGTTCACACTAGATCGATGTGATCATTTTTCCAGCAGCGAACGCAGCATCCATGCATTCTTTTCATGCGCTTGCATGCGTTGCGTCAGCAGATCGGCGCTCGGCTCATCGCTAGCCTCTTCCACCACCGGGAATATCGAACGCGCAGTGCGCACGACGGCTTCCTGGCCTTCCATCAGCAGGCGCACCATGTCTTCCGCCTTGGGTACGCCTTCATCTTCCTTGATAGAACTCAGCTTGGCAAAGGCAGCGTAAGTGCCGGGTGCCGGGAAACCCAGCGCGCGTATGCGTTCGGCGATATCGTCCACTGCCGCCGCCAGTTCCGTGTAGTGCTGCTCAAACAGCAGATGCAGTTGCGAAAACTGCGGGCCTTTCACGTTCCAGTGAAAGTTATGGGTTTTCAGATAAAGGGTGTACGTATCTGCCAGCAGGCGCGACAAACCTTCTGCGATCTGTTCCCTGTGCTCTCTCTTGATACCGATGTTGATGTCCATGGAAACTCCCTAAATAAAATAAAGTGCTTCGTTAAAAAACCGTTGCCAGTAAGACTATACCGGATTCATTCGTGTACGAGTTTTGCAGGCCGGATAGCGGCCTCATTGGATTCGCGATAGACCATAAAGAGAGTAGCAAGTTTTGCATCAGTTGTGGTTTGATTATGCTGATCAGGCAAATAGGCAAGTTCTAACACGGCATCATGCAAAGCGAATTGAATCGGGCCATGCAGGATTTTCACTCGACTGCAAGCAGGATGTCCTCGCCTTGATTACGCACCGAGTTGACCTTGCGGCTTACCTTGGTTGCCACCATTTCCTCATCGTTGAAAGGCTGCGACAACAGCGTCAGCAAGTAGTCGGTATTTTCTCGCGGGTTCAGCCAGTCTTCGATCAGCGCATCCGGCAGGATGGTCGCCATGCGTTGATGAAATCGTCCCACCACGGGATTGGCACTGCCTACCAGTATGGTGCAGGACCTGAAGGCGGCCTCCTCCTGATTGCCCCGCCATTCCTCCCACAGGCCCGCCAATGCCATCTCATGCCCGGCTTTCAGATGAAAGTAATAAGGCTGCTTGATACCTTCTTCATCGGTATGCCATTCATAAAATCCGGAGGCGGGAATCACGCAGCGGCGCTTGCGGAATGCACTGCGAAATGCCGGCTTTTGCGATACCGTTTCAATGCGGGCATTGAAGGTAGCAAACGAAGTAGTGGGCTCCCTGGACCAGGACGGCACTAGGCCCCAACGCATTTCCTGCATGACATAACTCTCTTCTTCAGGAAGAATCACGGGAATCTTGCTGGTCGGCGCAATGTTGTAGCGCGGGCTGACTTCACCCAGATGCGCATGCAGTATCTGCTCCAGATGGGTGAAATCTCGCTGCGAAATGGCAAAACGTCCGCACATGTTTACCTCGGCTTATTTACAGAAAAGCGCTTTATCACCAACCCGCATATCACTCATTTGAATACTAAATTGGACGCAGGGAAAGCCTCTCCTTAGAATCGCACCTGTCTCCTCTATATCTTCTCCTTTGATATGGATTCAAGCCCGCCTTCTTGGCGGGCTTTTTTTATGCCTGCTCTTGTCAAAATTTCCATTCCGCCTTTGGACAAGACACACGCATTTTCATTCCGGGCATGATGATAGTCGCTTCGGCTTTCCTCTTTCTCCGCTTATCCGGATACATACACTCCTGTACCGATACCTTCTTCATGCAGCCTCTTCCCCGCGAGTTTTATGAAAACGATACCGTCCAGGTTACGCAGGCACTGCTGGGCTGCCTGCTGGTGCACCGAACGGAAGAAGAGACGCGTATCGGACGCATCGTGGAAACGGAAGCCTATCTCGGCAGCCATGATCTGGCCGCCCACTCGTCCAAGGGAATCACACCACGCACACGCATCATGTACGGCCCCGCGGGATATGCGTATGTCTATCTGATTTACGGCATGCATCACTGCATGAATGTCGTGACGGAAGCGCCCGGCCAGGGCAGCGCGGTACTGATACGGGCATTGGAGCCAGTGCAGGGCATCGCCACTTCCACCCGCGGGCCCGGCCTGTTATCCCGGGCAATGGGAATCGACCTGAAACTGAATGGACATGATCTGTGCAGCGCAGACTTTTTCATCTCCCGCCCCGAGCACCCAGCTGCCTTCAATATCATCAGCCGCCCGCGCATAGGCGTGGCTTATGCAGGCGAGTGGGCCCACAAGCCATTGCGCTTCTATATAGAAGGCAATGCCTTTGTCTCCCGACCCTAGCTTGCCGATGACGGCATTCATTTTCATTCATCATCGGCGACCGTATCCATGAAGCCGGCAAGCTGGGCCGGTTTCAGTTCCAGTATCGCTTCGGCCAGCATGGCCTGATTTCTCGCTGCCGCCAATGCCGCAGCAGCAATGCGCGTGAAAGCCTCGTCCCAGGGATGGCGCGCCATCATGGCGATCACTTCCGGCAGCCGTGTCAGCGCAGCGCGGTACATGGCCGCCAGCCCAACATCCATGGGCGGACCGTTGCCCTTGGCGCGCGCGATTTCTATGCGCGTGACCAGTTCCAGCACACTGGCATGCGCCCGCTTCGGATCGTCACCCATCATTTCTACCATGTGCGGCAAGGCGGCGTAAGACGCGCTATAAACGCAATGCTGGTGCAGCAAGGCCTGCCATAACGAAGCATAGGGTTCATCCTTGCGCCCCTCGCCGCAAGGAAAACCTGCGAGTTGCCGCAAGCGCGCCGGCAGATCGCCGGCATTGCCATGCGCATGGTTCAGTTCACGCCATGCATCTTCATTCAAGGCCAGCATGTTGCTTCTCCTTTCAATTCCTGTTGCACGTCTCAAGCGCAAGCATGTCTCCTGTTTCCCAGCAGCGCATACAAAAAACAGGCCTTGCAATAGGAGCGTATAGACCAGGCCTCGGTTCACATCAGCTCCCGGACCTTGAATCCGCTTCAGCGCAAGGCATGATCGCCACACCGCTGCCCTGCTGATTTTCAGCATCAACACTGCCGCGCATCACCACCTGCACGGACTATAAAAATTCCACATCTCAGGCATTCCAATAATCAATTTTTACTGATTAAATGTGGTCGCTACAATCATTCAAGCTGCATGTCTCCTCCTTTTTCTATACAGATTCCATCCACCTCCCCGGTGGACTTTTTTTAGCCTTTTATCGGCACGCTGTTTACTTCGCTCTTCCCGCTCTTCTCATCCGACTTTTCTGGCTTTCCCGAAATTCCCGTTTTTATCGCGGTTTCTGCAGTAAAAATGTGACTTTTCAGAGGAAAGAACGCCTGTGCGGAATTGCATTTTTGTTGTTTTATGGTAATCTTCGGGCTCCTTGAACTATGGAGTGTTTCTTATGAAAAAAGGCGAACTGGTTGCAGAGCTGTCCAAGCGCACCGAGATGTCCGCTACTGCGGCAAACAATACGGTCAACACCCTCATCGATATCATTACTGAGCGTTTGAAAAAAGGCGACACCGTGGGTATTACCGGTTTCGGTACTTTTTCGGTTGCCAAGCGCGCTGCTCGCAAAGGCCGCAACCCGGCAACGGGCGAAGCCATCAAGATCGCCGCCTCCAAGACTCCTCGCTTTTCAGCTGGTGCCACGCTCAAAGCTGCTGTGAATCCGAAGAAGAAGTAAGAAGAAAAAGAAGTACCAGGACGCCTTGCTGGCAGTCCTAAGAAAAGAAGAATGACCCGGCCTCGTTGCCGGGTTTTTTTATGTCTGCGCTATTGCTCCACTTGCGCCGCTGCTTCGCTTCAGCAAGGAAAGCAGATGCGTCAGTCGCCAGATCGATAAGCGATCCTGCCGGCTTCAAACAGAGCCGCAACTTTTCCTGACCACACTCGACACTATCGATAGATGCAGACCTCTATCGATCCTCTCCCTGCGCTTGATCCGCTGTCCTGGATGTCGCTCGCAATGACGCCGGCATCCCTGCCATGCCGGCTTGCGATCAAGCCTTTATCAAGACAAGCTCCTCTCCTCCGATGCGGCGCGCCAGCGTTCGCTCCATGCTCCGCCTCCGCACATCCGCACGCCGCTAGCATTTACTTACCACTCTTGCAAAGTTGAAAAATCGACAACGACCTTCAAGGCCTATAGTTCGCCCGGTCTACACAAGGATCTTTCATGAAAAAAATTTTCCTGCTTGCGGCTGCGGCCCTGCTCCTGCTTCATCCCACCTTTGCATTGGCCGATCGTGATGGCGACGACGATGAACGCAAGCGTCGCCACCAGCGCTCCCATCATGAAGTGACCTGGGAAGGCCCGTGCAAAGTAGAACGCACGTGGAAGAAGAATGGCACTTACCAGGAAAAGCGCGAATGAAAAAATGCGAAGCGCCCGGTACAGGTCATCGTTTCCCAGCCGCCGCAAGTCGTGTATCCACCCTGGTTCGGAGAGCGTCCACCGGCCCGGAAAGCGAAGCCCCCTGCACGCAAAGCTCAATCTTCAACGCCGCAAGCGCCGGTGTATCGCTGCGACTCCGCTACCGGCACCGCTATCCTCGGTGGCATCCTTGGCGGCGTCGCCGGTCACCAGATCGGCAAAGGCGATGGCAAAACTGCAGCCACCATAGGCGGCGCGATTGCCGGGGTACTGATAGGCGGCTCCATAGGCCGGCGCATCGATCCGCATAATCAGGCATGCATAGGCCAGGCGCTGGAAGCCGCGCCTGCCGGCGGCCGGCTGGAATGGGTTCCAGCTCATGATCCCCGAGTGAAATACAGCGTCACGCCAGGCCAGGCGGAACGCCGCGGCGAATTATGATGCAGGACTTACATCGCCAGCATCGTCACCTACGGCCGCACCGAAAGAACCCGGCAAGTCGCCTGCCGCCAGGCCAATGGCACCTGGATGCGCCACGGCTAAATTTCCCGCACTCCCTTCTCGCCCTCATGAGAAAGGAGCAAATCTCCGGCATCATCGTTCTTGTTGCATGCTTCCTGTCGCTGCGTGCCGGCAGAAATGCTAGAGTAAGCCTCTGCTGGCCAGCGCGCCTCCACACACAAGCTGCTCTCATCCGCGCATGCCGCGCTTTGCGCCCATGGAACCGAACCGTCTGCTTCTGCAAGCAGGCTTGATCAACGCGACTGCAAAAACAAGTTCAAATGAAACCTCGCCTCTCGGTACTCACCTTAACGGTCAAGGATCTGGAACAAGCGGTACGTTTTTATCGCGATGGATTGGGATGGAAAATGGAAGGCATCATCGGCACCGAGTTCGAACACGGCGCCGTCGCCTTCTTTGACCTGCAATCGGGATTACGCCTGGCCTTGTGGCCGCACACGTCGCTGGCGCATGACACCGGCATGGAAATTCCGGCATCGGCATCTCCGTCCTTCACGCTGGGACACAATGTGCGCACGCCCGAAGAAGTCGATGCCGCCATGGCGCAAGCCCGGGCAGCAGGCGCCGCCATCATCAAGCCGGCCCAGGCCACATTCTGGGGCGGTTATGCCGGTTACTTTCGCGACCCGGATGGCCACTTGTGGGAAATCGTCTGGAATCCGCAATGGCTGCCAGATGAATGAAGCTCGCCGGTTGCGGCTGCACTCATTCATTCCTGCCTTGCTGAAGTACCGATCTCCTGACGCGCTCTCCATTCATCTGCTCTCACTTACTGAAGCGCATTGAAGCGACTGAAGCGCTTCGATGCTCATGCACTGTCTGCATGAACTGAATACTGAATTGCTTCAGCTTCAACCTCATTCACGCGCGCGCCGCTTTATCTGACCTTCATTAACCGCAGGCAAGAGCTGGCATGGATGCTGCTCAGATACCTTCATGACTACAAAAAGGTATCCAAATGAGTGCATCATTTTCCAGCGCCACGTCCACTCTCACTGAAGCCGCTCCTGCACTTGATAGTGTGCCGTCTGCGATTTTCATCAGCATCGCCACCGACTTCTCGCCACAGGCCGCTGCTGCGACTGCCGCTAACGCTGCCCATCCTCTGTCAGGAAAAACCTTTGCGGTAAAAGACAATATCGATGTCGCCGGTTTCGCCACCACGGCAGCTTGCCCCGGTTTCGAACGCATGCCCACTGTATCGGCCACCGTGGTGCAACGACTGCTCGAGGCTGGTGCAAGCATGGCAGGAAAAACCAATCTGGATCAGTTCGCCTGCGGACTGGTCGGTACGCGCTCTCCTTACGGCGCCGTGCCCAATGCCTTTGACCCGCGCTATATCAGCGGCGGCTCCAGCTCCGGCTCGGCAGTGGCCGTCGCGCTTGGACTGGTGGATTTCTCGCTGGGCACCGACACGGCAGGATCGGGACGCGTGCCTGCCGGCTTCAACAATATCGTCGGTCTGAAACCCACGCGCGGCCTGTTAAGCACCGCCGGCATCCTGCCCGCCTGCGCGCATATCGATTGTCCTTCCATCTTTGCGCGCACCGTCGCTGAAGCGGTGAATGTACTGATGGCGACTGCCGGCTACGATGCGCAGGATCCGTATTCGCGTCCCATCAAACTTGATGCACGCGCCTTTCCGTCAAGCTTTCGCTTCGGCATTCCCGATGCCGCGCATCTCAATTTCTTCGGCGATGAAAAATCGGAGCAGGCATTTGCCGCGGCCTGCGAACGCCTGCAGCAACTGGGCGGCAGCAAGGTCGAAATCGATTACACGCCTATGGCGCAGGCAGCAATTGCGCTGTATGAGGATGCATGGGTGGCCGAGCGTTATGCCGCAATACGCGAGTTCTTCGATCAACATCCCGAGCGCATTCACCCGGTAGTGCGCACCATCGTCGGCACGGGCAAGCACTACAGCGCAGCCGACCTGTTCCAGGCCACGACGCGCATGCGTGCTTATGAACAGCAAGTGCGCGCGCTCTGGTCGGACATCGATGTGCTGGTCGTGCCTACGGCACCCACCCTCTATACCAGGGAAGAAGTCGAAGCCAATCCGATAGAACTGAATCGCCGCCTCGGCACTTACACCAATGCGGTGAACCTGCTCGATCTGGCTGCACTCGCCGTGCCGTCTTCCATCAGAGCTGACGGCCTGCCCTTCGGCATCACCTTCATCGGCCCTGCCGCCTCCGATCTGCGCCTGGCCGACATCGGCGCACGCTACCACGCCGCCACCGGCCTGACGCTGGGCACCTCGGACGAACCGGTCCCTGCGGCGACGCTGCTGCCACGCCCTGCCGGCAGCACCGTGCAACTGGCAGTCGTCGGCGCACATCTGTCCGGCATGCCGCTGAATCCGCAACTGACTGAGCGCGGCGCGCGACTGCTGCAAAGCACGGCCACCGCGCCTTCCTACCGGCTCTATGCACTGACCGGCACCCATGCCGGCAAACCGGGACTGGTACGCACCGCCGCCGATGAAGGCGCATCGATTGCCGTCGAGATCTGGGAAATGCCAGTCGAACATTACGGTTCTTTTGTCGCCGCCATTCCCGCGCCCCTGGGCATCGGCACGCTGGAACTGGCCGACGGCAGTTTCGTGCAGGGGTTTCTCTGCGAGAGCGCAGGCATTCGCGGCGCTGCCGACATCACCGCTTACGGAGGATGGAAATCCTATCTCAGCGCTTTACACGCATCGAAGTAAGCCGCATCCGAACACCCTACTTTCACCGCACTTTCACTAGACCGCAATCACATCATGACTACGGGAGGAATGATGAAAAATACCAAAGCAGCCAGCCTGAACCATCCTGTTTCACACTCAAGCGAACAAGCACCCTCGCTGTCGCGCCGCCGTCTGATCAAGGCTGCCGCCACCGGTGCCGCGATGACCATGCTCGGCGCACCGGCCATCGTGAATGCCCAGGCCGCTCCCAAGATCCGCATCGGCTTCTGGCCGGTCGCGTCCGGCCTGCCCTTCTTTGCGGCACTTGAAAAAGGCTACTTCAAGGAAGCGGGCCTGAATGTAGAAGCGCAAAAATATGCCAGCGCGCAGCAAGTCATGGAAGCCATGCTGGCCGGGCGCGCTGAAGGCAGTTCCAACGGCACCGCCTCCGCCGTGCTGGCCATCGGCGAAATTGCACAGCCCAATCTGTTCAAGATTTTCTGCACCAATCCCACCAATGAAAAATTCGTGCTGGATGAATTCGTGGTGCCCAGGGATAGCCCCGTCAAGAGCGTGGCCGAACTGAAAGGCAAGCGCGTCGCCTCCGGACCCGGCATCCAGAATGTCACGCTGGCCAAGGTCATGCTGGAACGCGGCGGCGCCGGGACGATGAACGTGATCGAACTGCCCATAGGACAGCATGTGGCCGCGCTTGCAGCCGGACAGGTCGATGCGGTGTACACGCTGGAACCTACCGGCACCGTCGGCCGCATGAATGGCTCGACGCGCAACCTGGAAGTGGGCGTGGTGGCGAAATACATTCTGGGCGACCCGATGGCGCCGTGGCACGGCGGCGCTGCCAGCCTGACCACGGAATTCATCGGCAAGCATCCGGATGTCGCCAGGCGCTACATTGCGGCCTACAGGAAAGGCGTGGACCTGGTTCGCAAAAACCCCAACGAGGCGCGGCCCTATCTCAAAGGCTATACCGCCATCGACGGCCCGCTCACCGGCGAAGTGCCGATGTCGGACTACATGTACTACAACGAGTTCACGCCGGCTGCGATTGCCTACTTCCAGAAGTTTTACGACCTGTTCCACGAGCGCGGCATTTTCGAGCAGCGCGTCCTTGTCGACAAGCTGCTTTACAAGGGCTGATCATGGAAAAAAACGCCACCGCCACCGCCGTCTCCGCACCCTGGACGCAAGCCAAAGACGCAATAGAGATAAAAAAAGAACCGGTAATGATTCGCCTGCTGCCGCTGATCGGCCCCATCGCTTTACTGATCGCATGGGACCTGGTGGTGCGAATGGGTCTGATCAAGGCCATCCTGCTGCCGCCTCCGCTTGCCACCATCGATGCGCTGATCCATGGCCTGGCCGGCGGTCCGTTGCTGATGGATTTCATGGTTACGGTATCGAGGACGCTGCAAGCCTTCGCCATCGCGGCCATCGTCGGCGTGCCGCTAGGCGTACTGCTGGGCAGCAATGAAAAGGCTTACAGCAGCGTGGAGTTCCTGATCGACTTCTTCCGCTCCACGCCTTCGTCGGCGCTGATCCCGCTATTCCTGCTGATCTTCGGCGTATCCGACATCAACAAGGTGGCGATCGCCGCTTTCGGCGCCTGGCTGATCATCTTGTTCAACAGCGCCTACGGCGTAATGAATGCACGCAAGCAGCGCATGATGGCGGCCAAGGTCATGGGTGCATCGCGCTGGCGCATCTTCAAGGATGTGCTGATCTGGGAAAGCCTGCAACCTACCTTCGTCGGCCTGCGCTCGGCGGTGTCGATGGCGCTGGTGATCGTGATCGTGGCCGAGATGTTCATCGGTTCCGAAAACGGCCTGGGCCATCGCATCATCGATACGCAGCAGGTGCTGAACGTGAAAAGCATGTATGCCGCGATTCTGTCGGCCGGCATATTGGGATATGTACTGAACTTGCTGTTTCTGCTCATGGAGCGGCGCATCGTTCACTGGAGCGGGAGATAAAAATGCGTGTCATCGAACCCATGATGGAACTGGCGCTGCCAGCCAAGCCCTTCGTGCCGGGACCGGCCGGCACCCACATCACGATACGCGGCCTGACCAAGTATTTTGCCGGATGGCCGCTGTATGAGAATTTCAATCTCGACATCCCCAAGGGCAAGATCGTTTCCGTGTTCGGTCCCAACGGCTGCGGCAAATCCACGCTGATCAACATGATCGCAGGCCTGATTCCCATCGATGCCGGCGAAATCCTGTTCGACGGCAAATCGCTGGCCGATACCAAGATCGGCTACGTGTTCCAGAACTACCGCGAAGCGCTGTTTCCCTGGCTGCGTACCATCGACAACATTGCCTATCCGCTGAAGCTGGAAGGCAAGTCGCGCGCCCAGATCGAGCAGCGCATGGAAGAACTGGTGGCTTCCTTCGATGTGAAATTCGACCTGAACCGCTATCCCTACGAACTGTCCGGCGGGCAGCAGCAGACCGCTTCCATCATGCGCGCGCTGGCGCCCAAGCCGGAAGTGCTGTTCCTGGACGAACCCTTCTCCGCGCTCGATTTCGAGATGACGCTGTTCATCCGCGAGAAACTGCAGGAGGTGCACATGCAGACCGGCACCACCATGATGCTGGTATCGCACGACCTGGAAGAAGCGGTTTACCTGGCGGACCAGGTGCTGCTGCTGACCAAGCGCCCAACCAGGGTCGCGGAAATTCTGCATTACGACGAAGCGCGTCCGCGCACGGTGGAAACATTGTCTCAAGCCAGCTTCGTGCAAACCAAGAAGCGCAGCATGGAAATCTTCCAGCGCGAGGTGCGCAAATGATGAAGCAGGATATGCTCGACACTTACGTACGCAGCGCGCTGCGACTGCAGGGCTATGCGCTGGATGAGGAAGCGGTACAGCGCGTCATCGCGCAATTTACCCGCATCGAGGAAATATCGCGGGCCATGCGCGAATTGCCGCTACCGTCTTCAACCGAACCGGCAGCGGTGTTCAGGCCATGATGAACGCAAGCGATATCGTCGCCCGGATCAAACAGGGCGAAGCGAATGCCGGCGACATCCTGCAAGCCACGCTGGATACGATAAGGCGGCGCGATCCGCTGCTGAACTGCTTCACGGCCGTGACCGAAGCACGCGCCCGCCGCGAAGCAGCCGCCATCGATGAACTCCGTCAAAGCGGCGCGCCCCTGCCTCCACTGGCGGGCGTGCCGTATGCGGTAAAGAACCTGTTCGATATCGAAGGCGTAATCACGCTGGCCGGCGGCAAGGTGAATGAAAGCAATGCACCGGCTGCACGCGATGCCGCACTCGTCACGCGCATGCAGCAGGCGGGCGCCATCCTGGTCGGCGCCTTGAACATGGACGAGCATGCCTACGGCTTCACCACCGAAAATACGCATTACGGTGCATCACGCAACCCTCACGATGTCACCCGCATCGCCGGCGGCTCGTCCGGCGGTTCGGCTGCCGCCGTGGCGGGTGGACTGGTGCCGATCACGCTGGGCTCGGACACCAATGGTTCTATCCGCGTGCCCTCCTCGCTGTGCGGCCTATTCGGTTTGAAGCCCACCTTCGGACGCCTGCCGCGCACCGGCACCTTTCCCTTCGTCGCTGACCTGGACCATCTCGGCCCGTTTGCACGAAGCGTGGCCGACCTGATCGTCAGCTATGAAGTCATGCAGGGGCCGGACGCGGAAGATCCTTGCTGCGCGCAACGCGGCATCGAAACCGTGAACGCGCACACCATCGATGTCGCATTGCTGCGCATAGGCGTACTCGGCGGATGGTTCGAGCAGTGGGCCGGCCCGCAGGCACGCGAAGCGGTGCAGCGCATTGCGCAGGCTTTCAGTTCCGCAGAGAAGGCCGAGTTTTCACTGGCCGAAGCCGCCCGTTCCGCAGCCTTCATCATCACCGGCGCGCAAGGCGGCGCCTTGCACAGGCAGAACCTGATGGATCACTACCCGCAGTACGAACCGCTTTCGCGCGACCGCCTGATCGCGGGCAACCTGATTCCTGCTTCCTGGCTGGTACAAGCCCAGCGCGTGCGCCGCGCCGCCTATGAGGAAGCGATGAAACTTTTCTCCCGCTTCGACTTGCTGATCGCCCCTGCCACGCCGGTTCCTGCATCGCCCGTCGGCGCAGAAACCATCAACATCAACGGCAAAAGGGTGCCAGCACGCGCCAGCATGGGCATCCTGACTCAACCTGTTTCCTGTATAGGCTTGCCGGTCTGCACAATACCTGTGTGGACCGATGCTGCCTTGCCGACAGGCGTGCAGATCATTGCAGCGCCGTGGCGGGAAGACCTGTGCCTTGCCGCCGCGAGCATGCTGGAACAAATGGGCGTGAGCCAGTTCCGCGCCCCGTCTTCATTCATGGAGCTACATCGATGACCTTCTCTCTCATGGAAATCAATCTTCCCGAAGTGGTAGCCGAAGTCAGTGCCGCGCTGGACCGTTACGAAACCGCGCTGGTGAACAACGATGTGGCGGTGCTGGACGAACTGTTCTGGAATTCACCGCATACGCTGCGTTACGGCGCCACCGAAAACCTGTATGGCTACGACGAAATCCAGGCCTTCCGCGCAGGACGCCCATCGGCAGGACTGATGCGCAGCGTTCATCGCAAGGTGATCACGACTTACGGCAAGGATGCCGCCACCGCCAACCTGGAATTCGTGCGCGCAGGCAGCCGGAAAATCGGCAGGCAAAGCCAGACCTGGATGCGTATGCCGGAAGGCTGGCGCGTCGTAGCGGCGCATGTGAGCGTGATCGATATGGCGGCAAGTCAGACATGAAGCTGGTCTCACTGCCTAATGCCGCCCCTGCCTGCCTCAAGCAGGGCAGCTTCGTTTCATGATCCGCGATGGCGCAGCAAGCCTACTTTCTGCCGCCTGGCAGGTGAGCCTGGATCAGGGTGGAGGATATGGAGATGCGGGTGGGATAATCGGGCAAGGCATCGCCGGGTCCGAACCATGCGGCTTCGGCGATTTCGATGCCGTCGACCTTGATGTCGCCGGACAGGTATTCGGCGGTAAAAGCGATCATCAGGGAATGCGGAAAGGGCCAGGACTGGCTGCCGAAGTAACTGAGGCGGTGAACGCGCAAGCCCACTTCCTCTTCGACTTCGCGATGCACCGCTTCCTCTACCGTTTCGCCCGGCTCGACGAATCCCGACAAGGCACTGAAGCGGTTCGGCGGCCAGGCGCCATTGCGTGCCAGCAGGATGGCATCGCCCTTTTTCACCAGCACCATCATCGAAGGTGATACGCGCGGATAACACGACAAGCCGCATTCCGGGCAGCGCATGCAACGCTCGCCTTCGGTCAGCACCGTGGGGATACCGCAGGCGCCGCAGTAACGATGGCTGCGCCCCCACTCTGCGATCTGGCTGGCGCGGCTGGCCACTGCCATCATTTCATCCGTCCATACCCCGAACAGGGAACGCAGGCTGACATAGCGGTAGCCGGGCAAAGGCTGCTGCGTGCGGACCAGCGAGGCACAGCGATAGACGCAGCCATCCAGCATGCCTACCGTGTGTATCCTGTCATCCACCAAGCTCAGACCGACACACTCGGCTTCATGCGGCAATGCGTTATCCGCCTCGCGCAGCATCAATCCCTCAGGATGAAACACGAACAGCTGGGCATCCGCATTCAAGGGCGGCGTGAGCAAGGGCGTGAAACGAGCGGGCGTATACAGCATTCTTCATCCTTCCATGTCATTGCGGGCAAGCGCTGCCGATGAGGGAAACTGCACGGCGGCTTGCCGGGAATTATCTTATGTAATGCCGCGCGCCGCTCGGCTTCGCCTTCTCATGATTTTCCATCGCTTATTTTTCATCTTTCATTTTTCATCTTTCCTTCATTTAAGGACCTGCAAAAAAGAAATGCCGCGCGCTTCCCTGCTGAAACATCAGCCGCCCTCAAAACACTCCCTATCGCATAAGAGGTACAATTGAATCGACGTTTCATTCCTTCCTAACCTCTGCTGCCGTATTCAAGCGCAGTCGGCAGGCAGAATAATTAATGAAAGACAGAGATATGAAGACCTATAACCATATGGCATTCAGCGTGATGCTTCCCGATGACTGGCAGGATGACAGCGATCCTGTCGAAAGGGCAATTACGCTGGCCAGCGGCGATGGTCAGGACAAGCTCACGATTTCCATCTTGCGCTTTGCCGATGGCATCAGCAAAGACCAGGCGATGAACACTTTCAAGGATTACCTGGAAGAGTGCCGCAACAAGGAAGTGAAGAAATCGGGCGAGCAGCTCAAGCTGACCGACACGGATATCAAGGATGAAGGCCAGTTCATGTTCAGCCGTTACGGCGGTTTTGACGCGTCCACCAATCGCCGCTTCGTCACCTTGATCACGGCGGAAAAAGGCAAGCTGCTGAACTTCCATCTCGAAACTTCCGAGGATAGTTCCGATGAGCACATCAACGAACTCTCCTCCATGATTTTCGAAAGCGTCGAAGTCAACTGATTCGCGACTGCCCATGAAAAAGGCCGGCATTGCCGGCCTTTTTCTTTTCTGCCGCTTTATTCAATCCAGCGGTACGGTACGGTAACGGCTCAATTCCAGCGGCGAAATCACCGAGGCCTGGTTGCCCCAGGCATTACGGATATAGGACACCACCGCAGCCGCTTCTTCATCGCTCAGCATGGCGCTGAAAGGCGGCATGCCGTAAGGACGGGGATTGCCTTCGGTACTGGGCGGATAACCGCCATGCAGCACCATGCGAATCGGATTGATGGCCAGATCCAGCGTCACGGAAGGATTGCCTGCCAGTGCCGGATACACGCGCGGCACGCCGCGTCCATCGTCCTTGTGACAGGATGCGCACTGCTCCTTGTAGATGATCGCGCCCTGGCGCAGCATGGCATCGGCCGCGCTGCTGCGTACCGCAGCCGATGACGAAGTGCGCGCTGCCGCCTGTTGCGGCAAGGATTGCAGATAACCCACCATCGCATTGATATCGGCATCCGACATGTACTGCAGGCTATGGCGCACCACCTCTGCCATAGGACCATACACGGCGCTGTGGTCCGATACACCCGTTTTCAACAGGGAAGCCAGCTGTTCTGCCGAAGCGCTCTCGACGCCCGATTCGTCGCTGCCAGTCAGGGGCGGCGCATACCAGTCCAGCACCGGGATCACTGCGCCCGCCAGATCGGACCGTTCATCGATTCCGCCTAATGCATTACGCGTAGTGTGGCAGGCATTGCAGTGGCCCAGTCCCTGCACCAGGTAAGCGCCCCGGTTCCAGTCCACGGTCTGGCTGGTATCCGGCTGGTATTCGCCCGGCGTGAAATACAGCGCCCGCCACACCGCCAGCAAGGCGCGCTGGTTGTAAGGGAAACGCAACTCATGTTCGAGGTTTTCCTGCTTCACCGGCTCGATGGAACGGAAGTAGGCATGCAGCGCATCTGAATCGGCGCGCGTGACCTTGGTGTAGTTCGGATACGGGAAGGCGGGATAGAGGAAGCTGCCATCCTTGGATTTGCCGTGATGCATGGCGCGCCAGAAGTCGTCCGCACTCCAGCTGCCGATGCCGGTTTCTTCATCCGGCGTGATGTTCGACGCATACAAAGTGCCGAAAGGCGTGACGATGCCGCGGCCGCCGGCATAGGGTTCGCCGCCGCGCATCGTGTGACAGGCGATGCAGTTGCCGGCCTTGGCCAGATAGCTGCCGTGTTCAATCTGCTGCACGGGATCGACGCTGGAGGTGGCAGTGCTGCTGACATCTTCATTGGCGAATTGCGGCATCAGCCAGAGCAGCGGCACGACGATCAGCACCAGCAAGAGAATCAGGAGGATACGTTTCATCGTTTCACCTCCTGCAGTGCATTGCCACATTCCATCGGCAGCTTCGCATCGGTCGCGGGCAAGGCCACATAATCCGCCGGCACCGGCTGGGAAGCCAGCCAGGCCGAGGCTGCGCTGATCTCTTCCACCGTGAGGCGCTCAGCGATTTCAGCCATGCAATCGGGAGCGACTGCACGCCTCGATCCATTTTTCCAGGCACCGAACTGCGCATTCAGATAGTCGCGCGGCAAGCCCAGCAAGCCGGGAATCGCAGGCTCCATGCCGGTCAGCCTGGCGCCGTGGCAGGTCGCGCAGGCAGGTATGCCTTTGCCGGGATTTCCCGACACGACCAGTTGCCGGCCCAGTTCCATGACGCTGGCGGGCACATTCACGACTTGCGGCGGCGGATAAGGCAGTTTCACCTGTGCGAAATGTTCGGACATTTCCAGCAGATAGCTGTCCGACAGATGATCCACCAGGTAAATCATCAGCGGCCACTGCCGGCGGCCATCGCGAAAATTGATCAGCTGATTGTAAAGATAACCGGCCGGCTTGCCGGCAATGCGGGGATAGTAACCATCGGCAGCGGCGCGCCCTGCTTCGCCGTGACAGGCGGTGCAGGCGGCCACTCTCTCGGTCATGGCATCCTTGTTGATGGATTGAGCATTGGACTGGGCAGCCAGCGGCGCGCACAGGATCAGCGCAACACTGGCCAGGAGCGGGCGCAGCAGGCGTAACGTCAAGGCGGAACGGGACATAGGTAGGGGACAGAAAAGTATGCCTGCTTTTTAGGCAGGCAGGAAAGCCTGCATTATAGCCGCTTTGAGTAGGCCTCCGTTAGCCAGGCAGCTTGCGTCTCCCCAAGCCTGCTGGCAGTAGCAGCGCGTAGCGTGAACACCTCGCGCAAACTTCCAGCGCTAGCATGCGCTGGCCACTCCTTCATTTCCGGTGTCGTGTCCGCGTCTGCCTGAACTGTCTGCTGCGTTTGCTGCCTCACAGACAGTTACCCCGCGCTATCTGCCTTGCTTCACCTATCTCTTTCTTACAGCCTGGCACAAGGCTTGCACGAGTCGATGAAGAAAGCAGAGACAAGCGCGCTTTCATCTGTATGGCATTCGCAGCTATTTCATCGTTCTTTGAAGCTATTTCGTCGTTCGGCATTGCTGGAATGACGCCGATCAAAAAGCCAGGGCCCTGCTACCGCTCATAATTGAACTTGGCCCGTCAATCGTCTAAAGGAGATAAGCACCATGAATCCCGATTACTCATCCGATGTATCCGATAACGGCGCAACAGGGTCTGGGGCAATGGGCAGCGCGGGCAGGTATAGCGGCATGTCCGGAAGCGATGACATGTCGCCTGAATCCAGCGCCCGCTTGCGCAATGAGCTTTCCAATCTGAAAGCCGACCTGGATGCATTGATGTCCAAAGCCACCTCGCTCACCGATGTCGAACTGAGAGACGCGCGCGACCGCCTGATGCAACAACTCGATTCCTGGCGCTACTCGGCCAAGGGCATGGCGGATCAGGCCAGCGAGCATCTTTCCCAGGGCATGGATATGACGTCCGACTATGTGAAGGAAAAACCCTTGCAATCCGTGGCCATCGCGGCCGGGGTCGGCCTAGTGCTGGGAGCCTTGCTGCGCCGTTAGAGCAGGACTCGCTTCCCCCTATTTTTCTGTGAAGGAATTATGCCGTGTTTGAAGCGATCAGAAAATCCAGGCAGATTTCCCACATTGCGCTGGATCGGCTGGGTGATTACATCGAGCTGCTACGCATAGAGATGAAACTGCAGGGCCGTGAGCTGGGTGTCATGCTGGTGAGTACGGCTGTCGGCGCGGTATTCGGCTTGCTTGCCACTATTTTCCTCGGCGTGGCAATCATCCTTACCTGGTGGGATTCTCCCTACCGGGCGCTTGCGGCGTGGGGAGTGGTGGTGCTGTATGCCGGGGTTGCCGGCTTTGGCTTCTCGCTGGCGAGCAAGCATCGGCCTGGTTCCGCTTTGGGCACGCTGCGTGACGAAATCAAGCGAGACGCCGCCTTGGTGAGAGAAAGCCTATGAAACCAGCGATGTCCCTGGAAGAAGAAAAGCGGCGCCTGCTGGAGCAACTGGAAAGCAGCCGTGCTGTCTATCGGCGCATGCTGATGAATCAGGAAGAAGAGCCGGTTTATGAAGAGCTTGGGTCGACTCCCCTTCCTTATGCATCGCCGGTACCGCCGGGAAAATTTCCGCAAAGTCAGACCATGCGGTGGATCATGGCTCATCCTTATCTGCTGATGGCCGGGACGGTAGCCGTGCTGGTGGCAAGTAAAAAGGGATACGCCAGGAGCCGTAGCCAGCCGAAAGCAAAAGAAGAGCGAAAGACTGACAGCGAGATAAAGAAAAGCATTGCCGTCACCACCTTTGGCACGACTTTAGCGACATCGATAGCCATGATGCTGCGTAATCCGGCGCAAATGCAGGCGGCCATGCGAGCGTTCACTCTCGCGATGAATTATTACAAGTCGCGCAGGGGAAATCCGCGCCAACGGTTCGAGTGAAGGTGAACCGGTAGTAAGGGAAGCTTCCTTGCGAAGCTGCCCATTTAAGGAGGCAGATTAGCTGCCTGGTTTTTATTGGTTCATTGTTATCAAGGAAAGGAAATACTATGAAGAAAATTTTTGCACTGTTCGGCATTGTGATGCTGACTGCCAGCCTGAGCGCATGCAACACTTTCCGTGGCATGGGTCAGGACGTTGAACGCGGTGGTGAAAAGATCCAGGGCACCGCAACCGATACCCAGAAGAAGATGTAAGAATCGATCAAGGTCGATGCTCATGCGCTGTGGCTGCCGTAAGCGGCCCCAGCGCATGTTTCATTCTTAAGGATCAAAGATCAAAGATTAAAGACTAAAGACTAAAGATTAAAGATTAGGGATTAGGGATTAGGGATTCGAGAAAAATAAAACCGGCACTTGCTGGCCCATCCGAAACCGCCACGGCCAATCAATCCACCACCGGGCTGCTGGAATCCTCGTCAAAGTCGTCGGATGCTCCCGATGAAGCAGGACCGGAAAACATGCCGGCTGTGGACGCAGGCCAGGTCATCACCACGTGGCGATGCTGACCGCGCCCATCCTGTATCTGAACCCCTTGCGTCACTTCGTGACCTTCGACCTCGGCGCGAATGCGATATGCGCCGCTGCCAGGCACGTTAAGCAGCATGATGGGGCCTTCGCATTGCGTCTGCACCAGTTGGCTTCCGTTCGGGCCCAGTATCGTCACATTCACATCCGCCAGATAAGCGCCGTTGCGCGCGGCGAAAGTCAGCATCATGTCGTAGCGCCTGGCTTCATGCTTCATGCTGGTAACTTCGCGTTCGCCGATCCCGCCGCACAGCCAGCTCACGCCATTGCTGGACTGGACCATGAGTTCCGCAGCAGGCGCCGGCGGCGGCATTCTGCTGGTGTCGATGTCGGAACTGCGATAGGTCTGGGTCGCCCCCGAACTCGACCCTGCACTCGATCCTGAACTGGATTCTGAATTTATCCTGCTGTGATCGTCCGGCGCAACGGGCAAGTGGCCGCGGGAAGGCGATGCACGATGTTCCTTCAAGGCGCCGCCCTGGATAGGGTCGCCGGGAAAACGCTCGGTCGGCGCATCGCGATGAATACTGCGGCCGACCTGCGCGACTGAAGCAGTGCTAATCAAAAGTAGCGCTATCAACGCTGCAGCATGCGCTTGCTTCATGTTCTGCTTCTCCTTGATTGGCCTCACTTCCATTGCTCTCCATTGCTTTTCATTCCGACTCCGAGGAAACCGGACAGTTCTTCAAGTCAGCCCCGGCACGACAAGCAAGCCGAAGCGCCGAAGCACTGTGAAGACCAGCTCACGTTTGCGGCAAGCGCGGCCGCTTCCGCTTTGCTTCTTCATCCTGATGAGCTGCCGCCTCGCCGTAGCCATAGAAGAATACTGCGCGTTGCACACGGGGCAAGACGTCTTCTTCCATGGTTTGCGGCGTCGGCGGCGCGGGAGCCGGATCGGGCGTGGGATCGGCACGATCGCAGGCAGACAGAACCGACAAGGTTACGACTAGCAGTAGCATCCTGAAGAGCTGACTGATTACAGGCATGACACTATGCGCGTTATTCATGATGGCAGACCCGGACAGTGGAAAGAGGCAAGTTAGACAATGACAATGTTCCTCTTTCATGCAAGCGTCATGCCTGGCACGGATGCAGTCATGGGTTCATCCCGGCCTACGACATGCCGTCACCGCTACCCAACAATGCAAGGGCCGATCAGGAAGATCTTTCCGCACCTACGGGCACAGGCGCATCATCAGTCAGGCGCTTGTTGCGCGCATAAATAAACTGTCCCACGATGGCAGTCAGCAGCATGAAGCTGTTGGTCAGTACGAACACCCAGTTCGCAAGCAGGTAACTGTAGATGACAAAGCCGGTAGAGGCGGCGGTCTGGCCGATGAAAAGCCAGCTCGAAACGCCCGTGCAATCGCGCGTGCGCCACTGTCTGTAAACTTGCCGCGAAATGGTCATCATCAGGATCAGGGCGCTCGCCCAGCCCACCAGTTCGGTTGCCATCAGTACGGCCTCCCTGAAAACGCGTTTGAGTCAGAAGTGAATTGTATGAACCGGTGCAGCATGCCGCCTCTCAAGGCCGACCTTCTATGTCGACACGATGTCCCTGACTGCCCACGCCGGGAGGCAGGGGCATGCGGATTTCCAGCACGCCGTTATGCAGGGAGGCCCGTATCTGTTCCTCCTGCACGCCCGCAGGCAGGGAAAGCTGCTTGTAAAAACGACCGTAAATGCATTCCGGCCGATAACCCGGCAAGCTTTTCTGCTCACCCGGCGCCCGCCTTTCACCTTCTATGCTGATCCTGTCGTCCAGCAGTTCAATGTGCACATCCTGCTTGTCGACGCCGGGCAGATCGACCGACACCACCAGCTCCTTGTCGCGCTGCACCACATCCACTGTGGGCATCCACCTGCCTGCCCCTCCCTTCCCCCAGGGATTGCTCATGGAGCGTCCGAGCAGGCGCTCGAACAACGGGTCCATTTCGCCAGACATCTTGCGCACCATAGACAAGGGCTGGTCCAGGCCTTGCCGCAGCCCCTGCATGATTGCTTTACCGGTTTCACCGATGCCGGCATGCATCCTTGCATTTGCCGGTCTTTCGGTAGTGTGGGCGGAGTGAGAACTGGCTTGCTGTTGATGCGATGAGCTTTGCGAGGCCGGTTGCGCCGCATCGTCATGCGGCGACTGGTCTGAAAAGGTATCGAACACGGGAATGGAGTGGGTAGAGGCTGCCTGTGGATCATGCGTGGAGGGCCATTCATTCCAGTCGTGGCCTTCATTTTCCAGCAAGCGCTTCAGGCGCTCCAGGTCGCCCGATAAACGAAGCGACAAGCGCTCCCCGGCAGCGCCATCTTTTTCCTTGCCCGCTTCTTCCAGCAAGGAAACCGCCACGACTAGGCGCGTTTTCATTTCCTCCAGCGCAGCAAGGCTGATCGTAAAAGTACGATGCGGACCATCCACGTCATGCCAGGCGATATAACGGTCGGGATCGCGTTCGGTAATCACGCTGCTCCACTCCCGCACTTCGCCATCCCAGACAGCGCGCCAGTGCAGATGGCGTTCGTCGGCCATTCTCACGGCCTCCATGCCTTCCATGAAACGCGGGTAATCCGAGAAGCGCGTGCATTGCGCATACACGCGCTTCAGCGGCGCATTGATGTCTATGGCTTGCTCAACTCTTTCCATCTCTTTTCTTTCCATCTCTTCTCTTTCCATCTCTTCTCTTTCCATTTTTTCCTCCACCGCAGGATCTCACTGTCATGTGCGTCTTTCAGCGTCTGTCTTTAGAGTCTTTGCTTATCGCGGGTCTTTTATCGCTGTTCTTGTCTACCGCTTTGCAGGCAGCTTTGCATTGTTTCTGTTACAGACCGGCAGAATGCATAGTGGTTGCATTGTTAATAGACGCGCATTCATATCGCACCGGCAGCCGCATTTCCCTGATCCATTGTCCCGTGATTATTAATTTCCCTAGGCTTGATCCGATTCAGGATTGACGCTGCAAAACCTCAAAAAACACTTTGTTTCCAATTTCTTTCTGACGGCAATGGAACAGGACTTGCATAAGCTTGTCTGCAGAAGAGTACCTTTCAGGACTCGTGTAGCCGGATGGAAATATGGGAAAAGTCATTGCCTTCGATAAGAATCGGCTGCGTTCCAAACCGCACGCCACGGCTTGCACGCAAAGCCTGCAATCGCAAATGGGTTTGCGCAGCAACTCGCGCATTCACCATTTTCCGCAGAAAAAAGAAATCATCGAAGTTTCCGTGGTCGTGCTGGCAGGCGGACATCCGCATCTGCTTAGCCATTGCCTGGCCTCGCTGCTGTTCCAGCAGTTCGAAGCCAGCCGTTATGAAATCATCGTGGTGGAAGACAGGCCCAATCGCGCCACGCGCGACATAGTCAACGACTGGGCCAAGCATGCGTCGCGCAGCGGCCCTGCGCTTGCCTATATCGGCGGCCACGGCAACGAAGGCATGGCCGCCGCCCGCAATCGCGGCTGGATGGCGGCTCGCGGGGCGATCGTTGCCTTTACCGACGAAGATACTGTTGCCCGCCCGGATTGGCTGCAAAAAGGCTCGCAGGCGCTGGACAATGAAGCCGCGCAGGCAGTATGGGGGCGCGTGGTGTCACCCAACATGCTTGCCGCGACCAGCCTTCATCCCGGGGATACGGCAACGGAAAAAATGCAGCCCGGCGCCACCTCGAATTATTTCGTCCGCAAAACCGTATTGAACGAAGTCGGCGGATTCGATGAGCGTTTCAAGTTCGCCTGGGGTGAAGAAGCCGACCTGTATTTCCGCCTGTCCTCCCAACGGATGCGCGTGGTGCATTATTCGCAAGCGATCGTGACCCGGCCATCACAAACTGCCGGTTTCAGCCACTCGCTGGTGGCGCAGCGCAACCATCAGGCCGAAGTCCTGCTCAGCAAGAAACATCCCCAGCTTTATCGCCAGAAGATGCAGCAAACGCCTTATGCGCAAGCCCATCTCGTCACGCTTGCATTGATGCTGACACTCGCCTTTGCCGCAGCAGGGGCTAGCCTGCTGGCGATCGCCTGTGCTGCGCTCTGGATAGCATTTACCCTGCACCTGTGGAGCCGGCGGCAATGGAACGCGGCCGAGCGTACGCTGCCCCGGCTTTTCATCAGCGTGTGCATCGCCCTGCTGACGCCGCCATTGACTGCTTTCTGGCATGCGATCGCCTGGCTGCGTTTCCGGCGCATTACTGCCTGATCTGGAAAACATCGGCTGCGGCCGTGAATCCACTGCAGCCTTGAATCAACTGTCCGCCTTGCATCAGCTATAGGTATAAAACACCAGCCGGATCAAAGCCGAGTCGAAGTAAAGCGCGTGCCAGGGTATCGCTATCGACGATGCCTGGTGTCCTCCATCGACCATCACATAGCGGATCTGTCGGCTTTTGGCATCGACCAGTATGGTCTGCACCTGGCCTATGCGCTCTCCCAATGCTGTCACGACCGGGCAGCCGCGCAATAGCTCTGCGGCAGTCGCATCGCGTGCAAACACGCTGGAAGGTTTTTTTCCACGCGACTTCGGGGGGCGTGCTCCACCGCTGTACTGTTGTGTCATACCTTATCGGCTTTCAGATCAATCAATCATTGATTCATGTCGTTCATGATGGAGGAGTCGTATCCGTGGTGGGCCCCCAGGTCCTGCGCCGCGATCCATGCGCACCCAGGGCGCCTCCGATAATGCCCAGCACCAGCGACAGCGCGACCACGGAAAACACGATCCACGCCGCCATGCTGGCCATCCCCGTGGCACGCTCTGCTGCTGCCTTGACACGCGGCGACGCGGTACCGGAAGCACCGGTCAGGATCAACGCCTGGTCGGCAATGTTTTCCGCGCGCAGCTGAGCGACATTCAGGGTCTGCACCAGGTAATTCACCATGGCATCCCTGTCTCCGGCCTGGACATGACGCAACAGCCGGCGTTGCTGTGCGGGCGTCACGTCTTCGCCGAGCTGACGCTCAAGATAGTTCTGTACCGGATCGTCTTTCTGGGACGCGGTCTGAGCCTGCCGATTTTCGCTTTGCGCCAGCTCCGGCACGATGTTGTCGAAAAGATTGTTCAGTATCGAGCCTGCCGCAGAGGTGGCAAGTGCGGCAAACAGCAGCGTGGTCACTGCCCAGGACACCACGCCATGCAGCATGCCGTCGGCCTTACGCTTCAGGCCCGACATGCGCGCGGCCACATAGGCGCCGACAAAGGCGGCAATCAGCATGCTGAAACCGGCCCAGAGCATGGGCCCTGCGCCCGGCCCTTCTCCCTGCACGATCTCGGTAGAAGTAAAACCGATGGCGATACCCAACAGCGTCAGCGCCAGCTGGACGGAGATGCCCACGATCACGCCAGCCAGAATGGCACCCCAGCGAATGGCAGGCATCAGCGGCCGGCGCAGCAGATTGGGGTCCAGCGTCGTCACCGGTGGCGGATGATTTTCAGGTTCCAGCGGAACGGTAGCCATAACGATCTCTCACTAACGGTTTTTCCTTCCTTGTCAGATTTACGTAAGGCGTTTTCGGCTTACGCAACATCCATGCCCATATGCCGCCTCAACGGCATTCCCAATAATCTTCTCAACGGCCTTGTTCATCCGGCTTGGCCTCCCTGCTTCTTGAGCGACGAACCTCAACTCAGCCTTTGCCCAGGCGTTTATCTGCGTGTCATTCTTTCTTTACCGAAGCAAATCTTCTTCTCAAGAAAAACTTATGCGCTTTCCCGTACAGCGCTTGGATTTTCGCTCTGCCGCATAGTGTTCACCGCATCTGATAACTCCTGCTTTCATGCCGGTGCTTTTCAAAAGGCATGAACCTGATGCAATTCGATAGGCATAGTTGAGCAAGGGTTCCTTCAACGATGTGATCCGGCGCAGGCATGAGGGCATGCTTATGCGGGAACAGCAGGAATGCGCTCATCAATCATCAAACCTGCACCTTTGTGCCGACTGGCCAAGCGCTGTGCAAAATTAATGCGCACGCGGGGAATTCCCAATAAGCTGAAGTGACCAACCAGGACTATCTTTTCCGCCATTGCCATGCGTTCATCTCCGCCAACCCGTCCCCCGCCGTGCAACGAAAGCCTGCCTTCGCCGGATGAGCAGGCCGCTGCACTTTTTCCTGCCGACGAATCCCATCTTCGCACCCAACAGCTGGCAGACAGCATGAGGGACGCTACCGGGATAGCACCCCATGACTTGGGCCGCGGACATGTTTCCCACGAAACCCTGATACTGCTGCAAGCCGCGCCGCCTCGCCCCGCCTCCATTTCCATCGAGAGTTTTCCGTATCCGGTCTTGCGATGCGATAGCCAACTGCGCTACCTGGAGGGAAATTCTGCGGCGGCACACATGGCAGACGCTGCGCTTGCCGCTGCCCGCGGCCTTACGCTGACAGAGCTGGGCTGGCCCGCAACCGTGTGCCGGGAGCTGGAACAGGCGCTGCACAGCTTGCCTTCCAGGCCGCTTGCACAAACGCTTGCACTGGCATGGAACGTAGGGAAAACAGAACATCGCTTCCAGCTGGAACTGATCCCTGAATGGGGCGAGCATGGCTTGCCGGCCTCCGTGCTCCTGCTGTTGCGCGAGCCGGCCGGCATTGGCAAGGAGACGGCGAGCCGGCTGCGCCAGGCTCAGCATGCGTATGAAAAAGCACAGGCCGCTTCCGATGCGCGCGATGCCTTTCTAGGATGGGTTTCGCATGAGTTGCGTACCCCGCTGAATGGCATACAAAGCTGGACGCATATTCTTGAAACCTATGTCAGCGCATCGAACACCTCGCCGCTGGCAACGAGAGCCATGCAGGGCATACGCAACGGCGTGACCCAGCAATTGCACCTGATAGAAGAACTGTTGGATGTCAGCCGCCTGATGGAAGGCCGGGTGCCGTTGAGCCGCCATGGCTTTCCGCTGAACCCGATTGCATGCGCGGCGGTAGACAAGGTGCGCGCCGCCGCCGAAGCCAGGCAGATCGATTTGAATTGCCGCTTCCTGCTGGAGCAGGATCTGATAGAAAGCGACCCCTGCCGCGTGCAACAGTGCATGGAGCTTTTACTGTCTCATGCCGTGCATCGCTCCCGTTTGCAGGGAGGCATGGCGATCAGCCTGGTCGAAGCAGACCGGCATGCGCTATTTCGAGTCAGACATTACTGCAGCGATGACAAGGAAGGCGCACCGGAAAATGGGCTGAAGCCTGAACTTCACAGGCATGTATCACGACAGGAAATGGATTTATTGCTGGCACGTTGCCTGGCCGAGCTGCTGGACGGCAGCTTGAAGTCGGAGGCGGTCCAGGCCGATGGTGAAATCATCCATACCTTGAGCTTTCCCCTGCACGCTTCTCCACGCTGAATTTTCCGCATCGCTTTTGCATTGCGCTGAAAACCGTTTGCGATGTTCAGCGCGATGCTTGCGGGCTCAATCGCTCTGCCTCGCGCCTGCGGCATAATGACTCAATTCAACGACTCAATTCAACGACTCAATTCAGGGCCTTGCTATCGTACATCTGGTCTTCGTCGCTGGCAGGGTCCTGAGCGACCTCCTCAGGGGAAGATGCCCGCCCCCCTTCATGCGCGCCATATTCTTCCAGGCGGTTGTACAAGGTCTTGAGACTGATGCCCAGGATATCCGCCGCTCTCTTCTTCACGCCGCCGCACAAGTTCAGCGTCGCAAAAATCAGCTTGCGATCCACATCAGCCAGCGAGGTGCCGACGGGGATGGACAAGGTCAGGCCGCCGGCAGGATAGGAAGGAATGACCGGCACCAAAGACGATGCGTCGATAATCTGGTCGGCCAGTATGAAGGCGCGCTGTATATGGTTGCGCAGCTCACGCACATTGCCGGGCCAGTGATAGGAACTCAGGCAGTTCAGCGCTTCGGAAGACAGCTGCTTGCTGGTGCCGTAGCTTGCGTTCAGCTCATCGAGAAAATGCTGGGCCAGCATCTCCACATCGCTGCCGCGCTCGCGCAGCGGCGGTATCTTCAGGGGAAATACATTCAGCCGGTGATACAGATCCAGCCGCAGCTTGCCTTCCGCAATCGCTTCATCCGGATCGCGGTTGGTCGCGGCAATCACGCGTACATCGGTTTCGATTTCCACGTTGCTGCCTATGCGCATGAAGGAACCGGTTTCCAGCACGCGCAACAGCTTGACCTGCAACTCGATCGGCATTTCGGTGATTTCATCCAGGAACAAGGTGCCGCCATTGGCGCGCTCGAAATAACCCTTGTGCTGGCGATCGGCACCGGTGAAGCTGCCTTTTTCATGGCCGAATATTTCGCTCTCTATCAGCTGCGGCGAAATGGCACCGCAGTTGACGGGAAGGAAGGCCTGTTTCTGCCGCAGGCTCAGATCGTGTATGGTCTGCGCTGCCAGTTCCTTGCCGGTCCCGCTATCGCCCAGCAGCAATACCGTGGCTTCGGTGGGCGCGACCCGCGCGATATGGTTGTACAGGCGCTGCATGACGGGCGCTGCACCCAGCATGTGCCCGAAGCGGCCCAGGCGGCGCAGCTCGGTACGCAATTCGCCGATTTCGCTGCGCAAATCCTCGGCACGGGGCACGCGCGACAGCAAGGCGCGCAGGCGCCGGAAATTGATGGGCTTGGTGAGATAGTCGGCGGCACCGTGGCGCAAGGCTTCCACCGCGCTCTCCACGCTGGCATGACCGGTGATCAGCACGATCTGCGTAGTGGAACGCGGCTCCAGTGCATCGAACAGATCGATGCCGCTGCCATCGGGCAGATTCAGGTCTATCAGGATTACATCGGGACGCTGATGCGCCATCTTGGATTTGGCTTCCATCAGCGTGCCGGCAACCACGCATCCGAATCCTTCAGCCACGGCGATTTCAGCCAGCACATCCCGGGTAAGCGTATCGTCATCGACGATAAGAACTTGAGGCATAGGCGATTTTTCTTTAAACAGCATGCTACTTTCCTCTGCTCAGCGGCCTACGCATGAGATCAACAACATCAATCGAACTGCTTTCTTGCAACTCATCCCAACGGCAATTTATGCAGAGAAGTGAACATGAAATGAACTCGCACCAGTGTCGCTAATCTGCTCCAGGCGAGCTTGACATCACTCAAGATAGGTCTTGTCCCGCTTGCGTGGCG
This sequence comes from Pseudomonadota bacterium, assembly GCA_023422955.1. Lineage (GTDB taxonomy): Bacteria > Pseudomonadota > Gammaproteobacteria > Burkholderiales > Burkholderiaceae_D > JAEZLB01. The sequence goes on along the minus strand of JAFAGG010000103.1, from coordinate 57,136 downwards.
GCACGCCTGCATAAAACGCATACGGGCATGCGTCGTTCGGCATGCCCGCAGCAATCAGCTTCAGTTTCCGCCTTCTGCGAGGCAGACAACAATTACCTTGCTATCGTTCTCCTGATGCGGGCGATGTCGCCTTGTCGGATGCCGTTACGCCGCTACCCGAGCTCTGCTCTGCGGCCGACTCTCCGCTCGCACCCGAAGCAGTGCTTGCGCCGGTTGTGCTCTCAGGCGTGTCACGCGAAGTCACTGCCTCGCTGGGATTGGCGGCTGTGCCGGCAGTGCCTGGCGTTCCAGCGACGCCTGGCGGGGTCACTGCATTCGGCGGCGGCGCGCTGGACGGATCGCTCGGCGGGGATGACATGGCGCCTAAATCGCCGGTCGTATAAGGCGTAACAGGCTCTCCCGTACCGGCGACGCCCGAAGCGGCGGTATTGCTTTCCATGTTTTCCGTCGTTGCAGTCGCTGCAGTATCCGGCTCCATTGCCCCTTGACTGGTTTCCTGATCCTGACCGCAACCCGTCAGCAGGATGGCGCTTGCAAAAGCAATGGCTAGCGTAGTGTGATTGGCTTTCAGTTTTCTCATGCTCCCGATTCCTTTCTGCGATTTTGTTCGCTTATGTGAATGGTGAATGCTTCATTTATCTGCTCCATGGTATTGCTTCCCTGCGTCTTTGCGCCAAAGGACATCGCGAAGGGCAATACGGGATTCAATACCGTGGCGCAAAATTTGTTTACCCGGATAGCGGCTGGCCACGCCGCCTGGGTAAAAGAAGGGCAGCTTGCAAGGCATGCCCTTGATTCGGAGAGACTACTGCGCAGCGCCGCTGGCCGGTGGCTGCGAAGGATCGGCGGTAGGAGTGCCCTGGTTCTCCGGGGTGCTCATGCCGCTTCCGGAACTGCCGCTGTCAGCAGGCGGTTCGGTCGCGCCGGATGCGCCGGTCATGCCGCTGGAGTCGGTCGTTCCGGCTGCGCCATTTTCACCGGAGCTGTCGGCACTTCCCGTTTCACCGGAAGTGCCGCCCGTGCCAGGCGTGCTGCTGCCCGCTGCGGTCGGATCATTCGCCATGCCGGCCGGAGCAGGCGTCGTCGCTGCGCTGCTATCGGGCGCGGTCATGCCGGAACCTGCCGCCCCTGCTTGCGGATCCGCGGGGACGCCGGTGCTGTCAGTTGCCGTACCGGCGGGAGGCGCAGCAGGCGTGGAGGGAGTGGGTTCCATCGTCGTCGCGGTAGGCGAAGTATCCGATTCCATTGCTCCCTGACTGGTTTCTTCATTCTGGCCACAACCAGCGATCACAAGCGCACTCGCCAATGCAATCGCCAGGGCAGCCTTGTTGGGGCTTGTTGCTTTCATTCCTGATTCCTTTCTGCGGCATGATGCCATCTGTATAGGGATAGTGAGTTGTCTGAGGCAGTCGAAACTGCCGTTTGCCTCAGACGCTTGCCTCAGAGTTTGCAGAAGCTGCTGGTGCTTAGGCGCGGCTGTTATTGCGAGGAGCCGGCAGTTCCGCCTGTTCCACCGCCCGACGTGCCGCTTGCAGCGCCACCCGAACTGGAACCCGTCGAATCACTGCTGCCCGAGCTGCCGGAGCCGCTGAGGATGCCGTCTACTGCGGGATTGCCGGTGCCGCTATCCGAAGAAGCTGCGCTGCCGGTGCTGCCGGAGCTTGCGCCCGAGCTTCCACTCATGCCGCTGCTACCCGATTCGCCGGAAGTACCGCCTTCGCCGCCCTGCTGACCGCAGGCGAACAGCGCACTAAGCATTGCAACTGCCAAAACCGTTTTTGATGTCTTCACTAAAGCACTCATTGGGAAATTCCTTTCTAAATAGTCAACCTGACGCACGTATTGACTGCTCCACATTCGATAAGTTTCTATAGTTTTGACAAGAGTCACCGGCAAATTATTGCAAGTTGTAAGCGGCTCTCCGATCTGCAGAAAAAGCAGACTTTGCTTACGCCCAAAGGGAAGCAACGCACTTTCGGCAAGTGTTAAGACGCGCACTGAACGAGATGGCCCTACTCCCTCTCCAAGAGCAGGAAGCGCAAGTGAACCAGGGCACACAAAAGGACCAGCGGACCGGGGCATGGAAATCTTGCCGCAATGATTGAGCGGGCAAGCACGGCCGCTTTGCCCTGGTAGCGGTATTGAATCAACACAAGGCTCATGACAAGCATCCATGAGATAGTCAAATGCTGACAGGGCCGGCCCTGCCGCCTGGTAGCGGTGCATCCTGTTTGATTTCCTGAGACAAGACTAGAAAATGACTGAGACGTCGCTGAAACAATTCGGATTACTGTATGGCTCTTCCGAGGTCATGGAAGAGCTCTACCATCAGATGGGAAAGGTGGCCGTGACCGATGCGACCGTGCTGTTGCTGGGAGAAAGCGGGACCGGCAAGGAGTTGATTGCCCAAACCGTGCACCAGCTCAGCCTGCGCAAGGATCAGACTTTTATTGCCGTCAATTGCGGCGCCATCCCGGATCACCTGATCGAAGTCGCCCTGTTCGGCCATGAAAAAGGCAGCTTCACCGGTGCCTCGAAGCAGCATGCGGGATACTTCGAACATGCCAGCGGCGGCACGCTGCTTCTCGATGAGATCACCGAGATGCCGGCCGAAATGCAGGTCAAGCTGTTGCGCGTGCTGGAATGCGGAAAATTTCTGCGGGTAGGCGGACGGCAGGAAGTCAGCGTCAATGTACGCGTGATCGCCGCGACCAATCGCGATATCCAGGCTGCCGTCAAGGAAGGCAAGCTGCGCGAAGACCTGATGTACCGCCTTGCGGTTTTTCCCTTGTCGATACCGCCTTTGCGTGATCGCAGCGGCGATGCTGAACTGCTGGCCCAGCATTTTCTGGATGCGATGAATGCCAAGCGCAACACCAGCAAGGTTTTCTCCCGCCATTCGCTGGAGACCGTGCGCTCCTACCCCTGGCCCGGCAATGTCAGAGAGTTGAAGAACCTGGTGCAACGGGCCTTCATACTCTCGGGCGATACCGTGATGCTGGAAGAACAGATTTCAGAACTGGCGGCACGCAAGCCTACGCTGCATGAAGGATCGCTGAGTTTCTTCGTGGGAACGCCGTTGGCGGATGCGCAGAAGGAAATCATCCTGGCGACGCTGCGCCACTTCAGCGGCAACAAGCGGCTGACGGCGGAGACGCTAGGCATCAGCCTGAAAACCTTGTACAACCGCCTGAAGGAATATTGAAGATTGAAGATCATTTATAAAATTATTTGATCATTGGGTCATTTCAGCACCTGCCTGAAGCTCCGCTTCTTTTCCCAGGCGAATAAAACAAAAGCCGGCACCTCGATGCCGGCTTTCCAATGAATGATTAAGGATTAAGGATTGACGATGGGTGATCAACATCTTCCCGCGCTTCTTTCTATCTATCCATTGATCAGCTCCCCGCCATTGGGATGCAGGACCTGGCCCGTCATATAGGAAGAATCGCTGCTCGCGAGAAAAACATAACAGGGTGCGACTTCATCCGGCTGCCCCGCTCTTCCCAACGGCACGCTGCTGCCGAATTCAGCCACCTTCTCCGCCGGAAAGGTGGCGGGAATCAGAGGCGTCCAGATCGGACCCGGCGCCACGCCATTCACCAGTATCCCTTTCTCTGCCAGTTGCTGCGACAGCGAACGGGTGAATGCAACGATCGCTCCCTTGGTGGAAGAATAGTCCAGTAGATGCGCGCTGCCCCGATAAGCGGTAACGGAAGTGGTATTGATGATGCGCGCCCCTTGCTGCAGATGCGGCAAGGCGGCTTTCACCAGGTGGAACATGGTAAAGATATTGGTCCTGAAGGTGCGTTCCAGCTGCTCCGTGCTGATGTCCAGGATGCTTTGCTTCACATGCTGTTCAGCAGCGTTATTGACGAGCACGTCGAGCTTGCCGAAAGCAGCAAGCGTTTCCTGAACTGCCTTCCGACAGAGGCTTTCGTCGCCGACGTCGCCGGCAATCAGCAGGCATTGCCTCCCCTCTTTTTCCACCAGCGCCTTGGTTTCCTTGGCATCGTCGTGTTCATCGAGATAGAGAATCGCCACATCGGCGCCTTCCTTGGCAAACAGCACCGCAACCGCCCTGCCTATGCCACTATCGCCCCCCGAGATCAGCGCCGCCTTGCCTTGCAGCTTGCCGGCAGCAAGATAACTCTCGCCATGCGACGCCGGCCGCGGCTGCATCTCGGATTCAATCCCGGGCTGGCGCGACTGATGCTGCGCAGGAAAATTCTTTCCTTCTTCTTTCTGAGTCATGCAAGCTCCTCCATCACGAATCAAGATCAGGACCGACAACACGGCTGGCGGACGGCATCGGTGTTTCTGCAAAACAGCAAGCGTTTCCAGGATGTTTACTCGGTGCGGCGAGAAGTGACGGTTTCCCTCGTGGCGGCACGCGAGTATCCGAAATAGGCTGCGATGAAGCCGGTTCCGGCATGCAGCCACACGTTATGCCCATAAATCGGAATCATCCCGAACACCGTATTCAATCCCGGAATCACACCCATCACGGTTAGCGCGAGGTAAATCACCGCCAGCGATTTAGCGAAAGTCACGGCACTGCCAAGCGACTTGGCAGCATAGAACCCCCACAGGCCGGTGCCCAGGTGAACGATGGTATGCAGGATGTTGACGGGGAACAGACCGAGCAGCTTGCCGTGCAAGCTATCAATATGCACGGTCGGCGCAGCGGCGTCCGGCACCTGCAGCAAGGGCGGCAAAAAACCCGCCACGCCCACCAGGGTGTAGACGACGCCGAGTGCCAGGGCAAAGTGGCGTGCATTCATGGTGCATCCTTTCCAGGCAATTGCATTTCAATGCAGGAATTTGAGCCGCTTCGCTGCCATCCGTTCCGCGACTTGATCAGGACGAAGATGTTTTCGTCATGCGCACGGAAAAGCATGCGCCCGGGAAAGCGGGCCCGGACACAAAAAAGCCTCGCATGACGAGGCTACTGGTGAATATTGGTGACTCGGATTTTGAGAGGATTCAGGCCGCGCGTGCCTGCATGCCTGCCAGTGCCTGCATCAGCAGGGTGGGATCACCTGCAGCCAGGCGCTTGGGGTCGGACAGTACTTGCCGGAAAGCGCGGGCGCCGGGCAAGCCGGTCGTCAGGCCCAGCATATGACGCGCGATGCCGTTCAACCTCAGACCGGCCGGACCGAACTTCTCCAGCTGCGCACTCACATAAGGCACCATCGCTTCCAGCACTTGCAGGCGCGACTGCACCGGGGCATCGTCGCCGTAATAACGCGCATCGAAAGACGCCATCAGGTAAGGATGATGATAAACCTCGCGCCCCAGCATCACGCCGTCCACATGCTGCAGGTGCAGATCGATTTCCGCTTCGGTCTTGATGCCGCCGTTGATCAGGATTTCCAGCTGCGGAAAATCGCGCTTCAGTTGGTAGGCCACTTCATAGCGCAGCGGCGGAATCTCGCGGTTTTCCCTGGGACTCAGGCCCTTGAGAATCGCATTGCGCGCATGCACGATGAAGGTGGAGCAGCCCGCCTCCGCCACCTGCCCGACAAAGTCGCGCACGAAGTCATAGGATTCATTGCGGTCCAGTCCGATGCGATGCTTGACCGTCACATCGATGGAAACCACATCGCGCATCGCCTTCACGCAATCGGCCACCAGTTGCGGCTCGGCCATCAGGCAGGCGCCGAAAGCGCCGCGCTGCACGCGCTCGGAAGGGCAACCGCAGTTCAGATTGATTTCATCGTAGCCCCACTGCTCGCCCAGCTTCGCGCCGTGCGCGAGATCGGCCGGCTCGCTGCCGCCCAGTTGCAAGGCGACCGGGTGTTCCTCTTCATTGAAATCCAGGTGGCGCGGCACATCGCTGTGCAGCAAGGCGCCGGTCGTGACCATTTCCGTGTACAGCCAGGTAAGACGCGTGATCTGCCGATGGAAATAGCGGCAATGCCTGTCCGTCCAATCCATCATCGGGGCTACGGAAATACGGCGGGAAGGAAGTTTCGGCGGGTTCACGGCAGGAAGAAAAGGAAGATGCGATTAAAACCGGATTAAAACCGTATTGTAGCGGCTGTCATGGCGCGGCCGGCACGCCGGCATTACGGCGCATGGCAGCGACTTCATTCAGGATCAGCGCCGCCAGCACGATGGCGCCGCCCATCAGCGTGGACTGCGCCGGCACTTCGCCCGCGCCCAGCCAGGCCCATATCGGCCCCAGCAGCACTTCGAGCAAGGCCAGCAGCGCGATTTCCGAAGCGGACAAAACACGCGATGCCATCACCACCAGCAAGCCCGGCGTCGCCAGCTGGAAGATGCCCAGCAAGGCGAGCATGGTCATGTCATGCGGGCTGGCCTGGAAAGGCAGGGACATGGGCAGCATCATCAGGGCCGACAGCGCGCCGCCCAGCATCACCGCCGGCATCATGTCCAGCCGTTCGCCGACTTTCTGGATGATCACGTAATTGACGGAAGCGGAAATCGCCGTGATCAGCGCAATCGCCATGCCCAGGATGTGCGTGCCTTCCACCTGCGCCATGCTGTCGGCGAACATCCAGACTATGCCCAGCATCGCGGCAATGATCGCCAGCCAGGTACGCAGCGGAATACGCTGCCCCAGCACCAGCCAGGCGAGAAGCGCGGTAAACAGCGGGGAAGTGCTGACCACGATCAGCGTATTGGCCACCGTGGTCATCAGCAGCGACAGCATGAAGGAAGAAAACATCACGCCCCACATCAGGCCCGACAGCCAGCCCCAGCCGCCGATATCGCGCAGGCGGGCCAATGCCTTCCCTCTTTGCTGCCACAGCAACAGGCAAGCCACGAACAAGGCGGCGAACACGCTGCGCCAGAAAGTGACTTCAAAACTGCGCGCCGATTCCAGGTAACGCGTAAATACGCCGGCGGTGCTCCACAGGAAAGCAGCCGTCAGCATCAGTACAACACCGCGCTGGTGTGAAATCACGTTTGCCATAGGTGGAATGGGTTAAATAAAATAAAGGCGGAGCCACGCACTGCGCGGATCCGCCTGAATTCAGCGACGAGGCTTAAGCTTCGCGCGATGCTTTTTTACGTTCGTGCTCTTTCAGATGACGTTTACGCAGGCGGATGCTCTTAGGCGTCACTTCCACCAGCTCGTCATCGTCGATGAACTCAACCGCGTATTCGAGCGACATTTCGATAGGCGGAACCAGACGCACCGCTTCATCGGTACCCGAGGAACGAACGTTGGTCAATTGCTTGCCCTTGATCGGGTTGACGACCAGATCGTTATCACGCGAGTGAATACCGATGATCATGCCTTCGTACACTGGATCGTTGTGGCTAACGAACATACGGCCGCGATCCTGCAGTTTCCAGATTGCGTAGGCAACTGCAGCGCCATCATCTTGCGAGATCAGTACGCCGTTACGACGACCACCCAGTTCACCTTTCGATGCATCGACTGGCGCATAGTCATCAAACACGTGGCTCATCAAACCGGTACCGCGTGTCAATGTCATGAATTCACCCTGGAAGCCGATCAAGCCACGTGCAGGAATATGGTATTCCAAACGCACACGACCCTTACCGTCCGGTTCCATGTTTTGCAGATCGCCACGACGACGACCTAATTCTTCCATGACGCCGCCCTGATTGGCTTCATCAACGTCAATCGTCAGATTTTCAAATGGCTCGTGGCGTACGCCATCCACCATTTTGAATACGACGCGCGGACGCGACACAGCCATCTCGAAACCTTCGCGACGCATGTTTTCGATCAGAATCGTCAGATGCAATTCGCCGCGACCCGACACTTCGTAGGTCGAATCATCGTTTTCCGCTTGCACGACGCGCAAAGCCATATTCGATTTCAATTCTTTTTCCAGACGATCGCGAATCTGACGTGTTGTCACGAACTTGCCTTCGCGGCCAGCCAGCGGCGAATTGTTGACCATGAAGTTCATGGTCAAGGTTGGCTCGTCGATTTTCAACATAGGCAGACCTTTCGGCGTGTCGACGGCACAGATGGTCGAGCCGATACTGATTTCCTCGATACCGTTGATCAGCACGATGTCGCCAGCCAGCGCTTCGTCAACCAACACGCGGTCCAGACCTTTGAACTTCAGAACTTGGTTAATACGGGCTTTGGTCGGTTTGTCTTCAGGACCATTCATCCAGACAACATCCTGACCGCCCTTAACACGACCCGACAAGATACGGCCTACACCGATCTTGCCGACATAAGAGGAATATTCCAGCGAGGTGATCTGCAATTGCAGTGGCGCATCCGGGTCATCTTCACGCGGTGGAACGTGTTCCAGAATCGCGTCGAACAATGGTTCCATAGTGCCGCTGCGAACATTGACGTCAAGACCGGCGTAACCGTTCAAACCGGAGGCATACACCACAGGGAAGTCGAGCTGCTCTTCGGTCGCACCCAGCTTGTCGAACAATTCAAAGGTGGCGTTGATAGCCCACTCAGGACGTGCGCCCGGACGGTCGATCTTGTTCAGCACAACGATAGGCTTCAAACCCAGACCGAGAGCCTTGCGCGTTACGAAACGCGTTTGTGGCATTGGGCCTTCCTGAGCATCGACCAGCAGCAACACGCTATCAACCATCGACAGCACACGCTCCACTTCGCCGCCGAAGTCGGCATGACCCGGGGTGTCAACGATATTGATGTGCGTGCCTTTGTATTCGACTGCACAGTTTTTCGACAAAATGGTGATGCCACGTTCTTTTTCGATGTCACCGGAGTCCATCACCCGCGCATCGATCTGCTGATTTTCACGGAATGTGCCGGACTGGCGCAGTAACTGGTCAACGAGGGTAGTTTTGCCATGATCGACGTGGGCGATGATGGCTATATTGCGAATAGCGCGTTTGGAATTTGACATGAGAACTCGAAAAAGAACGGGTGAAGAAAAGCCCGCTATTTTAACATGCCGTTTCTCTTCCCCTAAAGGGAAAGCTGTTGAGTTTCAATGAGTTGCCGTCAAAATATGTAAAAAAAGAAAAGCCGGAAGCTTAACTTTTTCTTGTTGGCGTCACATGAAAGCACGATGCGCGATATACCGAGCCGTATATCCGCGTATTGATGATCAATTTGTCGTTGCCAGCGCCATCAGACGCTCCGGTGCGAGCACACCGTAAGCATGCCATTGCGCCGTGCCCAACAAGGCGCCGTTCACCTCGTTGTATACACGAACCCGTCCCGCTGCTGCGGGAACAGTCAGGCCTTCTTTTTCTAGACTCAGGCGTTGCCCTTGCGAAAAACGCTTGGCAAAAAATTCCGGCAAGCTGACGGCTTCGAAGCTGGATAACAGGGCGTCAACAGGTGCCAGGGCTGGAGCCCTTTGCTCTTCCGGCAGATCCGCCAACACATCGAGCGTGATCGCGTCATCGATGGAAAGTTGTGCAACTTGGGTGCGCCGCAAGGCGTTCAGGTGAGCACCGCACCCCAAAACCGCACCGATATCTTCGCCCAGTACCCGCACATAAGTACCCTTGCTGCAGCTCACGCGCAAACTCAGAAATGGTGCTTCATAGGCGAGCAGTTCCAGCTCATGAATGATCACGTCACGCGCTTCGCGCTCCAGCGTAATACCGGCGCGCGCATATTCGTACAAGGGTTTGCCGTCACGCTTTAATGCCGAATACATCGGCGGCACTTGCTGGATCGGGCCACGAAAACGCGCCAGCGCAGCTTCGATATCCTGCAGGCTGACATTCACCGCCGACTCCGCCATCACTTCGCCCTCGGTGTCGCCAGTCGTTGTCGTCCGACCCAAATGCAACACCGTTTCATAGGTCTTATCCGCCTCCAGCAAATCTTGCGCGAACTTGGTCGCTTCACCGAAACACAAGGGCAATAAACCTGTGGCGAAAGGATCGAGCGTGCCGGTATGACCAGCCTTCTGGGCATTGAGCAGGCGCTTGGCCTTGATCAGCACATCGTTGCTGCTGGCGCCGGCATGCTTGTCGAGCAGCAGCACACCGTGCACGGGCACGCGCTGCCGTTTGGGCGGATTGTTCGCCATGAAAAATCTTCAGAAACGTGAAAGCGTGAAAAGCGGGGGATCAGTTCTCGTCGGAATCGGCCGCACGCGTGCGATTGGCTTCTTCGATCAGCTTGGACAATTCCATGCCGCGCGCGGTCGAATTGTCATGCACGAAATGCAGTTCCGGAATGGTATGTATGGTCAAGCGACGCCCGAGCTGGCCGCGCAGGAAACGTGACGCCGCCTTCAAGCCTTGCAGGGTTTTCTGTACCGTATCCGGATCATCCACCAGTGTGGTGAAGAAAATCTTTGCATGCGCATAATCCGGCGTGACCTGCACTTCGGTCAGCGTGATCATGCCTACACGTGGATCTTTCAATTCCATCGCGATGATTTCCGACATGTCGCGCTGGATCTGGTCGGCCACCCGCAAGCCGCGGGCGGGAATGGATTTGCTGTGTTTGGCCATTTCTTCTCACTTCAAATGACTTGCCCGGCGAGACTTCCACCGGGCAAGAGAGTGTTGCGAACGCACGCTGATATTTAAAAAACCGGTTACAGCGTGCGGGCCACTTCCTGGACTTCGAATACTTCCAGTTGATCGCCTTCCTTGATGTCGTTATTGTTTTTCAGCGACAAGCCGCATTCAAAGCCGGACTTCACTTCTTTCACGTCATCTTTGAAGCGTTTCAGCGAATCGAGTTCGCCGGTCCAGATCACCACGTTGTCGCGCAGCAGTCGTACCGATGCACCGCGCTTCACCATGCCTTCGAGCACGTAGCAACCGGCAATCGCGCCGACCTTGCTGACCATGAACACCTGGCGGATTTCGACCAGGCCCAGTGCCTGTTCGCGCTTCTCCGGCGACAGCATGCCGGACATCGCTGCCTTTACTTCATCCAGTGCATCGTAAATGATGTTGTAGTAGCGGATGTCGATGCCATTGTTTTCAGCAGCCTTGCGGGCCGATGCGTCAGCACGGGTGTTGAAGCCGATGATGACCGCCTTGGAAGCCACGGCCAGGTTGACGTCGGACTCGCTGATGCCGCCCACGGCCGCATGCACTACTTGCACACGCACTTCGTCGGTAGACAGTTTCAGCATGGAAGCCACCAGCGCTTCCTGCGAACCCTGCACGTCGGCCTTGATGATCAAGGGCAGCGTCTTCACTTCGCCTTCGGCCATCTGGTCAAACATGTTTTCCAGCTTGGCTGCCTGCTGCTTGGCCAGTTTCACGTCGCGGAATTTTCCTTGGCGGAACAGCGCAATCTCGCGGGCCTTGCGTTCGTCAGTCATCACCACGACTTCTTCGCCGGCGCTCGGCACTTCCGTCAGCCCCTGGATTTCAACAGGAATCGACGGACCTGCCTCGGTCACGGCTTTAGCATTTTCATCCAGCATGGCGCGTACACGGCCATAAGCAGCACCGGCCAGCACGACATCGCCGCGCTTCAGTGTGCCTGCCTGCACCAGGATGGTGGCTACCGGGCCGCGGCCCTTGTCCAGGCGCGCTTCGATGACCAGGCCTCTGGCTGGCGCATCGACGGCTGCTTTCAGTTCCAGCACTTCAGCCTGCAACAAGACGTTTTCCAGCAGCGTATCAATGCCTTCGCCGGTCTTTGCCGATACCGGGATGAAAGGCGCTTCGCCGCCGTATTCTTCCGGCACCACGCCTTCGGCCACCAGTTCCTGCTTCACGCGATCCGGATTGGCGCTTTGCTTGTCTATCTTGTTGATGGCCACCACCAGCGGCACACCTGCCGCCTTGGCATGCGCAATCGCTTCCTTGGTTTGCGGCATCACGCCGTCGTCGGCTGCCACCACCAGGATCACGATATCGGTCGCCTTGGCGCCACGGGCACGCATTGCGGTAAAGGCTTCATGGCCCGGGGTATCGAGGAAGGTCACGATGCCGCGCGGGGTTTCCACGTGATAGGCGCCGATATGCTGGGTAATGCCGCCCGCTTCGCCGGTGGCTACCTTGGCGCGGCGGATATAGTCCAGCAGCGAGGTCTTGCCATGATCGACGTGACCCATGACGGTCACCACGGGCGCACGCGGCAGCAATTCCGCATCTTCATGCTCTTCGGTTTGCTCCAGCAGCGCTTCCGGATCATCGAGTCGGGCTGCATGGGCGCGGTGTCCCATTTCTTCCACCACGATCATCGCCGTTTCCTGATCCATCACCTGGTTGATGGTCACCATCTGACCCAGCTTCATCATCTGCTTGATCACTTCAGAGGCTTTCACCGCCATCTGATGCGCCAGCTCGGCAACGGTAATGGTTTCCGGCACGGCCACATCGCGTATCACGGCTTCGGTCGGTACCTGGAAGTTGCTTTCGCGATCTTCGTGATGACCGCCGCCGCGACGCCCTTTCGGACCCGAGCGCCAGCCGTCGCGGCCAGACGTCGCACCGCCCCGGGTTTTCATGCCGGCGCCGCGTTTCTTGGCGTCGTCCTGCCAGGTGGAGGATACGTTGGCGGACTTGATGGATTTCTTGTCAGCAACCGCAACCGGTTTCTTGTCGTCCTTCTTGTCCGCCGGTTTCTTGTCGGCCGGCCGATGCAGCGTGCCTTCGGTAGCTTTCGCTACCGGCGCTGCCGGCTCCGGCGCCGTCATTACTTTGCGCGGCGTGCTCATCATGGCGCGGATCTGCGCCACTTCATCGGCGACAGCCTTGCGCGCACGCTCGGTAGCCAATGCGCGCTCATCTGCTTCCTGAGCGGCCTTCTTGCGAGTTTCTTCGTCGGCAGCAAAGCGCTTCTTGCTTTCTTCATCGCTGCGCGTTGCAGCAACCTCCGCTGCCTCGCGCTCGGCCTGCTCACGTTCGGCTTGCTCGCGCGCCTTGGCTTGCGCTTCCTTTTCTGCTTCCAGCTTCGCCAGATGCTCCTGCTTTTCGCGCAGCTCAGCTTCCTGGCGCGCGATCAATTCGGCCTGACGGCGCGCTTCCTCGGCACGGCGCTCGCGTTCCGCTTCGTCGATGATCGGTGCGGCAACCGGCGCTTCTGCCTCGGCAACAGGCGCAGCAGCGGTTTCCGTCGGCTCGTCACGCTTGACGAAGGTACGCTTCTTGCGCACCTCCACTTGAATGGTGCGCGATTTGCCGGTCGCATCCGCCTGGCGGATTTCCGTCGTTTCCTTGCGCGTCAGGGTGATCTTGCGTTTTTCGGCTTCCGGCGCAGCGCCATGGGCACGGCGCAAATGTCCGAGCAGCTTATCCTTGTCCTCTTTGGACAACTCGTCGGAGGCCGAGCTTTTCTCGACACCGGCGGCGCGCAGCTGCGTCAGCAGCACTTCGGCTGGCATCTTGAGCTCGGTGGCAAATTGGGCTACGTTGGTACTCGCCATTCAGTCCTCTTTTCTGTATATCCTAGGGTCGTGATGCAATAAATTTCAGCGATGTCTCGCTCGATTATTGCGCCTCGACCAATTGCCATGCCTTGGCTTGCAAAGCCTTTGCATGATCATCATATTTCGCATCGATCAGCTTCATTTCGTCGTCAGTGACGTCTTCGAAACCATTGCCTATCAGCTGGCGGGCCCGTTCGGTCGACAGCGACAGCACTGCGCCGAATTCGTCATAGGCCATGCCGGCAAAGTCGGCCAGCGTCTTGATGCCTACCAGGCCCAGCTTGCCCGCCGTGATGCGATCCATGTCTTCCAGATTGATCAGCGCTTCGTCCATGCCTTCCAGGCCTTCTTCGGAAGCGATCGCCTCGGTGACCAGCGCATCGCGGGCGCGGTTGCGCAGTTCATTGACGGTATCCTCATCGAAAGCTTCGATGTCCAGCATTTCCTGGATCGGCACATACGCGATTTCTTCCAGACTGGAGAAGCCTTCCTGCACCAGGATGTCGGCCACTTCCTCGTCCACGTCGATTTTTTCCATGAACAGGGAACGGATGGCTGCCGCTTCGACCGCGGATTTGTCCGCCGACTCTTCGGCCGTCATGATATTGATCTGCCAGCCGGTCAGCTCGGACGCCAGGCGCACGTTCTGGCCGCCGCGGCCGATGGCAATGGCAAGATTGTCTTCATCGACCACCACATCCATTGCGTGCTTGTCTTCATCGACCACGATGGAAGAAACATTCGCCGGTGCCAGTGCGCCGATCACGAACTGGGCCGGATCTTCCGACCACAACACGATATCCACACGCTCGCCGCCCAGCTCTCCGGTCACGGCCTGCACACGCGAACCGCGCATGCCAACGCAAGTGCCGATGGGATCGATGCGCTTGTCGCTGGTATAGACGGCGATCTTTGCGCGCACGCCGGCATCGCGAGCCGCGGATTTGATTTCCAGCAGGCCCTGCTCGATTTCCGGCACTTCCATTTCGAACAGCTTCATGATGAAGCCGGGCGCGGTGCGAGACAGGATGACCTGCGGGCCACGCGCATTGCGTTCCACGCGCAGGATGAAAGCCCGCACACGGTCGCCGATACGCAGATTTTCCTTCGGAATCATCTGGTCGCGCGGCAGGCGGGCTTCGATCTTGCCGGATTCGACAATCGCATCGCCGCGTTCCATGCGCTTGATCGAACCGGTAACCAGCGAATCGCCGCGTTCGAGGAAGTCGCTCAGGATCTGTTCGCGCTCGGCATCGCGGATGCGCTGCAGCACGACCTGCTTGGTATCCTGCGCAAAACGGCGGCCGAAATCGATGGAGTCGATAGGCTCTTCTATATGGTCATCGACGTCGATATCGGCAATCTGCTCGCGGGCTTCGAACAGCAGCACTTCCTGGTCCGGCAGTTGCAGACCGGCTTCGTCCGGCACTACATGCCAGCGACGATAGGACTCGAATTCGCCGGAATCGCGATTGATCGATACGCGGATGTCAACATCTCCGGTATAGCGCTTCTTGGTTGCCTGGGCAAGCGCATGCTCCAGCGCTCCAAAGACGATATCTTTGTCGACGTTCTTTTCGCGCGCCAGCGCATCGACCAACAATAAAACTTCGCGACTCATGCTTTGCGACTCCTAAAATCCACTTTTGGCACCAAACGTGCCTTGTCCACATCGGCAAGCGTAAATTCCAACATCGCCGGCCCGTCTTTACTTTCAATTTCCAGCTTCAGCGTCTCCCCGTCCGGGGCATGCAAAATTCCCTGAAACGTTTTGCGGTTGGCGGCCGACGCCATCGGCATGCGCAGCTTCACGCTTGCTTCCTGCCCTGCGAAACGCGCATAGTCCGACAGCCTCTTCAGGGGCCGATCCAGGCCCGGCGACGATACTTCCAGACGCTCGAATGCCGCGTTTTCCACCGTCAGCACATGCAGCAACTGGTGCGTGACCTTTTCGCAATCCTCGACCGTGATCGTCGGCTGCTCGCCCTCTTGCGGCGGAAAATCGATAAACACCGTGATCAAACCGCGCGCACCCGGCTGGAAATCCACCAGCTCATATCCAAGGCCCGCAACAGTTTTCTCCATCAATTCCAGCAAGGGCAAGGCTGCTCTCCATTCACACAGAAAATCGCCCGATTAGTGGCGCGATTCCCCGGCTACAAAACGTTTAAGAAAAAAAAAATGGGCATCTGCCCATCTTTTTATAATCAAGTCGCCTGCGCTGCTTCCACGGAAGGTCTGGTGGGGCCGACTTTATTAGCTGCAGAATTATAATTCATAACGGCCTTGGTCGCAATGGCGATTCACGCCACAACGGCAGGCACCCCACTCAGGATGCCTGCCTTTTGGACCTTTTTGACCTTTTGCTGGCGACAGCCTAGCCGCGCGGGCGGCGGCGGGCGCCGGCCGGACGGCCTGCTCCGGCTCCCGCACCTACTCCACCACGTCCGCCCAGTCCCGACCTCTGGCGCGGCTGTGTCATGCCGGCAAATCCCAGAGCAGTCTGCAACGGATCGGGCTGACGCGAGCGCCCCTGGCTCTGACCTTGTCCTTGTCCCTGACTGCGACCTTGCGGCTTGCCATTGCGGCCGTTGCGCTGACCGTTGTCATAGGCATTACTGTTGCCGTTACGATTATCGCTGCCAAGACGATTGCCGTTGACCGGACGGGCATTGGCATTGGCGCCGCCACCGCTCTTGCCGGCGGGGCCGGTTTTTTCCAGTCCGCACAATTTCAGCAAATCGCGTACCGCATGCTCATCCATTTCCTCCCAACGGCCCCGTCTCAGGGTGGAAGGCAGGGTCAGCATGCCGTAGCGGGTACGGATCAGGCGCGACACCGTCAGGCCGACCGCTTCGAACATGCGGCGCACTTCGCGGTTGCGGCCTTCGCCTATGATCACGCGATACCACTTGTTGACGCCATCGCCGCCGCCGTCTGCAATCCGGGAAAATTGCGCCGGACCATCTTCCAGCTCCACGCCGCTGAGCAGTTTCTGCCGCATGCCCTCTTCCAGCTCGCCCAGGGTGCGCACCGCGTATTCACGCTCGATGCCGTAACGGGGATGCATCAGCCGGTTGGCCAGATCGCCCGAGGTCGTAAACAGCAGCAGGCCTTCGGTATTGAAATCCAACCGACCCACCGCCAGCCACCTGCCGGTTTTCATCGGCGGCAAATTCTCGAACACGGAAGTGCGGCCTTCCGGATCGCTATGGCTGACAATTTCACCGGCCGGCTTGTGATACACCAGCACGCGCGGCGGCTTGGTGCTGACTTTACGTTGCAGCAACTTGCCATTGATGCGAACCATGTCGGCCGGCAGGATGCGCTGCCCGATATGGGCCGGCTCGCCATTCACGGATACGCGTCCGGCAATGATCAGCTCTTCCATGTCCCGACGGGACCCCAGTCCGGCATCGGCCAGCACCTTGTGCAGCTTGGGCGCGTCATCGTCGGCCGTCAGATCGCGACGTACCGGCTTGGCCTTTGCATGGGGCCTGCCCTTGTCACCTTCCGGCACCTCTTTGTCATAGGCTTCGGAAGTCACGAAAGAAAACACATCGTCCGATGCCGCGCCTTTCGCACGCGCCGAAGGGTGACCATTCGAAGACTGCGGGCGGCTCTTGCCGGTGCCCACTTTCCCCTTGGTCTTGCCGTTGCGCGGCGAGCGTGCATCCTGGTTCGCCCTGCCCGCAGGCGGCGAGTCAGTTGCCGAAGCAGCAACTGAGCCATCTTCCGCAGGAGCAAGCGTCGATGGCTGCTCCGCTTCCGGTTTCACGCGACGACCGCGCTTTTTCTCCGCGCCATTCTCGGAAGCGGATTCATTGTCGGCCTGAGCGGCGTCGCCTGACTGATTCTCGGCAGCGCGCGCGGCAATCCGGTTGCGGCGCAGGGCACGCGGACCTCGCACGCCGCGCTTGGCGGGTTTGGTCTTGTCGCCGCCATTATCGGGAGCAGCCGTGGCGCCGTCGCCTTTATCGTGCTCGAAATCTGCGGTTGCGGGGGCGCTCAGCGGCGCATCATTGGGAGGAAGAGTCATTGTTCGGTTTGTGTGTATCTTGGTTCGAATCGGCATCCTCAGGATTCATTTCTTCAGGATGCTCATGCAGCGCGACATCGGGCTCAATCAGCGCAGCTTCGGCTGATGAAGAGACGGTCGCCTCGAGAAAATCGGATTCGTTATCGGTTTCGCCTGCCAGCGCAGGTGCATTTGTCTCTTTGTTATCATCTTCAGGCGCCGCTTCATCCTGCGTCGCCGGATCGTTTTCATTGCCGGCGTCGCCAGCGTCATCGGCTTCCGGCCCGGAATCGGGCTGCTGCTGTAACGGAAGCCCGGCTTCCTCCAGTGCAGTAGCCAGCATCCCCGCCTGCAAATCATCCTGCCCGGTTTGCTGCAAGGCCGGCAACTGGCTCAGGGAATTCAGGCCCAAGTCATCAAGAAACTGCTTGGTCGTGGCAAACAGCGCCGGTCTGCCCGGCACGTCGCGATGACCGACAGCCTCGATCCATCCTCGATCTTCGAGCATCTTGATGGTTTGAGAGTTCACTGTGACGCCGCGTATATCTTCGATATCGCCACGGGTCACCGGCTGCCGGTAAGCAATGATGGCCAGGGTTTCCAGCGTGGCGCGGGTGTAACGCTGCGGTTTTTCCGGATTGAGCCGGTCCAGGTAAACCTTCATTTCAGGTCGACTCTGAAAACGCCAGCCGGTAGAAAGCTTGACCACCTCGATGCCTTTGCCGGTCCAATCCTGACGCAATTCTTCCAGCAAGGTTTTGATGGTTTCGATATCGACCGCTTCCGCGTCGGTTCCCTCGGCTATGAACAGCTTTTTCATATCCTGCAGGGACAAGGGCTCATGGGCGCATAACAGCGCCGTTTCGAGGACTTTCTTCGCCTCAATAGTATCCATGTGTCTATGTATATGGCTTACTTGTTTGCAATTCAGCAGGGCTTAATCAGGGACTGATGCCCGCATACCGATGGCATCAGGAGCAACGTACCTGTAGACGTTGCCATCTCTGCGTCCGCTTTATAGGTGGTGTTATGGGAACGAGAGGCTAAGACAATAAGACTTGCCGGGAAACAGGACGGAAGCGCCACAAAAGCCGCAATCTTCCCTTCCCCGTTGAGGGCGCATTATACACAGGGCGCGATGAATCTCAAGTATCGGCAAGATCTATCGGGAGAAAGTGTGTTGCCGCCCCGCTGCACGGTATGCGCAAGGCAGGAGTTTCATATCCGCACATCTTTCGACAAGCAGCCCACCTGCTAAAAGCGCGGATTGCCCGCGGCCTCTGAAAAAATGGAAGGCGCCGCTCAAGCCCGCTGATCTTCAGATTTAAAGTTACTTATCGCACAAGAAATTTTTCTATCGCGACCGCGTATCGGAACAGGACCGCAATAGAAAAAAGCGCCGGGCTCGCCGGCGCTTTGTGCTTCTACCTTATCTGCTTTATCGAAACGGATTTGCGGAACAGGGAGTGGCTGATGTTTGCTCCCGCATCGTTCTGTCCCTTCCTTCAAGGCGCCTCAGGCACATACACGATGGAACCATCCTTCATGCGGTAGGCCGTGCCGGCCTTGGCACCCTCGCCCTGGCCTATGGCGCCGCTGGACTTGTAGTGTTCGATCTTTTCCCCTTTCTTCACGATCATTTCCATGTTGGGCTTGCCCGGATCGGTAATGATGGTTACATCCTGCTGACTGAAGGCATTGAGCAGCGGATTCTGCGCAACCGTGATCAGCAAGGCGGCGATGATGACGAGGAAGATGTCGATGATGTTGACGACCGAGAGTATCGGATCGTCGTTCTCGGGTTCGTGCAGCAGCTTGATGCTCATACCGCTCTCTCCTTCTGGATCTGCAGCAATTCTTCGGCTAGCCAGCAGCGCTGCACATTGGAAATCCAGTAGGTAATGCTGGCTGCGATCAGCGCGATGATCACCACCGAGAACGCTACCGTCAGATTGCCCGACACCTGCCCCAAGTTGCCGTCGGTCAGCGATTTAAGCGCCGGCCCCATGGGGATCATGGTGCCGATCAGGCCCAGCATGGGTGCAACCCGGCTGGCAATGCGCGAAGGTTCCAGCAGCTTGTGCGCAACCAGGTCGAGTTCATCCAGCGATACATTCTCATGCTTGCCGGCATACTGCAGCAGCGGATAGCCGCCCAGCTTTTCGCCGCGATGGCGACGTTGCAGCAACTGCACGACAAAGCCGCCCAGCGCATACAGCGAGTACGCAAACATCGCGGCGACCAGTATCAGCACCGGCAGCATGAAAAGCTGGCCGACCTGGTACATCAACAGTTCAATAGCAGACGACTCGATCATTATTTTTCCTTGGATTGCGAAGAGGGAGCAGCGACCGAACCGGCGATGGGCTGGGCGCAGGGATTGCCACGTGGCGTGGCGGCGGTGAACCACAGCAGGTCGAAACCTGCTGCATCGTAATCATCGGGTGAGGTCTTGCCTTCCCGGGTTTCGACATAGGCAATCGCGAGCGCCTTGTCGCCATCTTTCAGATAACGCGGCACGGCGCGGTCACGCCGCACGTGGCCGGCGCCGGCGATCAGCACGGTCGGCGCCTTGCTGGCTGCCAGCGCTTCAGCCATGCGCTGGTCACGCGCGCGCTGCGCATTGACGATGGCGGCAAGCCTGTCCTGCGGCGGACGCTGGCCGCAGTGTCCCTGCACGATCTCATCCTCCATGGCTGCTATCTGCGCAACATCGGCTGCAGGCAATTGCGGCACGATCTTGCCCATCGCGATATCCCGGCCTTCGGCGCGCGACAGGTTGGCAGCCGCCAGCGGCCAGTTCTTTTCTGCTGCATAGCCGATCAGATCCTTGTACATCGGCCAGCGCCAGCCCTTGCGATTGAGCTGACCGGCATCGGCCAGTTTTTCCGCATCGCTGGTGCCAGTTTTTTGCGCAGCCGTCAGCGCCGCCTGATGCTCGCTGTCGAACTGTTCCAGTGCCAGCGTCGGGCGAACGCCTCTTGCATCCAGCGCCTGCAAGGCTTGCAGTTGCAACTGGTGATGAATTTCGCTGTCATGCTTTTCACCCAGCAGCACATGATTGCTGGACGCAGCCTGATCATAAACGGCATCCGCCGTAACAAAGCTCTTGCTGCGGGTATCCCAGATGCGGCCATCCAGGGGATGCGCGGTCTGCGCAGCAGCCTGCATGCCCAGGCTGCCCGCCAGCATCAACAGACCGAAGGATAGGGATTTAATTTTCATGCGGTTTTTCTCCATTGGCGCCAGGCGCCGATCAGGGGGAATAACATCAGGACTGCCAGCGAGATCATCAGCAGTGCACTGAGGGTATCGACGATTTCCTGCTGCACCTGTTCCAGCTTCATGCCGGTCACGTTTTCCAGTTGCGGCTCGGAGACTTCCTGCTGCTGCGGCGCTTGCGGCGGCGCAGGCTGCTGAACTGTTGCTGCCTGCTGCGCTGCTGGCGCAGGCGCTGCGGCATCCAGCCCGAAACCATCCATGCCGACAAAAGCTTCCAGCTTGGCATTATCGGTGCGCACGTCATACTGCTGCGCCAGTTCGCGATAACGATCCTTGAGTTCCTTCACGGTTGCTTCATCGGCCTGCCAGTAACCATGGCGCGCCGCTTCCAGCATTCGTTCTATGGTCTGCGCCAGCGCATGCGGATTCTCGCGCTCGAACCACTCCTTCAGCCCAAGATCGTGCTTGTCGCGCACATAGACATCGGCGAATTCCTGCCACTGGTCGTCGCGCACGATTTCGCGCGCCACCGAAGTCCAGCCGGCGAAGTTGTTCATGCTGTCGAGCACCTGCAAGGTCCCGGCATAACCCTCCGCCATCAGGCCCTTGATGTAACCGGGATGGAAATTGCGGCTGGCCAGTTCCTTGGCCAGGAATTGCGCAGCGCCTTCCACCTTGCCGGAGCCGCTGCCGCGCAGATTGGAGATGTAAAGCTCAGGCGCCTTGCCGTCGAGCTCACGCACTGCCAGTCCGATACCACCGAGGTACTGAAAGGGATCGTCGGTGGTCAGCATGCCGTACAGATTGGACGTGCGCGACAGCACTGCGCCCTCCGTGCCTTTAAGGTGACTGGCATACAGGTTGCCCGGCTTGCCGTTGCCCAGTTCCTGAGCACTCTTGCCCCAGTCATCTTCGTCCGGCCCATACGCGTACTGCATGCGCGACATGTAAAGCTGCGCCAGCTTGCGATCGCCTTCGGCCTTGCTGTCCCAGGTATCGGTGGCCAGCGCCGCGTCATCCAGGCCGGTGCCGTACTTGCCCGACTCCGATGCGAAGATGCGAGTCTTGCCTGCATTGGCGGCGGCCTGCTGCGACCAGCCCTGCTTCAGCAATTGCGCGGTGATCTCGCGCGCATTCGCAGCCACCGGGTTATCGCGCTCGTCTGCTTCCGACGCCAGCTTGGCCGCCTTGGCCAGCAGCTTCATCGCGTTGGGAAAATGGTCGCGGTACAGGCCGGTTGCCGACAGCACGATATCGACACGCGGACGTCCCAGTTGCTCGCGCGGCACCAGCTTCACATCGGTCACGCGCCCGCCCTGATCCCATACCGGCTCCACGCCCATGCCCCACAGCGCCTGTGCTTCCAGCATGCCCTGGTGACGCATGGTTTCCACCGACCATAAAGAGAAGGTCAGTTTCTTGGGCGCGCGGCCTGAATTCTCCACGTGGGCAGCGATCAGTTGCTCCATCGCTTCCTTGCCCGCTTCCCAGGCAGCCCTGGTCGGAATGCGCGAAGGATCGAACGGATACAGGTTGCGCCCGGTCGGCAGCGAATCCGGATTCTTGATCGGATCGCCGCCATAGGAAGTCGGAATGTAGCGGCCTTCCAGCGCGGCCAGCAAACCGCGCATTTCACCGGCTGCGCCCAGGTCCGCGTACCAGCGCTTGCCCTTCTCCATCGCTTCGCGCAAGGGCTGAGACAAGCCGTCAAGCGACTCGCCGTCAACGATGTGGAGCTTGAGCAGGCGATACGGCGCAGTCTCGGTCAGCTTTTCATAATCGGCCACCAGCGCCTCATCGGCTTCTTCGCCGGGCGCGGCCGACGCTTCCCAGAAGTCGCGCCCCAGCATCATCATGACCGTGCCCAGGCGCCACTTCTCATCGGAGCCGCGGCCGAAGGTATGCAGGCCCATAGGCTGCACCGCTTCCGCCACTTCATGCAGATGATCGTGCAGCGCGATGATGAAACCAGGGAAGTCAGCTGCGACGAGGCGCTCGTCCCAGTTCATGTCCTTGTCTATGCGTTCCTTGCGTACATGCTGCAGCAATTCCTCGGCGATCTTCTGCTTGACCGCACCCTCGTCCTGGCCCATCCAGTCATGCAGCAAATCGTGGATGCGCGTCAGCGTTTCATGCAATCCGGCCGGCGCGAACGGCGGCGTCTGGTGCGACAGCGTCACGGCGCGGCCGCGGCGCTTGGTCTGCAGCGCTTCGCCGACGTTATCGACGATATACGGATAAATCACCGGCACATCGCCCAGCGCCAGCAACGGATAGTCGTACACCGACAGACCGCGCTCCTTGCCCGGCAGCCACTCCTGGGTGCCGTGGGTGCCGTAATGCACCAGCGCATCGGCGCCGAATTCCTGGCGCAGCCACAGGTAGCTCGCCAGATAGAAAGGCGGCGGCGAGGCGACGCTGGAGTGATACAGCGCCTTCTCCTTGTCTTCGTCGCGCTCGCCGCGACCGGCTTGCGGCAGGATGATCACATTGCCCAGCTTCAGTCGCGGAATCGCAAAATAATCCTTGCCCTGGCGGCGCACCACCATCGTGGACTTGGCCGGATCGCCCCAGTCTTTCAGCAGGCGCTGTTTGACCGCCGGCGGCAGGGAATCCATCCAGGCGCGATAAGTGCTGACCGGCATCAGCGCGGCCAGGTCGTCTTCGATCAGCTTGTTCAGTTCGCGATTGTCGTCCGGCGCGCGGTAACTCGGCGCGAGCATGCGCTGCAGCGCCGTGACAATTTCTGCATCGCCCGGCGTGCTGGTTGCATAACCGGATTCCCGCATCGCCGCCAGCGTCGCATCCAGGCTCTTGGGCAAATTCATGAAGGATGCGCCGAGGTTCTTTTCTCCCGGCGGATAGTTCCAGAACATGATCGCGACTTTTTTGTCGGCCGGTGCCTTGGTCTTGAGCTCGGCCAGGCGCAACGCCTTGTTGATTACCGAGGCAGATTGCGGTGCGATCGGCACCACCTGGTCGGTCTTGGCGTCCGTGGCCGCCGCAATCATGATGTCGGTGACGCCGGCATATTCGGCCTGCGCCAGGTAGAACGGCACATCCATCAGCGCGACGCCATGGGGGTCAGCCTCCCAGGCGGCGGCATCGCCCTTGCGGTAAGGCATGGCCTGCAGCACCGGCACGCCCAGCGCTTCAAACTCTTTCTTGCGCCCTTCCGGGTTCAGCATGATTTGCGTGTTGATCAGCACATTGGCAATCGGCTTGCCATGCGGCGCCATCATCGATGTCATCGCATCGGCATCCATCACCGGGCTGTAAAACACCAGCGGCACCGCGCCGCCCGCTTCGATGCGGGCAATCATGTCGTCGATGAAAGCGGTCTGATCGGCGCTCACGTATTGCTGATGCATGGCGATCGCGATCACGGGCGGACGCTTGGCCAAATCAACCTTCTTCCATGCGAAATATTCTTCCGTGCTATTGAAAACGATGGCCGGCGCATCCGGGTGATAGATCGCCGACTTGGGAAATACGATAGGCGCAGCCACTGCCTTCCAGTCGCGGCCGCTACGGTAAGCTGCCAGCGATTCGAAGAAACGCTGGTAATTGGTCTTGCTGCCGTTGATGTAATAGCTGTGCAGCCGCTTGGCCAATTCATCCGGCAAGCCGTTCCATGCCGGAGCGCTGGTGTGCAGCCACAGCGATGGCACTTCCAGGTCGGGCAAGGCTTTTGCAAGCCGCGCCTGTATCGAATCCCGGATGTGGTCGCGCGGCGTATCGAACAGCACGATGTCATACCCCGCGAACAAACCGCCATCCACTTCCGTGGGCAGCTTTTCCGCATAACGCGCTTCTATCTTCACCTCATAGGGCGCCGCCACTTCCTCCAGCATGCGGAACTTGCCGGGGGCGACCGGGCTGCTGGTCACCACTAAGACCGATGTTGCCTGAGCGCCGAGACTTAGCAGTCCCGCCAGCACCAGGACAACACCATGCAGCCAGGCCGCTCCGGGCATTCCCCATCGTCCTCGGTTACGCTGGGCAACTCGCCGGAAAAAATTTTGCCAAATGGCTTTCATGATGTTGTCCTTGCTACGCTGAAACGGATCAGAACTGGTAGTTCATGCTGACGGCAAAGTTGCGGCCGGCCTGGCTGTAGGAATCCAGTCCCATAGTGGTTGCCGATAGTCCGCGCACGTCCGCCCATTGGAAATACTTCTTGTCGAACAGGTTGAACAGGCCGACATTCACGGAGGCATTGCGGCTCAGCTTGTACCAGGCAGTCAGATCCACCACGCTGTAACCGCCCGGCGTGAAGGACGTTGCAGGATGCGGGCTGCGCTTCTTGCGTTCTACGGCAGTCAAGATCGCCTGCGTTCCCAGGCGTTCGCCGCTGTAACGAACTCCCATGATCAGCTTGTCAGGATCGATGGTATCCACCGGCGTGGAAACACCTTCCCTGGTTTGATCGCCCTTCGCATGCGCATAGCTGGCAATGGCGACCCACTGCGGCATGAACTTCCACTCTCCGCGCAGTTCGAAACCACGAATTTTTACGTCTGACAGGTTGACGGACTGATACACAGTAGGATCAACCGCAGTACCACTGCCGCCGACACGTACATTGCTGGCGATGAAATTCTTGTATTTGCCATGGAATACGCTGGCACTGTAGCTCAGCGCATCGGTGCGGCCGCGCCAGCCCAGCTCAAACGAATCGGAAGTCTCGGGCTTCAGGTTCGGGTTGCCAATCGAGGTGTACGGATTGGTCGCCGTCATATTGGTCACGCCGCCATTCACCTGCGACGGAGCCGGCGCCCGGAAGCCGTGCGAGTATTGTGCGAACAGGTTCACCATCGGCGACAGCTTCCACACGGCGCCCAGTTTTGGCGACAGCTCTTCGTCGGACAGGGTGGCGACCGGCGCACTGTTATTGTCCGTGTACAGCGCATCCGGTTTCGGCGTCAGCTTGAAGCTATCCAGGCGCAGACCGGGAATGATGGCGAGATTGCCAATGCTGATTTCATCCTGGATAAAGGCGCCCAGCAAACGATACTCGGTATCGGGGAAGCTCTTGTTCACTGCAAAGGAGCCAGTACCAACAATAGGAACTCCATCGCGTATGTTTGCGCCATCCTTCAGCGACTCAATATCCGTCCAGGAAGCATCGACGCCATACACCATGCGATGCGTGACATCCTTGCCGAAATTGCTTTCCATCTGGAAGCTGCCGCCGGTCACATTTTCCGCGTACAAGGTGTCGCGATAGCGGGTGTTCCATCCGGTCGCCGAGGTACGGGCTTCGAAACCGTACTGCTGGTTATCGGTTCTCTGGTGATAGAGATTGGCATGCGCCGCCTGGAACCAGGAATTGTCCGCATCCAGGTAGTTGTAATCGAGCTTCACCATTTTGCGGCTGATGTCTTCCCTGACATCGACATCATTCAATCCCGCTGCAGCAGAAGGATTGCCGAAGAAGCTCAGAATTTCCGATTCGTTTTCACGCTCCAGACTTTCCGCGCTCAACTTGAAGCGATGGCGAGTGTCCGGCTTGAACACCAGTTTGGCGAGCACGTAATCGGATTGGGTATCGGCAGGATTCGCCGTCGTGCGTGTCTGGTTCGCTGCATCATTATCGCCACCGGTTTCAGTTTCATGCCCGCGCTTGGAGCTGATCAGGACCATGCCTTCCCATTGCTCGCCCTTGGCGGCAAAACTGGGAACCAGCACCCAGCTGTCGTCGATCGAGTGATAACCGGTCTTGATGCCGAACTGGGTGGATTTCCCCAGCGTCAGCAAATCGCTCGGATCCTTGGTCATGAAACTGACTGCACCGGCCAGGCCGTCGCTGCCGAACTGCGTTGAGGCCGAACCGCGCAGGATTTCGACGCGCTTGAAGGCTTCCGGGTCGATATAGTTGCCGCGGCCTGCGGTATACGGACCGGAATTGTAAATCGAAGGCAGACGCACACCGTCCACCTGCAAGCGCACCTGGTCGCCTTCCAGGCCCCGGATATTGATGCCTTCATTACCGCCACGCCCGGTGGACAAGAAGACGGCTGAAGCACGGTTGGGCTGCACCCGCACCGAAACGCCCGCTTCGTAGCGCATCAAATCCTGCAAATCATTCGGCATTTCCCGATCGATCTGCTCAGCTGAAATCGCGGTAATGGTTGCCGGCACATCGGCGGCCTCCTGCTCTACCCGGCTGGCGGTGACAACCACCGTATCCAGCATCGAACTCCCCGAACTCTGCACAGCCTGTGCATAAACGGCTTGAGAAAAAAGTAGCGGCGGCAGGCTCAGCACTGCAGCAACGGACCACCCGCGCTTGCGGATCTTCATGACGAGCTCCCTGTAGGAAAAATGAAAGCCGCGCATTTACCGACAGCTGGAAACCGGAGCCGGACACTTAGCGGAATTTCAATTGAGAATGTTAACGCTAAGAATAACGTTAACGATAATTATTATCGTTCGCATTCTGATACAATTTTTCCCGGTTGACAATTACCTAATTGAAAAATTTTTCTGGCAGCCTTTCTGCCCCGCCTCGCTCTTTCTTAAGTAAAACCTTGCGGCAGCCTGTCGATACAGCGTAGCCGCATGACCAGCCGGATTGCAGGCGCCATGAAACGGCAATGGCGGGTACGCCAGCGTGGAAAGCGACGCAAGGGCAGGATGTCCGAGACATCAGGGACGAAACAGGTAATCAGGAAGGAAGGCCGTTAGGCAGAGGCAGAAGAAGGAAATACGACCGCGAATGTTGTGCTGCGCTGAGAGCGGAAACCGTATCTATCGGCGTGCTGAGTATGCCAAGATTGAAAGGCAAGCATGCAAATCAGCAGGATACGGTTACGCTCTTCGGGAATGGATCGAGAACATGACATTGATTTCAGACTGTCGCCCAAGAATAGCGCTAGAGAAATCTTGCGTGCTTATGACTGAAATAGGAAGACCGGAATGCGCAGAAGAGAAATGCGCGGAAGAGAATGGAGCCGGGAGGGAAAATGGCTGCAGAAATAAAAAGCGCCAGTCGAGCTGGCGCTTTTTTGATATTCCTGGTTGCGGGGGCAGGATTTGAACCTACGACCTTCGGGTTATGAGCCCGACGAGCTGCCAGACTGCTCCACCCCGCGTCTGAAGAAGTGAACTATACACAGGATCGCCGGATAATGCAAATACAGTCATGGGCTGTGCGATGATAAACTTGCCGCATCACTTGCACTCTCTTTCAACTATTCCGACGCAGCAGCGTGTTCAAGCTCGTCCTAACTTCTGCGTGACTGCGTCTCCCGACTATGAAATTTTGCTCTGAATGTGCCCAGCCAGTTAGCCTGACCGTCCCGCCTTTTGATAATCGGCCGCGTTATGTCTGCAAGGAATGCGGCACCATCCATTATCAGAATCCGAAGGTGGTGGTGGGTTCGATTCCGGTCTGGGAGCTTCACGGCGAGACCCGGATATTATTGTGCAAGCGCGCCATCGAACCGCGCCGCGGTTACTGGACCTTGCCGGCCGGCTTCATGGAAAACAATGAGACCACTGCCGATGCAGCCGCACGGGAAACGGATGAGGAAGCAGGCGCTCACATCAAGATAGAAAAACTGTTTTCCCTGCTGAACGTGCCGCATGTACACCAGGTGCATCTGTTCTACCTGGCTACGCTGCTCGATCTGGAGTATGCGGCCGGTATAGAAAGCCTGGATGTCGCCATGTACTCCGAGCAGGAAATTCCCTGGGATGACATTGCCTTTCCTACCGTGGCGCATACCTTGCGCCTTTTCTTTGAGGATTTGAAGAAGGTGCGGGAAGGCGGGCATTTCGGGTTTCATACCCTGGACTTGTACAAACCCATGAAGACCGAGGAAAACCTCAACGACAATCCGGCAGCGCAAGCTTGAAAATGGAAACAGGATCGCTCGCCTTTTCATGCTTCCTTGTCAGGTATCGGCACAAGGAAGCATGCCGGCATCCAGGCATTTTCTCTTCTCGGAAAGCATAAATAGCCGTGCTGATTCCCTGGCTTGATGCGGACACGCCGTTTCCTGATGTGAGCACTGCCCTTACCGAAGCGGAAGGCGCGCCCGGATTGCTGGCGGCAGGCGGCGATCTGTCGCCTCAGCGCTTGCTGCAGGCATACCGGCGCGGCATTTTTCCCTGGTTCTCGGAAGGCGAGCCCATACTGTGGTGGAGCACCGATCCACGCATGGTGCTTTTCACCGATCGCTTCATGATCTCGCACAGCCTGAAGAAGAAACTGCGCAAGGTGCAGCGCAGTATGAATGAAGGCGGTGAATGGCAGGTACGTTTCGACACCGCCTTCGAGCAAGTCATGCGCGCTTGCGCAGCACCGCGACGCGACGCGGCTGTCACCTGGATTTCGGAAGACATCATTCGCGGTTACTGCGCGCTGCATCGCGAGGGTTACGCGCATTGCATTGAACTCTGGCATCGTGAAGAGCTGGTGGGCGGCGCTTACGGAATGGCCATCGGGCGCATGTTTTACGGCGAATCCATGTTTGCGAGAGAAACCGATGCCTCCAAGATAGCCCTGGCTTACCTCGTGCATTTTTTAAGCAGTCAGGGAGTAAGCATGATCGACTGCCAGCAGGAAACGGAACACCTGGCATCCCTGGGCGCCTTTCCTATTCCACGCGGAGAATTCATCCGGCACTTGCAGAGCGCGACCGAACAGGCCGCTATTGAGACATGGCAAGTCCCTGCGCTTTTCTAAAAAAGCTTTGCCGATGCCGCGGCGCCCAGTGTAGAGTGTATTGGCCCCTCTTTTTCAGTGAAGACGGATATGACGCATCTTAAGGATCTGCCTTTTTCAACTTTGCAGTTTTACGCAACCGCGCCCTATCCCTGCAGTTATCTTGAAAAGCGGCAAGCCCGCTCTCAGGTCGCCACCCCATCTCACCTGATCAATGCTCACGTTTACTCTGAGCTCGTCAAGAATGGCTTTCGGCGCAGCGGCATTTTCACTTACCGCCCTCATTGCGACGGCTGCCAGGCCTGCACGCCGGTGCGCGTGGCGGTCGAGCACTTCGTTCCCACTCGCAGCCAGCGGCGCGCCCGGCAAAAGCACGGCAATCTGACTACCTGTGTCACCAAGCTCGCCTATGTGCCCGAGCATTACGAGATGTATTTGCGCTATCAGACCAGCCGTCACGCAGGCGGCGGCATGGACCAGGACAGCCGCGAACAGTACGCCCAGTTTCTGCTGCAGAGCAAGGTCAATACGCGCCTGGTGGAATTCCGCGAACCGGATGGCCTGCTGCGCATGGTCAGCATCATCGATGTGCTGGATGACGGCCTGTCTTCGGTGTACACCTTTTACGAACCCGACCTGCCCGGCGCCTCGCTGGGCACCTACAACGTACTTTGGCAAATCGAGCAAGCGCAGGAGATGGGCATGCCTTACGTCTATCTGGGTTACTGGATAGAACAGAGCAGCAAGATGGCATACAAGATCAACTTCCGCCCTATCGAAGTGCTGCGCAAAGGTAACTGGACGCCGCTGGGCTGATCACGGATTCTAGACTCCCTTCTTCAAAGTAGGGACAGGCGCTGATCTGACGGTAAAATAGCATCCGCACAATTGCCGCCGCTGCAACCTGCGGCGCTCCCACAACTCTTGCTTGCCTACTTACCGTGCCCGATCAATTGATTTATCCATTTGCCCGTTCGCTGCTGTTTGCGCTGGACGCAGAAACCGCGCACAAGCTGACCTTGCCTGCACTCAAACGTGCCGCCAGCCTGGGCTTGACCAATGCCCTGGAAAAGCCCCTGCCCGACCCCCGCACCGTGATGGGCCTGCACTTTCCCAACCCGGTCGGCCTGGCCGCCGGACTCGACAAGGATGGCAGCTATATCGACGGCCTGGCGGCGCTGGGTTTCGGCTTCATCGAAATCGGCACGGTCACGCCGCGCGGTCAGCCCGGCAATCCCAAGCCGCGCATGTTCCGGCTGCCGAAAGCCGATGCCATCATCAACCGCCTCGGATTTAACAACCAGGGTGTGGATGCCTTTGTCGAAAATGTGCAGTCGTCGCGCTTCTTCCAGGAAAAGAATGGCATCCTCGGGCTCAACATCGGCAAAAATGCCGACACGCCGATAGAGCGCGCGGCCGACGATTATCTGCATTGCCTGGAAAAGGTTTATCCGTATGCCAGCTATGTGACGGTCAATGTCTCCTCGCCCAACACCAAGAACCTGCGGCAACTGCAGGGCGCTTCCGAGCTGGACGACTTGCTGGCCCAGTTGAAGGCAGCGCAGCAGCGCCTTGCCGACAAGCACAAGCGTTATGTGCCGGTAGTGCTGAAGATCGCGCCCGACATCGACGATGAGCAGATCAAGAATATTGCCGACGCGCTGCTGCGGCACAAGATGGATGGCGTGATCGCCACCAATACCACGCTGTCGCGCGAAGCGGTGCAAGGCTTGCCGCATGCAGAAGAAACCGGCGGACTGTCCGGCACACCGGTGTTTGAAAAATCGAATGCCGTCATCCGCGCGCTGCACGCAGAACTGGGCGATGCCATTCCCATCATCGGCGTGGGCGGCATCCTGTCAGGCAGCGACGCCAAGGCCAAGATGCAGGCCGGCGCATCGCTGGTGCAGGTCTATACCGGTCTGATTTACCGCGGCCCCATGCTGGTCAGGGAGTGCGCTGCGGCATTGCGCAATCTGAAGCAAGGTCCGGAGTAAAGTCCCTCTACTTGCCTGCTTAAAAAAACGGCAGACTGAAAAGTCTGCCGTTTTTCAGAGCTCGCCAAAACGCAAGCTTGATAAGCACTCGCCCGACTCAGTAACTGCCGGGCAGCAGTATGCGCTTGTCGACCTTGGTCACATCGTTCTGACCGCACAGCGCCAGCGTGACATCGAGTTCCTTCCGCAGGATGTCGATGCAGCGCGCCACGCCCGCCTCGCCCATCGCGCCCAGCCCGTACAGAAAGGCGCGGCCGATATAAGTGCTGCGCGCGCCCAGCGCCAGCGCCTTGAGAATATCCTGGCCGGAACGTATGCCGCTGTCCAGGTGGATTTCGATCTGATCGCCCACCGCTTCGACAATCGCCGGCAAGGCCGTGATGGCGGACTGGGCGCCGTCGAGCTGGCGGCCGCCGTGGTTGGACACGACGATCGCATCGGCACCGCTTTTTGCAGCGAGATACGCATCTTCCACATCCATGATGCCCTTGATGATCAGCTTGCCTTCCCAGTTGTCGCGCAACCATTTCACATCGTCCCAGGACAGCGCCGGATCGAACTGTTCCGCGATCCAGGATGACAGCGAAGACAGATCAGACACATTGCTCGCATGGCCGACGATATTGCCGAAGCCGCGACGCCGGGTCTGCATCATGCCGAGACACCAGCGCGGCTTGGTCATCAGGTTAAGGATGTTTCGTAGCGTGGGCTTGGGCGGCGCAGACAAGCCGTTGATGATGTCCTTGTGCCGCTGCCCCAGTATCTGCAAATCCAGCGTCAATACCAGCGCCGAACACTGCGCCGCCCTGGCGCGCTGCACCAGGCGCCGCATGAAATCGCGATCGCGCATGAAATACACCTGGAACCAGAAAGGCTGACTGGTATGTGCGGCGATGTCTTCTATCGAGCAGATGCTCATGGTCGACAGCGTAAAGGGAATACCGGCCTTTTCTGCCGCGCGGGCGGCAAGGATTTCGCCATCCGCGTGCTGCATGCCGGTCAGGCCGGTGGGCGCAAGCGCCATCGGCATGGCTACCCGCTGTCCCACCATGGTGGTGGCGAGATTGCGATTGGTCATGTTGACCGCTACCCGCTGGCGGAACTGGATGCGGCCGAAATCCGCACTATTGGCGCGGTAGGTCGATTCGGTCCAGGAACCGGAGTCGGCATAGTCGTAGAACATGCGGGGAACCCGCTTCTGCGCAAGCAGGCGCAGATCTTCAATGGTGGTAATGACGGCCATGTCGGATGCTTTCTGCTGAGATCCTGCGATTGAAAATAGAATGGAATTGGATGGAACTGATCGGGATATCGGACAGCGTTGAAGCGCGCAGAAAGAGAAGCCGCTGCCTTAAACCTGATCAGCATTATCGCGATTTGCCTGATTTATGCAAAGCAAGAATGCCGCGCCGGGTTTTGCCTGCGGGCCGCTTTGCCCGCCTTTTCACAATGTGGTATAACCCCCAGCATTGCAAGGCACAGTGAATTTCAATGAAGACGAATACCGCAGTAGAAAACGACAAGGCTTCGATACAAGTCATAGAAAGAATGGTCACGCTGCTGGATGCCCTGGCCGACTTTCCCGACCCGGTCAGCCTGAAAGACATCTCCTCCCTCACCGGCCTGCACCCTTCCACCGCGCACCGCATTCTTAACGACATGGTGGCCAAGCGTTTCGTCGAGCGTGCGGATTCCGGCTCTTATCGTCTTGGCATGCGCCTGCTGGAACTGGGCAATATCGTCAAAAGCCGGCTGAATGTGCGAGAAGCTTCGCTCGGTTTCATGCGCGCGCTGCACCAGCGCACCCAGCAGGCGGTCAATCTGTCGGTACGGCAGCATGATGAAATCGTCTATATCGACCGCGCCTATTCCGAACGTTCCGGCATGCAGGTGGTACGCGCGGTCGGCGGTCATGCACCCTTGCATCTCACTTCCACCGGCAAGCTGTTCCTGTCGGTGGACGATGCCAAGGCCGTGCGCGCTTATGCATCGCGCACCGGGCTGAATGGCCACACCGGCAACTCCATCACCGACCTGGCCAAGCTGGAGCAGGAACTGGCACGGGTGCGCAGCCTGGGTTATGCACGCGACAATGAAGAGCTGGAAATGGGCGTGCGCTGCATGGCCGCCGGCATACGCGACGATTCCGGCAAGCTGATTGCAGGTTTGTCGATTTCAGCACCGGCGGATCGCCTGCAGGAAGAATGGCTGGAAGATCTGGTCGGCACCGTGGAACAGATTTCCGCCGTGCTGGGTTATGTGCAGGAACCGGCCCGCCAGGCCGTGAAATAAGTCTGCCTCGGCAAAACGGCAATAAAAAAGCGGAGAAAAATCTCCGCTTTTTTTATGCCGATCAGGCTGGCTTGCTTAACCGGACAGACCGGGCGCCGCGCTGCTCATGACCGAGAACTTGGTGGATTCCAGCCATTTGCGGATACGGCCGGCATCGCCGATACGCGACAATTTTCCCTTGGAATCCAAGAAAACCATGACCACCGGACGCCCTTCAATGACTGCCTGCATTACCAGGCAACGACCGGCTTCGGCGATATAACCGGTTTTTTGCAAACCGATTTCCCATTTAGGATTGCCGACCAATATATTGGAATTGCGATATTGCAGTACACGTTTTCCGGGCAGCACGGACGCTTCATTGCCGGTCGAGTAGTCCCGCAATTCCGGATACTGGTAAGCCGCCATGACCAGCCTGGCCAAGTCCCGCGCGCTCGATACATTCTCGCTCGACAAGCCGGTGGGCTCGACGAAGTAGCTATCCATCATGCCGAGCTCTGCCGCCTTGAGGTTCATTGCTGCCACGAAGGCACCCAGGCCGCCGGGATAATGACGACCCAGCGCCGATGCCGCGCGGTTTTCGGAACTCATCAGGGCGATATGCATCATGTCGCCGCGGGTCAGCCTGGCGCCCATGTGCAGGCGCGATCCCGTTCCCTTGATCCGGTCGATATCATCCGTGCTGATCGTCAGCACTTCATCCATGTCGAGCCCGGCTTCGACCACCACCAGCGCCGTCATCAGCTTGGTGAGAGAAGCAATCGGCAGCACTGCCGTGGAATTCTTGGCAAACAGGACTGTGGAACTCTGCTGATCGATGACCAGGGCCACATTGGAAGCCAGGTCGAGCTCGTCGCGCACGCGTCCTAAGCCAGCGCGATCGCCCACGGTCATCACGGCACCGGCGGCGGCAACACCAGCGGCCGCTTTCTTTTTCACCGTCTTGACGGGTTTGCGCGGCTTGCTGTTACGCGGCTTGGCAGCCTGCTTGGTAACGGTTTTCTTGGCGGATGCCTTCTGATTGGCTGCTGACTTTGCAGCAGGCTTGGTCGAGCCTGCCTTTTTCGCAGTAGCAGTCTGTTTTTGCGATGTATTTGATGAAGCAGCAATGGCTGAAGTGCCGGGCGTCGCCAGACCGACGCATAACAGAAAAGCAAGTGCCCCCAACGATGATCTGGTCATCGATTCCCCCGAATTTGATGCTCTGAAACAAGTTCTTGCAGTGTAACAAAATATTAAAAAGCTGCAAGAGAATGAAGGGCTTAGCGTGGCTTTTTCAATTGTTTTCTAAAATGCATTAACACGCGAACAAGTTATTCAACGGTAAGGGATTTGCGGCGCGGAAAATTGGATAAGCTTCAAAAAAGACAAGATCAAGTCTTGTTGAAACTCAGAAAAAAGGAAGATGGCAAGGAGGGAAGTTTCGAGCAGGCAAAAACAAGTCGGCAAATAAACATTACCTAAACATTACCGCTCTCGTTTTGCAATCGTCCGGGCCAGGATCAGCACCGGAATGAATGCGATCAGGACGATGGTAAAGGCCGGCAAGGCAGCTTCGGCCAGACGCTCGTCGGCTGCGAATTGATAGGTGATCACCGCCAGCGTATCAAAATTGAAGGGGCGTATGACCAGGGTTGCGGGCAATTCCTTGACTACATCGACGAACACCAGCAAACCTGCCGTCACCACGCTGCGCCAGAGCAAGGGCGTATGGATGCGAAACAGCATGGATAACCAGCCATGACCCAGGCTGCGGGCGCTGGCATCCATGCTGGGCGTAATCTTGGTCAGACCGGCTTGCACGGTCTGATACGACACAGCCAGAAAACGCACCAGGTACGCATAGATCAGCGCAATCACGCTGCCGGTCAGCGCCAGCTTCATGCCGTTGCTGTAAGCCCAGGCATCAAGGCGCGACAGGGGAATCAGGATGCCTACAGCAATCACTGCGCCGGGAATGGCGTAACCCATGCTCACGATGCGGTTGCAGACTTCCTGCACGCGGCTGCGTGTCACCCTAGCCGCATACGCCAGCAACAGGCAGATTGCGATGGCGCACACCGCCGTAACGCCGCCCAGTATGGCCGTGTTCTGCAGCCATTCAAGGTAGCGCGAGCTGATGTTCAGCACTTCTTCCTGCATCAGCAAACGAACCAGGATCAGCAAGGGCAGGATAAAACCCAGCACCACAGGCACGCTGCAAAACAGCACGGCACCGAAAGCCTGTCGGCCCGACAAGCGCCGTTCCGCACGGGCGCCCGCTTGTCCGCCGATGGAATAATAACGTGCGCGCCCCCTGCTCTTCTGTTCCAGATACATCAGCAGGATGACGGTCAGCAGCAGCACGCCGGCAATCTGCGCAGCAGCCGTGCGATCGGAAAAGGCATACCAGGATTTGTAGATGCCGGTGGTCAGCGTCGGTATGCCGAAATAAGCCACCGTGCCGTAATCCGCCAGGGTTTCCATCAGCGCCAGCGCAATGCCTGCCACGGCGGCAGGGCGCGCCAGCGGCAGGCTGACCTTGAAGAAGGTGGTCCAGGGTCCGGCGCCCAGGGTGCGCGCAGCATCCCACATGCGCGGGCTGCGCTCAAGAAAGGTATTGCGCACCAGCAGATAGACATACGGATAAAGCACAAACGCAAACAGCACGCCGGCGCCTTCCAAAGATCGTATATCCGGGAACCAGTAATCGCCTCTGCCCCAGTCGAACATCTCACGCAGAGCGCTCTGCAGCGGGCCGGCATATTGCAGGAAGTCGGTGTAGGCATACGCCACCACGTAAGCCGGCATGGCCAGCGGCAGGATCAGCGCCCATTCGAATAGGCGCTTGCCCGGAAATTCGAAGGCAGCCACCAGCCAGGCGCAGCCTATGCCCATTACTGCCGTCAGGACCATCACGATGGCCACGATGGCAATACTGTTGCCTACATATTCAGCAAGTACGGTAGACCAGAGATGAGAAAAAATCTCGGCGCCCGCATCGCCTGCCGGATCGCCAATGAACAGATTGGACAATACGCCAAGAATGGGCACGCCCACCAATAATGCGATAACCAGGGAGACGGTCAGCAAGGGGTGCAGGCGTTGCCAGGGACGAGACAACGGAAGGGAAGAAGACGATACGGCCATGAATACGGCAAAAAGCTTCACGCGCTAGCTAAACGCGAATTATAATCAATTGCAGATTATAGCGATGCAATTATTTTGTCACCCGAAAACTTCCTCATGCCTGTTTCCACCATACCTTCCGCAAATTCTTCCGCTTATCTCACCGTTGATGCAGTACGCGTAGGTTATGCGCTAGGTCGTCAATTTCATGAAATCGTCCATGAATTGTCGTTTTCTCTACAAAGCGGGGAAATTGGTTGCCTGCTCGGTCCTTCCGGCTGCGGCAAGACCACGGTGTTACGCGCCATCGCCGGATTTGAAGCCTTGACGGCCGGCAGCATCACGCTGGGCGGTAGAACGCTGAGCGCGAAAGATTTTACTGCGGTCCCGGAAACCCGCAATGTCGGCGTCGTGTTCCAGGACTATGCGCTGTTTCCGCACCTATCGATCGAAGACAATATTGCCTTCGGCCTGCGCAAGCGCTCCTCAGGCGAACGGGAAAAAACAGTGAGCCGCCTGTTAAAGCTGGTTGGACTCGACACGCAGCGCAGCAAGTATCCGCATGAACTGTCGGGCGGCCAGCAACAGCGCGTGGCGCTGGCGCGCGCGCTGGCGCCACGTCCCGCCTTGCTGCTGCTGGATGAACCTTTTTCCAACCTCGACATCGATCTGCGCGAACGGCTGGCAACCGAAGTGCGTGAAATCCTGAAGGAACTCGGCACGACGGCAGTGCTGGTCACGCATGATCAGCATGAAGCTTTTGCCATTGCCGACCAGATCGGCGTGATGCATGAAGGCCGGATTGTGCAATGGGACGAGGCTTACGATCTTTACCATCGCCCCGCCAGTCGCTTCGTCGCCGACTTCATCGGTCAGGGTGTATTCACGCCGGGCACCATCGATCTGCCCAATCAGCGTGTGGACATCGAGCTGGGTTCGCTGCCGCTGTGGCAAGGCGTCGATGTGTGCTCCACCGATGAAAAGGATGCGCAGAAAGTGGATGTGCTGCTGCGTGCGGACGATGTGATACACGACGATGACAGCCCGCTGCAGGCCGAAGTCGTGCGCAAGGCTTTTCGCGGTGCGGACTTCCTGTACACCCTGAAGCTGCCCAGCGGACAAACCCTGCTGGCGCTGGTGCCCTCGCATCACGACCATGCCATCGGTGAAAAGATAGGCATACGCCTCGCGGCGGACCACGTCGTGACTTTTCCGGTCATGTCCTGATTCTGTTCTGACTCTTCCCTGATTCTGTTCTGACTCTTCCCTGATTCTGTCCTGATTCCTGCCGCTGCTCTCAAGCCGAGGATGCTTCCGAGCTTTCTTCGCCGATGACCAGCGTGCCCGGCTGCTGCCCCTGCTCGTTGCCGCGCTGCCGCGCCAATGCGCCCAGGCAATAATACTGGAACCACAAGCCGCTGAATACGAACACCAGTATATACAGCCAGATCGCCACTGCGGCCAGCAAGGGCAGCAATATCACCGTCAATACGGCTGCCACCACGCCGCCGAACCACAGCAGCGTGGGCGCTGCGCCCATCAGGCCGGTGAGAATGCCTATGACCAGCAAGGGCCAGCGATGCGTGCGCATCAGCTGCTTGCGCTCTTCCTGATCGGCATGCTCGCTCAAGGCGTCATAGACCATCACGCGATAGGTCAGCCATCCCCACAAGAGTGGTTGCACGATGAAGGTCAGCGGCGGGAATGCCGCCAGCGGCAGGGTCAGCAGCCACAGCAGGGCAAACAGCAGAAAGGAGGAAAGCGAGATCGCGACGCTGCCTCCGAAAGACCCGCCCTTGCGCCGCTCCAGTGCGGGGAAATGCTTGTCCGAGACAAAACGCGTGATCACCGGCATGGCCAGCATCCCGACAAACAGCAGCGCGGTGACGATCATCAGCGGCAGCAACAGCCACATCGCCAGCAAGGGCACGATCACCGTCATCAGCGCATCCAACCCTGCCCACTCCAGCAGGTTACGGGAAGTCTGAAAGCCGTCGTTCTGCACGAACCAGGCCTGTATCCAGTCGATCATGGGCTGCAGCCCCAGCCACAGGCCGACTCCCCACACCGCCAGCGCCACCAGGAAAGGCAGCAAGGTCAGCAACAACATTCTCAGTCTGAGCTGCGCCAGTAAAGCCCAGCCGAATGCGGCGAAGATGGAATGCATGACTCTCCTAGTGCTTTACGTTGGTGGCTATGGCGAAAAATTTTGCTGCGGATTTTGCTACGGATATTCGCAGCGAGCCAAGAGTATATCGCCGATAAGGCCCTGCCCCGGAAGTGGTTTATGCATGCTGAAAATTCATGCATTCCTTGATGAAATCCTGATGAAGCAGCGCGCCCGGCATTCATGCGGACCGGCCTGCCCTGCTACAATGTCGCGAACTTTTCACCAATGAGGAAACCATGAGCACAGTAACGACCGCCTCCGGGCTCCAATACGAAGATACGAATGTTGGCACGGGCAACGAAGCCGTCGCCGGCAAATATGTAACGGTCCATTACACCGGCTGGTTGCAGAATCTCGATGGCAGCGCCGGCCGCAAGTTCGATTCCAGCAAGGACCGCAATGATCCCTTCCAGTTTCCGCTGGGCGCAGGTCACGTGATCAAGGGCTGGGATGAAGGCGTGCAAGGCATGAAGGTCGGCGGTTCGCGCAAACTGATCATCCCCGCAGCACTCGGCTACGGCGCGCACGGCGCAGGCGGCGTGATTCCGCCGAATGCGACGCTGATTTTCGAGGTGGAATTGCTGAACGTGTAATGCCTTGCCCCGTCGTTTCCGGAAAACGATAGGTTGAGAACAGAATTTCAGCGTTCAAATGAAAGAGGCGACCAAGGTCGCCTCTTTTTTTATCTTCCGGTAATTTATGCTGCCCTTGTTCCAGGCAGCGAATCAGCTGCTGGCCACTTCCGCATTGACGAGATTCGGCGGCCGCTGTCCCTGCAAGGCAGCAATCAGGTTGTCCGCTGCGCAATTGGCCATGCCGCGCCGGCTGGAATCGGTCGCGCTGCCGATATGCGGCGTCATGACGACATTGGTCAGGCTCAGGAATCCCGGATGCAGGGCGGGTTCATTCTCGAACACATCCAGGCCCGCGCCGGCAATGCGCTGCTCCCGCAAGGCGTCCACCAGCGCGACATCGTCGACAATGCCACCCCGCGCGATATTGACCAGGATAGCCGTCGGCTTCATCAAATCGAGTTCCGGCTTGCGAATGCTGTGATGCGTGTCGGCGGAATAAGGCAGCACCAATACCAGATGATCCGCTTCTTTCAGCAAGTCGTCGCGGCTCACATAACGCGCATGGTTGGCATAAGCCTCTTTCTCCGGCGACAGGCGCGAACGGTTGTGATAAATCACCTTCATGTCGAAGCCCATGGAGCGGCGTGCAATCGCCTGTCCTATACGGCCCATGCCCATTATCCCCAGGGTGGCGCCATGCACGTCGGCGCCGAGAAAACCATCATAGGACCAGCGCTCCCACTTGCCTGCGCGCAGATACTGCTCCGCCTCGGTCACACGCCGTGCCGTCGCCATCAGCAGCGCCCACGCCATGTCGGCGGTTGCTTCGTTCAGCACGTCGGGAGTATTGGTGACCATGATGCCTGCGGCAGTCGCGGCGTTCAGGTCGATGTTGTTGTGGCCGACCGCCATATTGGCAATGACTTTCAGGGAGGGACAGGCGGCAATCATCTCTGCATCGAACTTTTCCCTGATGGTGGCAAATACGCCATCCTTGTCGCGCAGCTTGTCTCTAAGTTCAGCCGCCGAATAAATATAGTCCTGCTGATTGGCGTCCACCTCAAAGTGCTGGCTCAGTTTTTCCACCACGTCGGGGTAAATAGCTCGGGTGATCAATATGCGAGGTTTCATGGCGGGTAGCAATCAAGGTGAGTCAGAAAAGCTGTGAGCATACCGAAAACTACTTCATTGTGCCTGAATCCCCGCCCGGCAGCTTCTTCAGGCTTGACGGCCTATTAACCCTCGTCAGCAAAAGGTCATTCTGCTCTTCGGCTCGGCCTCGGCTATCGAAAATCCTTGCAAAACCCCCATACATCAAGGACTTGCGTTCCTCCTCATCATGACAGTGCACCATTTGCTTATGCATAAAACGTCTAAGTCCGGTTTGTAGCAGAGGAAGATTTGCCTTAAAATGCAGGGTTTTGCGGCCCTTGGTCCGACTCTTTGCCGGCTCATAGTGATTCCACGCCAGCCTGCATCTCATTAGTTCAGAAATATTTGAAGATAGGACTGTTATGACACACGTTGTGACCGAATCCTGCATCCGCTGTCGTTATACCGACTGCGTCGATGTTTGTCCGGTTGATTGTTTCCGCGAAGGCCCGAATTTCCTGGCCATCGATCCGGATGAATGCATCGATTGCGCAGTGTGCGTAGCCGAATGCCCGGTCAATGCCATTTACGCGGAAGAAGATGTGCCGGCCGACCAGCTGAAATTCATCCAGCTGAATGTGGACCTGGCCCGCAAGTGGCCGTCGATTACCAAATCCAAGGGAGCATTGCCCGAAGCGGATGAATGGAAAGACGTGCAGGAAAAGATGGAATACCTGGAGCGTTAAGCTCGCCCCGCCTGCCTGAGGCGATTCGTTCTCAGGCATCATGCAACTCCTCAGCGAAACCTGCCCGTTTCGACACACTGAGTGCATGGCAATCATGAACATGAACAGGAATGTGACAGTCGTATGGAAACCAAGACTGATGTGAACTCTGCGGCATCCGGAAACGGTGTCATTGAAACCGATGCCGTCATCGTCGGCGCCGGTCCGGTAGGCCTCTTCCAGGTCTTTGAACTCGGCCTGCTGGAAATCAAGGCCCATGTCATCGATTCGCTTGCCGCAGTCGGCGGCCAGTGCGTCGAACTGTATCCGGACAAGCCCATCTACGACATTCCCGCCGTGCCAGTGTGCACCGGCCAGGAACTGACGGACAACCTGCTCAAGCAGATCGAACCGTTCGCACCGACCTTCCATCTCGGCCAGGAAGTCACCGTAGTGGAGCGCCGCGAAGACGGCCGCTTCAATGTCGAAACCTCGGCCGGCACCAAGTTCATCGCCAAGACCATTTTCATCGCAGCCGGCGTGGGTTCTTTCCAGCCGCGCACGCTGAAGGTTGACGGCATCGAGCAGTTCGAGAATTCGCAACTGTTCTATCGCGTAAGAGATCCGGGCAAGTTCGAAGGCAAGAACCTGGTCATTTGCGGCGGCGGCGACTCCGCGCTGGACTGGGCGCTGAACTTCGTCGGCAAGGCCGAATCCGTGATCCTGATTCACCGCCGCGAAGAATTCCGCGCAGCACCAGCTTCGGTCGCGAAGATGAAGGAACTGTGCGAAGAATATGAAATGCAATTCATGGTCGGTCAGGTCACCGGCTTCGAATCGCGCGACGACAAGCTCAGCGAAGTGAAAGTCACCGGCGCCGACGGCGTGACCCGCCGCATCCCGCTGGACTACCTGCTGACCTTCTTCGGTCTGTCGCCCAAGCTCGGCCCGATCGCCGAATGGGGCCTGGATATCGAACGCCGCCAGTTGAAAGTCGACACGGAAAAGTTCGAGACCAACATCCCCGGCATCTTTGCAGTCGGCGATATCAACACCTATCCCGGCAAGAAAAAGCTGATCCTGTCCGGCTTCCATGAAGCCGCGCTCGCCGCCTTCGGCGCTGCGCCCTACATCTTCCCGGACAAGAAGATCCACATGCAGTACACCACGACTTCGCCGAAGCTGCACAAGGTCCTGGGTGTAGAAACTCCGGTTTTCGACTAGGCAGGTCCCGCAATAAGAAAATGCCCATCGCTCGTTGAGGATGGGCATTTTTCATTGGAGCCCCGCCAGCGATATCGGGGCCGAATTGAACCCGGCAAGCAATACCGGGATAATGTGGCCCATTACTCAAGAATGCCTGCACCGTGCCCAGAACGCCCGCCGACCAGATTGAAGACCTGCTGCCGCAAACCCAATGCACCAAATGCGGGTATGCCGGCTGCCGTCCGTATGCGGAAGCGATTGCCGCAGGCGAGGCCGGATATAACCAGTGTCCGCCCGGCGGCTTGCAGGGCATAGAAAGGCTTGCTCAATTTTTAGGCAAGCCCGTCATCCCGCTCAATCCCGCCAACGGTACCGAGAAGCCGCGCGCCGTCGCCGTCATCGATGAAGCCATCTGCATAGGCTGCACCTTGTGCATACAGGCCTGCCCGGTCGATGCCATCGTCGGCGCCGGCAAGCAGATGCACACCGTGGTGACCGAACTGTGCACCGGCTGCGACCTGTGCGTGGCGCCCTGCCCGGTGGATTGCATAGACATGGTGGAAGTCACGCCCGGTCGTAGCGGCTGGGATGCGTGGTCGCCGCAGCAGGCGGAAGCCGCGCGCGATCGCTACAGCTTCCGCCAATTTCGCCTGAAGCGCGAAAAGGAAGAGAACGATGCGCGCCTGGCGGCCAAGGCCGCAGTCAAGCTGAAGGAAGTCGAAGCGCAGGCAGCCGTCTCTCCGGAAGAAAAAGCGGCGCAGGAACGCAAGAAAGCCATCATCCAGGCGGCGATGGAACGCGCCCGCCTGCAACGCGAACAAGCCGCACAAAAAGCTCACTCTACGCAACAGGCTCAACAGGATAAAGACGCATGAATGCGGAGAAACGGCATCAGATATTCACGCGACTGCGCGAAGCCAATCCCAATCCGACCACTGAACTTGAATACAAATCGCCCTTCGAGCTGCTGATTGCGGTGATCCTGTCGGCGCAGGCCACCGATGTCTCGGTCAACAAGGCCACGCGCAAGCTCTACCCGCTCGCCAATACGCCGGAGAAAATTTACGCGCTCGGTGTGGAAGGCCTGACTCCCTATATTCAAACCATAGGCCTGTATCGCACCAAGGCCAAGAATGTCATTGAAACCTGTCGCATGCTGGTAGAACTGCACAGCAGCGAAGTCCCGGAAGACCGGGATGCGCTGCAGGCCTTGCCGGGCGTGGGGCGCAAGACGGCCAACGTGGTGCTGAATACCGCCTTCGGCCACGAAGAGATTGCGGTGGATACGCATATCTTCCGCGTCTCCAACCGCACCAATATCGCGCCCGGCAAGAATGTCGACGAAGTCGAGCGCAAGCTGATGAAATTCGTCCCCAAGGAATTCCGCCGCGATGCGCATCACTGGCTGATCCTGCATGGCCGTTATACCTGCATTGCGCGCAAGCCCAAGTGCTGGAACTGCCTGATCGCGGACCTGTGCGAATACAAGCACAAGACGCCGCTGCCGGAAAAGGGCGTATAGCGCCTGCCTCTCCTCTTGCTTGCGGCCACCTTCCAGGCAGCTCCACATGATTCAGCCAAGACCAACACCAACACAAATACTTACTACATGCATACCAGGAAAAACCTGTCTCATTTCATGCATGCATCGGCGATAAAGGTTT
Organism: Pseudomonadota bacterium; assembly: GCA_023422955.1. GTDB lineage: Bacteria > Pseudomonadota > Gammaproteobacteria > Burkholderiales > Burkholderiaceae_D > JAEZLB01. Next base: position 13,083 of record JAFAGG010000103.1, on the reverse strand, counting down.
AGCGTCCTTGACTAAGGCGCATCTTCATTTCGATAATCACCCTCGTCATAAAATCCACAAGAAGGATGAGCAGCATGCCCGCGGCAATGAGCACCACTGAAATCTTCCTGATCGCGATGCTGATCATCTTTACCGTGCCCTACCTGATATGGCGCGTCGGCAAGACCGAATACTTTGCGCCGCTGGTGGTGGTTCAGATCATCGCCGGCATCCTGCTGGGGCCGGGCATACTCGGCAAGGCCTTCCCCGAGTATTACTCCTTCGTGTTCACGCCCTCGGTGGTGCAATGCCTGAATGGCGTGGCCTGGTGGGCGGTCATGATGTTTGTCTGGATTGCAGGCGTAGAACTCGATCTTAAAAAAGCCCGCCAACATTTCAAGGAAAGCAGCATCACCGCCGGCCTGTCGCTGGGCATGCCGTTGCTGTGCGGCTGCGTGGTCGCTGCGGTCATGCTTGGCTTCGATGGCTGGATAGGCCCCGATGGGCAGAACTGGCAATTCGTCTTGGGCGTGGGCATGGGATGCGCGGTGACCGCCTTGCCCATCCTGATGCTCTTCCTGGAAAAGCTCAACCTCCTGCGCCAGCCGATAGGCCAGCGAATACTGCGCTACGCCAGCCTGGATGACATTGCGATCTGGGGCGTGCTCGCCATCATCCTGATGGACTGGGAACGCATAGAGCGGCAGCTCATTTTCCTGATTTCATTTGCGGTCATCAGCTATTTCTTCCGTCAGCTCATGAAACGGCTGCCCGACATGGACCGCTGGTATGTCGCGCTGATCTGGCTACTGCTATGCTCGCTCGGTGCCGACTGGTGCGGCCTGCACTACATGGTGGGTGCTTTCCTGGCCGGCGTGGTGATGGACAGCGACTGGTTCAGGCAGGAAGACATGGACAAGTTGCGCCACCATATCCTGCTGATCATCATGCCCGTATTCTTCCTCAGCACCGGCTTGCGCACGCAATGGGATGTCGGCGGCACGGCGGTATTTGTCGCGGCGGGAGCTTTGCTGTTTGCATCGATTGCCGGCAAGCTGATCGGCAACCGCATCGCCAGCCGCCTGCTGAACTGGTCGCCGGGCGAGGCTTCCCTCATCGGCTGGCTGCTGCAGACCAAGGGCCTGATCGAAATCATCTTTGCCAATATCCTGCTGGACAAAGGAATCATCACGAATGAAACCTTCACGGCCCTGCTGCTGATGGCAATTGGCAGCACCATGATAACCATACCCGTCATTGCGCCTCGACTGCAGAACGTCAGGCAAGCCGTTCTTCAATCGAGTTAGCAGGGACAGGTCGCCAATCCCGCACTACCACTGGCTTGGCGACGATTTGCGTTATTCCCGCGCGGCTTTTGCCTGCGCCGCCCTGGCCGCAGTCTGCACCGCATTCAGCAGATCGCCCTTGCTCATCGCTGCATGGACCGCGATGCCGCAGCGCCCGGCCTCTTCGACATGCCATGTTTGCGCATCTTCTTCCTGGTCTTCGCGCACCGTGATGGATCTTCTGATTTCGTATTCAAGAAAAATCAGGCGCTCAATCATCTGAGCCGCAGAGGTGGGATTGGCGTTTTCCAAGCTGGCTCCATCAATATGCGTGGTATGAAATAAGCATGGTCTGACAGCACGGGCCGCCGGGAGGGAATCGATGGCAGCCCGCGCTCTTTACCTCAAAGTATCCTGCAAGCCTCTTCAAACGACAGGCGCGGTGAGCGCGGATGCAGCTTGCTGTGATCGCCATAACCTATGCTGCAAACGAAATTCACGCGCAGCGACGTGCCGGCAAAGAAGGCTTCATTCAATTTCGCTTCATCGAAGCCTGACATCGGCCCGCAATCCAGGCCCAGCGCCCGTGCGGCCAGAATGAAATATCCGCCCTGCAGGGAGGAATTGCGGAAAGCGGTGGCTTCAATCGCCTTGGCATTGCCGACGAACCAGGAGCGAGCATCGGCAGGCGGATAGAGCATGGGCAGCTTCTCATAAAACTCCATGTCCATCGCAACGATCGCGGTAACCGGCGCGGCCCTGACCTTGCCGGCATTGCTGTCGGACATGCAAGCGGCGAGTTTTTCCTTTGCTTCGGGCGACTGCACGAAAACCAGGCGGGCCGGCGAGGCATTGGCCGAGGTCGGCCCCCACTTCACCAGTTCATAGAGCTGAAGAAGCTGTTCCTTGCTGACGGGCTTGTCCAGCCACTTGGTATGCGTGCGAGCCTGATTGAACAAGGTATCAAGTGCGGGTTGATCCAGCATGCTGCCTATCCTTTTCTGTAGTCGGTTACAATTCACGAAACTCCACTGACCGGGTAATGCCTGCAATCCCGGTTATCAGCACCTTATCTGTCTAGCGTATCCGTCATGTTTACACCTTCCCAACACGATGTGCGCCAGTTTTTCTGCGAAACGCATCGTAAGCACCGTGCCAATGAAATCCTGACCCCGCTTGAGGCCCTGGCCCGCGACTGGATCATGCAACATCCTGAATATGCGGACGATCTGGCAGATGTCCAGGCCGCATTGGCAGCGGATTATTCGGTGGAATCCGGGAGAAGCAATCCGTTTCTTCACTTGTCCATGCACCTGTCGATCACCGAGCAGATTTCCGTCGATCAGCCGCCGGGCATCCGGCAAGCGGCGCAACTGCTGAGCCAGCGCCTGGGATCCGAACATGATGCCCACCACCAGATCATGGAATGCCTGGGCGAAATGATATGGACTTCGCAACGCAGCGGCTTGCCGCCCGATGGACAGACTTATATCGAATGCGTGAAGCGGGCAGCGCTGCGTTAGGCGCCCGGAAAAATTTTCAGCTCAAATAAAAAGCCACGGCATGCCGTGGCTTTTTTAAAGCATGAAAATGCTTAACGCTTTTGCACCAGGTTACCCGGCAGGCTTTCGAAGTAAGCAGCGATATCCTGAATGTCGCGGGTGGACAGCGGTTTTACCTGCGCTGCCATGATGGCGTTGGTACGGCCATTCGCCACATCCGCACCACGCTTGTAGGAGATCATGGCAACCGCCAGATAGTCACGATGCTGACCGGCCAGCTTGGGATAGGAAGGATCAATCGGCGTGTTGTAATCAGCGCCGTGGCAGGATGCGCAATTGAATTTCTTCGCGAGCGCTTCACCGGCAGCGATATCGGCGGCCGCCACATTGAATGAAACTGCGGAAGTCAGCGCTACGGCTGCGCATGCAATCAATTTTTTCATGAGGCTGTCCCCTTATTTCTGCTGAGCGTAATAAGCAGCAACGTCAGCGATATCCTGGTCGGACAAGCTCATTGCGATGCCACGCATGGAAGGATTGGCACGATCACCCTTGCGGTAAGCCTTCAGCGCCGCTTCAAGATAAGGAGCAGGCTGACCACCGATTTTCGGAACACGATAGACTTCCGGGAAAGCAGCCTTGTATTCCTTGATGCCGTGACAACCAATACACATCGCAACCTTGTTTTCGCCGGCCTGTGCGTCGCCCTTGATTTCCTGTGCGCCGGAAACACTGGCAACACTCGCAAGCGCGAGAAGTGCAAATAGTTTTTTCATGGTAGCTGGATAGTTAATGCGAAACTGATGAAGTGCTTTGACACGGTTCGCATCTTGAAACACCATCCTGGCGTCCCCGAATACTTTCCCCGTAGCACAAAAACTGGCTAATTCTACTTGAAGAAGTTGCGCTAGTCTACGTGTCAATATTCTTTCGCAAACGAAGTAGCCCGCTCTTCATGACACGATACGCTCGCCGGCAAGCGCTGTCGTTGTGCCGAAGCCGCCTTGATCTTCCGGCAATCGCCCGCGATAAGGCTTGGCATTCTCGCTTATACTGCCGCCTGTTTTCGTCTTTCATCCCGTTTTCATACCATGCAGACTTCCTCCCGCTTCACCGGTTCCGCCAGCTATGTGGCGACCGACGACCTTAAGCTGGCCGTCAATGCGGCGCTGACCCTACAGCGTCCGCTGCTGATCAAGGGCGAGCCCGGCACCGGCAAGACCATGCTGGCCGAGGAAGTGGCCGCCGCACTCGGCATGCCGCTGTTGCAATGGCACATCAAGTCCACCACCAAGGCGCAGCAAGGCCTGTATGAATACGATGCGGTATCGCGCCTGCGCGACTCTCAACTAGCAGATATCGAAGGTTCGGAGCGGGTCAAGGACATTCACAACTACATCGTCAAGGGCGTGCTGTGGCAGGCGTTTACCGCCGACGAACCGGTGGTGCTGCTGATCGATGAAATCGACAAGGCCGACATAGAGTTTCCCAACGACTTGCTGCGCGAAATCGACCGCATGGAGTTTTATGTCTATGAAACCCGCGAACTGATAAAGGCCAAGCATCGCCCGCTGGTGATCATCACGTCCAACAATGAAAAGGAATTGCCGGACGCCTTCCTGCGCCGCTGCTTCTTCCATTACATACAGTTCCCGGACAAGGAAACCATGCAGGACATCGTCAATGTCCACTTCCCTCACCTCAAGCAGGATTTGCTGGCGCGTGCCCTGCACACTTTCTATCAACTGCGCGATGCGCCGGGCCTGAAGAAAAAGCCGTCCACGTCCGAATTGCTGGACTGGCTCAAGCTGCTACTGGCAGAAGACATTCCGGCCGATGCCCTGCACAGCCAGGACAACAAGGCAGCGCTGCCGCTCATGCATGGTGCGCTGCTGAAGAATGAGCAGGATGTGCATTTGTTCGAGCGCCTGCTGGCCATGTCGCGCCGCTAAGCCGCCTTTCGCCCGCCGCCCATGCTGATCGATTTCTTCTTCACGCTGAAACAAGCCCGGATTCCTGTCTCAATCAAGGAATTCCTGGTGCTCTTGGAAGCGCTGGAAAAGAATGTGATCGATCCTTCGCTGGATGAATTCTATTTCCTGGCCCGCGCCACGCTGGTCAAGGATGAATCCCACTTCGACAAGTTCGACCAGGCGTTCGCGCATTACTTCAAGGGCGTGGACACGATCTTCGAAAAAAATCCGGAAATTCCGCTGGAGTGGCTGCGCAAACAACTGGAAAAGGAATTGTCGGCTGAACAGAAAGCGCTGGCGCAAACGCTGGGTTTCGATCAGTTGATGGAACGCCTGCAGCAATTGCTGGAAGAGCAAAAGGAAAGGCACGAGGGCGGCAACAAGTGGATAGGCACCGGCGGCACTTCCCCTTTCGGTAACAGCGGCTACAACCCGCAAGGCATACGCATAGGCGGCGAGAGCCGCAACCGTTCTGCGGTCAAGGTCTGGGATCAGCGCGCATTCAAGGATTACGATGCCGAGCGCGAACTGGGCACGCGCAACCTGAAAGTCGCGCTGCGCCGCCTGCGCAAGTTCGCGCGTGCAGGCCATGCGGACGAACTGGCGCTGGACGACACCATACGCGCGACCGCGGACAACGCCGGTTACCTCGATATCCGCATGCAGCCCGAGCGCAAGAACCAGATCAAGGTGCTGATGCTGCTCGACGTAGGCGGCACCATGGATGAGCACGTGGGGCGCGTGGAAGAACTGTTTTCGGCGGCGCGCACCGAATTCAAGAACATGCAGTTTTATTACTTCCACAATTGCGTGTACGACTACCTGTGGAAGAACAACCTGCGCCGCCAGGACGAACGCTTCATGACCTGGGATGTGCTGCGCACTTATCCGCCCGACACCAAGCTGATCTTCGTCGGCGATGCGACCATGAGCCCTTACGAAATCCTGCATGTGGGCGGCGCTTCCGAATATATCAACGATGAGCCGGGCGCCGACTGGCTGAGGCGCTTCACCGATCATTTCCCGAGTCATGTCTGGCTCAATCCTTCGCCCGAGCGCATGTGGCCGTATCGTCAATCGATCGCGATCATCCGCCAGCTGGTGCACGACCGCATGTATCCGCTGACGCTGGAAGGACTGGAACGGGCGATGCAAACGCTCGGCAAATAGGCGTCCTGCAGGCACCTTCTTGACAATGGCAAAGCGCAGGAGTACTGTACACATCCACAGTGCCAAAGTTTTCTTACAGTAGCAAAAGCCAGTCCTGATGCGCCTTTCCAGCCAACGGCCTACCAGAAGTGTTGTTATCTCTTCCTGCCTCGTTCGCCAGTAAAATGGATTTTCATTAGAATGCAGGCACTTATTACATCGCCCCTCAAACGCCTTCCCCGGCGTTTCATGTTTCATCTGACATTTCAATTGAATGGCCACTAAAAAGACCTCCCCTTCCGATTACAGCGAAAAGTCCATCCGCGTCCTGAAAGGCCTGGAACCGGTCAAGCAAAGGCCTGGCATGTACACCCGCACCGAAAATCCGCTGCACATCATCCAGGAAGTGATCGACAACGCCTCCGATGAAGCGCTGGGCGGATATGGCAAAAACATCTTCGTCACCCTCAACAGCGACGGCAGCGTCAGCGTGGAAGACGACGGCCGCGGCATCCCGGTCGGCATGCATCCGGAAGAAAAAATCTCCACGGTGGAAATCGTCTTCACGCGATTGCATGCCGGCGGCAAGTTCGACAAGGGCAGCGGCGGCGCCTATGCCTTCTCGGGCGGTCTGCACGGCGTGGGCGTGTCGGTCACCAATGCGCTGGCTACACGCCTGGAAATTACGGTGTGGCGTAGGGATGAAAAAGGCAACGGCGTGCATGACATCGTGTTCGCCAATGGCGACGTGATCTCCCAGCTGAAGTCACGTCCTGCGGGCAAGGATGACAAGAAATCCGGCACCCGCGTCACGGTCTGGCCCGATGCTAAATATTTCGATTCGCCCACTATTCCGCTGGGTGATTTGCAGCGACTGCTGCGCTCCAAGGCGGTGCTGCTGCCGGGCGTGAAAGTCACGTTCACCAACGCAAAATCCGGCGAAACGCAGACCTGGCAATATGAGCAAGGCCTGCGCGGCTATCTGACCGAAGCGCTGGCGCAAGGCGGCAACGGCGAACTGCTGATCCCGCTATTCGAAGGCGAGCAGTATGCGAATGCCGATAACGACGGTTTCGCCGAAGGCGAAGGCGCGGCCTGGGTCGTGGCCTGGAACGATGAAGGCGGGGTGGTTCGCGAATCGTATGTGAACCTGATTCCCACGCCCGCCGGCGGCACGCACGAATCGGGCTTGCGCGAAGGCCTGTTCAACGCGGTCAAGAGCTTCGTGGAAATGCATGCGCTCTTGCCCAAGGGCGTCAAGCTGTTGCCGGAAGACGTGTTCGCGCGCGCATCGTTTGTGCTGTCGGCCAAGGTGCTCGATCCGCAATTCCAGGGACAGATCAAGGAGCGCCTGAATTCGCGCGACGCGGTACGCCTGGTGGCCGGCTTTGCGCGCGGCGCGCTGGAGCTGTGGCTGAACCATCACGTGGATTACGGCAAGAAGCTGGCCGAACTGGTGATCAAGCAAGCGCAGAGCCGGCTGCGTTCCGCGCAAAAAATAGAAAAGAAAAAATCTTCCGGCGTGGCCGTCTTGCCCGGCAAGCTGACTGATTGCGAATCCACCGACATCAGCCGCAATGAACTGTTCCTGGTCGAAGGCGACTCGGCCGGCGGCTCGGCCAAGATGGGCCGCAACAAGGAATTCCAGGCGATTCTGCCCTTGCGCGGCAAGGTACTCAATTCCTGGGAAACCGAGCGCGACCGCCTGTATGCGAACAATGAAATCCATGACATTGCCGTAGCAATCGGCGTGGACCCGCACGGCAAGAATGACAGCCCCGACCTATCCGGCCTGCGTTACGGCAAGATCTGCATCCTGGCCGACGCCGACGTGGATGGCTCGCATATTCAGGTATTGCTGCTGACGCTGTTCTTCCGCCACTTCCCCAAGCTGATTGAAACAGGCCATGTATGGATCGCACGTCCGCCGCTGTATCGCATCGATGCGCCGGCACGCGGCAAGAAGCCGGCGCAGAAGCTGTATGCGCTGGACGACGGCGAACTGGAAGCGATAGAAGACAAGCTGCTGAAGGATGGCGTGAAGGAAAGCGCGTGGACCATTTCGCGCTTCAAGGGCCTGGGTGAAATGAATGCCGAACAGTTGTGGGAAACCACGATGAATCCCGATACGCGCCGCCTGCTGCCGGTGGCGCTAGGCGCGTATGACCAGTTGGCTTCGGAAACGCGCATGAACATGCTGATGGGCAAAGGCGAAGCGGCTGCGCGCCGCGCCTGGCTGGAAGAGCACGGCAATGAAGCCGAGGCTGACATCTGAGCGGTATCTAAAGAGACACGAACACGATGACTGAACAAGCAAACCTGTTTGACGAAGCGCCGGCCGACGACGGCGACTCCCTGACACTGGCGACCTTTGCCGAGCGCGCCTATCTCGATTACGCGATCTCGGTGGTCAAGGGCCGCGCGCTACCCGATGTGTCCGATGGCCAGAAACCGGTACAGCGCCGCATCCTGTATGCGATGCATGAGCTGGGCCTGCAATCCACTGCCAAGCCGCGCAAATCGGCGGCCGTGGTTGGCGATGTGCTGGGCAAGCTGCATCCGCACGGCGACCAGTCGGTGTACGACGCGCTGGTACGCATGGCGCAAGATTTCTCGCTGCGTTATCCGCTGATCGACGGCCAGGGCAACTTCGGCTCGCGCGACGGCGATGGCGCGGCCGCGATGCGTTACACCGAAGCGCGCCTGACGCCGATCTCGCGCCTGCTGCTCGAAGAAATCGACATGGGCACGGTGGACTTTCAGCCCAACTACGATGGTTCGAGCGAAGAACCCCGGCTGCTGCCGGGCCGCCTGCCCTTCGTGCTGCTGAATGGCGCATCAGGCATCGCGGTCGGTCTCGCCACCGAGATCCCTTCGCATAACCTGACCGAAGTCGCCAAGGCGGCCGTGGCGTTGATACGCAATCCCAAGCTGTCCCATGCGGAGCTGATGGAAATCGTGCCCGGCCCGGATTTTCCGGGCGGCGGCCAGATCATCACCTCGCCTGCCACGATTGCGGAAATGTACGAGAACGGCCGCGGCTCGGTGAAGGTGCGCGCGCGCGGACAGATCGAAGACCTGGCACGCGGGCAATGGCAGTTGGTCATCAATGAACTGCCGCCCGGCACGTCCTCGCAAAAGATACTGGAAGAAATCGAAGAGCTGACCAATCCCAAGGTCAAGCTCGGCAAGAAGGCGCTGACGCCGGAACAGTTGTCGCTGAAGCAAACGCTGCTGGGTCAGCTCGATGCAGTGCGCGACGAATCCGGTCGCGATGCGCCGGTGCGACTGGTGTTCGAGCCGAAGTCGAAGAATATCGACCAGACCGAATTCACCAACATGCTGCTGGTGCACACGTCGCTGGAAACGAACGCGGCGCTCAACCTGGTGATGATAGGCATCGACGGCCGTCCGCGCCAGAAACCCCTGGGCGATATCCTGCGCGAGTGGATAGAGTTCCGCTTTACCACCGTCACGCGCCGCACCCAGTTCCGCCTGCAGGAAGTCGATGATCGTATCCACATCCTCGAAGGCCGCGAAGCGGTGCTGCTCAATATCGACAAGGTCATCAAAATCATCCGCGAATCGGATGAACCGAAACCGGCGCTGATGCAAGCCTTCAAGCTGTCGGAACGCCAGGCCGACGACATCCTGGAAATCCGCCTGCGCCAGTTGGCGCGCCTGGAAGCGATCAAGATCCAGCAGCAACTGGCTGAACTGCGCAAGGAAAAGGAAACGCTGCAGGACCTGCTTGACAATCCTTCGTCGATGAAGCGCCTGGTCATCAAGGAAATCGAAACGGATGCGAAACAATATGGCGATGCGCGCCGCACGCTGATACAGGAAGCGGAAAAGGCAGTCGCCGAACAGAAGATCATCGACGAGCCGGTGACGGTCGTGATTTCACAGAAAGGCTGGGTGCGCGCACGCACCGGTCATGGCCACGATGCGACGCAATTCACCTTCAAGCAGGGCGATAGCGTGTATGGCACTTTCGAATGCCGCACCATCGATACGCTGCTGGCCCTGGGTTCCAACGGCCGCGTGTATTCGGTGCCAGTGTCCTTACTCCCGGGAGGACGCGGCGACGGCGTGCCGGTCACCACGCTGATAGAACTGGCTGCCGGCAGCCGCATCGTGCACTACTTCGCCGGCACACCGGACACCACACTGCTGCTGGCATCCACCGCCGGCTACGGCTTCATTGCCAAGGTCGGCGACATGGTCAGCCGCACGCGCGGCGGCAAGTCTTTCATCACAGTGGACGGAAGCGACGAACCGATTGCGCCGGCGAAGGTCGAGAGCGATCACAGCGCGATTGCCTGCGTCTCTGAAAAAGGCCGCCTGCTGGTATTCGGCTTCGATGAAATCAAGCAGTTGTCCGGCGGCGGGCGCGGCGTGATCCTGATGGAACTGGAAAAGAATGAGAAGCTGGTTGCAGCACAGTCCATCAACCAGCGCGGCGTGATCGTGCTGGGCATGGGTCGCGGCAGCAAGCCCCAGGAATTGCGCATGACGACAGCGGATGTAAAAGCCCACATCGCCAAGCGCGCTCGCAAGGGCAAGGCACTGGAATCCAAGATCAAGCCCAGTGCGCTGGCGCCGATCAAGTAAGCCCTATCGACTGAAAAGTAGCGAGTAAATACTGAGAAAAGACAAGCCGGCACTGCCGGCTTGTCTTTTACAGCCTCATGCACCGCTGCTGGATAGCTTGAGAAGCAGGCATGGAAGACCGGTGTCAATAGGCACATGCCGAAAAGCACGTGATGAACATATGCGGCCCATCCGGAAAAACTCTTCCAGGCAGCTTTCATACAAACATTAAATTTTCCTGGCGCCTGCCAGCAATGCCGTCAGCCTCTCCCTATCGACCGGCTTTGCGAAATGGTGACTGACTCCTGCGGCCAGCGACTCAGCCCGGTCATGCTCCTGTCCATAACCGGTGACCGCAATCAGCATGGTCCGCGTGCCTCCCCTCCCCATACCGCTCACGCATTGATCTGCCCAATGATGTTTCCGCTCGCAGTTTGCGTTAGTCGATAGTTATCTCATTTTATGCAAACTTGGGGAGATCCTGCACGCTGCGTGGATGTGGAGTGACAACGCTCAGCGGGGGCCTGTGCGACTGTTATGCCGCGCGAGTTCCCGGTCGAGTGCATTAGCGAATCGCTGACGATCAGCCTGACTGAATGCTGCAGGACCACCGGTATCGACACCGCTGCTGCGCAGCTCTTCCATGAAAGCCCGCATCGACAGTTGCTGCGCAATCGTATCCTTGGTGTACCACTCGCCGCGCGGATTGAGCGGCAGCCCGCCCTTTTCCAGTACCAGGGCCGCCAGCGGAATGTCGCCGGTCACGACAATATCGCCCGCTGACAGGCGCGCGACGATTTCCGCATCGGCGACATCTGCGCCGGCAGGCACCTGAAGGGACTTGATGAAACGTGATCCGGGAACGCGGATCAGTTGATTGGCGATCAGGGTGACGTTAAGTTGCAGGCGTTCCGCCACCCGGAACAGGATTTCCTTGATGACGGCGGGACAGGCATCGGCATCCACCCAGATGTGCATGCCTGAAGCTTGTCCCGCTGAAGGCTGGTCGTTGGCGACTTCGATTACATCCTCGCAGCAATCAGGCGGCCGAGGCGTGCCACGCCATCCCTGATTTTTTCAGGCGGCACGGTCACGAAGCTCAGGCGCATCGTATTGTGGCGCGGTTCGTTCGCATAGAACGGTGCGCCCGGAACAAAGGCGATGTTTTCCTTGATCGCATCTTCCAGCAAGGCGGTGCTGTCGATGTGTTCCGGCAAGGTAATCCAGATGAACATGCCGCCTTCGGGGCGCGTCCATGTCACGCCTTGCGGGAAGTGCTGCTGCAGTGCATCCAGCATGGCCTGGCACTGTGCCGCATATAAAGTACGAATGGAAGGAATGTGCTGATCGAGGAAACCGTCCTTGATCACTTCATGCACCACCATCTGCGTTACCGTGGCGGTATGCAGGTCGGTTGCCTGCTTGGCTTGTTCGAGCTTAGCAATCAGTACACGCGGAGCGACCACGTAACCCAGGCGTATGCCGGGCGTGAGCACCTTGGAGAAGGAACCGAGATAGGCCACGCCATCCGGATTCATGTTCAGCAGGCGCGGCGCTGAAGTGCCCTTATAGCTGAGTGCGCCATAGGGATCGTCTTCGATCAGCGGCACGCCCAGGCGGCCACAGGCTTCTACCAGCGCACGACGACGCTCGGTCGATAGTGAAAGGCCGGTCGGATTCTGAAAATTCGGCAAGGTGTACAGCAAGCGTGCATCCTTGCTTACCTGCTCCACCGCTTCAGGGATGATGCCCTTGTCATCGGTGGCGACAGAACAGAATTCCGGCTCATATACCGAGAAGGCTTGCAGCGCTCCCAGGTAAGTCGGTGTTTCAACCAGTACCTTGCTGCCCGCATCGACCAGTACCTTGCCCAGCAAATCCAGGCCCTGCTGGGAACCGGACAACATCATGATCTGGTCCGGCGAGATGGTGGATTCGGAGGTGGAAAGCGAATTGGCGATCCATTCGCGCAAAGGCGCGTAACCATCGGTGGGACCGTATTGCAATGCGGCCTTGCCGTTGCGGGACAACACCGCATCGTAGGCGGCATTGACGCGCTCGACCGGGAAGGTTTCCGCGGAAGGCAAGCCGCCTGCGAAGGAAATGACCTCGGGCCGCATCGTGACCTTGAGTATGTCGCGAATCGCCGAACTCTTTAATTGGCGGGCACGCTGCGAAAAATTCCAGGCCATGGCCCCGAAGTCGTCTTGCTTCATATCGTCTCATCAGTTGTGCAGTGACAGTGGCCTTGTCTGCGGCCGGCTGTCATGCAGGATTAAATCTTGTTCCGAAATCCCTCAGGAATCCTTCAGGGAATCCGTTCGGGAATCGGTCAGGCCACTTCGGCAATCAGTTCGATTTCCACGCAGGCGCCCAGCGGAATCTGCGCAACGCCGAATGCCGAGCGCGCATGGCGGCCGCGTTCGCCGAATACTTCGCCCAGCAGATCCGAAGCGCCATTGGTGACCAGGTGCTGCTCGGTAAAGCCTGGGGTGGAGTTCACCAGGCTCATTACTTTGACGATGCGCTTGACGCGGTTCAGATCACCACCGCAGGCCGCTTGCAGCGTGCCCAGCAGATCCACCGCCACCGCACGCGCCG
>JAFAGG010000094.1 GCA_023422955.1 Pseudomonadota bacterium | reverse complement strand
TTGCGAGTGCGCTATGAACGCCGGGCCGACATGCATGAAGGATGGCTCCGATTGGGCTGCATTATGATGTGCTGGAAAACCTTGCGTAAGGCCTGGCAAGATCCATTTCCATTTTGTTAGACGCTCTTAATTCATTACGCCTTGTACACCAGCACCACCGCTTCGGTAGCAATGCCTTCTTCGCGCCCCAGGTAACCCAGCTTTTCATTGGTCTTGGCCTTGATGTTCACCTGGTCTGCAGCGATGCACAGGTCTTCTGCGACATTGAGCACCATGGCAGGAATATGCGGCGCCATCTTGGGTCGCTGGGCAATGATGGTCGCATCCACATTACCGATTGCGTAACCCGCTTCACGCACGCGCTTGGCTGCCTCGCGCAGCAGTACGCGCGAATCGGCACCGGCGAACGCCGCATCGGTATCGGGAAAATGCCGGCCGATATCGCCCAGCGCCACGGCACCGAACAGCGCATCGGTAATCGCGTGCAGCAAGGCATCGGCATCCGAATGACCCAGCAGGCCCTTGGTATGCGGTATGGTCACGCCGCCCAGTATCAGCGGGCGATTCTCAACCAGTGCGTGGCAATCGTAGCCCTGGCCTATGCGAAAGGGAGAAAGCATGGAAGTGGTCATCCTTTTAAATACAATTCTGCGAGTGCGATATCGTCGGGCAGCGTTACCTTGAAATTGCGCGGACTGCCCTCTATCAGCTTGGGTTGCAGGCCCAGCGCTTCGATTGCGCTGGCCTCGTCCGTCACCTGGGCAGCCTGCTGCAGGGCCCGGCGCAACAAGGCATAAGGAAACATCTGCGGCGTCTGCGCGGCCCACAAGGCCTCGCGCGACACCGTTGCTTCAACACGCTGCCCGGCAGCAGCGCGCTTGAGCGTATCGACCACCGGCAAGGCCAGCAAACCGCCGATCTCATCGTTACTCAAGGCGTGAATCAAACGTTCTATCAGCGCCACGGTCAGACCTGGACGTGCCGCATCATGCACCAGCATCCAGTCTTCGTCCGCGACTTTTTCCCGTACTGCCGCCAAACCGTTCAGCACCGATTGATGACGCGTGTCGCCGCCGTGCCGCAATACCGTCACTCGCGCAGCAAGATGCGGCGCATCGTTCATCAGCGCATCGATGTAGCCATCTTCGGTACCGACCACGACAAAGACGTGATCGATCCGGTCGGCGCGGGCAAAGGTCTCCAGCACATGCATCAGCATGGGCGTGCCGGCCAGCGTCATGTATTGCTTGGGACTGTCGGCGCCCATGCGCGCCCCGACGCCGGCAGCGGGAATCAGGGCAAAAAAACGGGAAGAAGGCATAGGTGCAGTGCGGAATATCCGGAAACATTCAGGCAGCGAACCAGTCATAAGCACATCGACTCGTCGCCCGCCCGGAAGGTGGCATGGTTTATAATCTTACCTTAAATTTCTCCTATCAAATCCGGTCCATGGCGGCCTGTTTAGCTCTCGTGGCATGCCTCATGCCAGCATCCGATGTCCTTTGACCTGAAAAAATCCCTTCCCAAAGCCGGAAACCGTTTCGCGTTGCCAGCCGTGCACGGCTCGGCCGATGCGTTTGTGCTCGCCTCGGCCGCGCGCGAACTGAAAGCCCAGCAACGCATGCTGACCGTGGTCGTGGCCAATGCCAATGACGCGCAGCGCCTGCTGACCGAGATTCCCTGGTTCTCCGGCAAGGACGATGCCTTGCGCTGCCATTTGCTGCCGGATTGGGAAACCCTGCCCTACGATGCCTTCTCGCCGCACCAGGACCTGGTCTCGGAACGACTGGCCACGCTGCATGAAGTGCAGAACGGGCAATGCGATGTGCTGATCGTCCCCGCGACCACTGCGTTGCTGCGCATGGCACCGCCCTCTTTCCTCGCCGCCTACACCTTCTTCTTCAAGAAGGGGGAAACGCTGGATGAAGCCCGGCTGAAGTCGCAGCTGACGCTGGCAGGCTACAGCCATGTCACGCAAGTGATGTCGCCCGGCGAGTATTCGGTGCGCGGCGGGCTGATCGATCTCTTCCCCATGGGCTCGGCGCTGCCTTACCGCATCGACCTGTTCGGCGACACCATAGAAACCATACGCACCTTCGATGCCGACACGCAGCGCTCGCTGTATCCGGTCAATGAAATCCGCCTGCTGCCGGGCCGCGAATTTCCCATGGACGACAATGCTCGGACCGGCTTTCGCAGCCGCTGGCGCGAAGTGTTCGAGGGTGATCCTTCGCGCTATTCCATCTACAAGGATATCGGCAGCGGCATACCTTCAGCCGGCATCGAATACTATCTGCCGCTGTTTTTCGACGAGACGTCAACGCTGTTCCAGTACCTGCCGCAGGACAGTTGCTTTGCGCTGGTCGGCGATATCGACGCTGCCATTAAACGCTTCTCCAGCGATACGCAGTCGCGCTACAAATTCCTGAAGGCGGATAGCCAGCGCCCCATACTTGCGCCGGAAAAGATTTTCCTGAGCGGCGACGATTTCTTCATCCTGGCCAAGTCCTATGGCCGACTCGTCATCCAGAACGACGATGCACCCAGCGAGATTTCGGCACGGCTGCCGGATGTAGCCGTGAACCGACGCGCCGACGATCCGATCACCGCCTTGCGCAACTGGCTGGACCGTACCGACAAGCGCGTGATGATTTGCGCCGACAGCAGCGGGCGGCGCGAAACGCTGCAGCAGTACTTCAGCGAATACCAGCTTGACGTCACGCTGTGCGACAACTTCCTCGATTTTCAGACCGGCACCGCAAAGGTGATGCTGGGCGTCGCGCCCTTGCATGCTGGATTCCAGCTGGGCGAAGATTTCGGCGGGCTCGCTTTCGTCACCGAAACCGAGCTCTATGCCGGCAGTGGCAGCAGCCGCCGCGCCGGTCGCCGCCGGCAGGAAGCGACCACGCAGGTTGAAGCGATGGTGCGCGACCTGTCGGAGCTGAAGATAGGCGATCCCGTGGTGCATGAATCCCATGGCATAGGACGTTATTGCGGCCTGATCAGCATGGACATGGGCGAAGGCGAAACCGAGTTCCTTCATCTCGAATATGCGAACGAGACCAAGCTGTATGTGCCGGTGGCGCAATTGCATGTGATCTCCCGTTACTCCGGCGCATCGCCGGACGCTGCACCGCTGCATACGCTAGGCTCCGGACAGTGGGACAAGGCCAAGCGGCGCGCGGCGCAACAGATACGCGACACGGCCGCAGAACTGCTGAACCTCTATGCACGCCGCGCCGTGCGCCAGGGACATGCGTTCCAGTATTCGTCCCATGATTACGAAGCCTTCGCGGAAAGCTTCGGCTTCGAGGAAACGCCCGACCAGGCTGCTGCCATCACCGCCGTGATCGAAGACATGACCAGCGGCCGCCCCATGGACCGCCTTATCTGCGGCGACGTCGGCTTCGGCAAGACCGAGGTTGCCTTGCGCGCGGCTTTCGTTGCCGTCATGGGCGGCAAGCAGGTCGCCATCCTTGCGCCGACCACGCTGCTGGCCGAACAGCATGCGCAGACTTTCGCCGATCGCTTCGCCGACTGGCCGGTGCGCATCGCCGAACTGTCGCGTTTCCGGACCGGCAAGGAAGTCACGCAAGCGCTCAAGGGCCTGGCTGACGGCACGATAGATATCGTGATCGGCACCCACAAGCTGCTCTCTCCTGATGCGAAATTCCAGCGGCTGGGCCTGGTCATCATCGACGAGGAACACCGTTTCGGCGTGCGCCAGAAAGAAACCTTGAAAGCATTGCGCGCTGAAGTCGATGTGCTGACGCTCACCGCCACGCCGATTCCGCGCACGCTGGGCATGGCGCTGGAAGGCTTGCGCGAGTTTTCCATCATCGCCACCGCGCCGCAAAAGCGCTTGGCGATCAAGACCTTCGTGCGGCGCGAGGATGACTCGGTGATACGCGAAGCCTGTCTGCGCGAACTGAAGCGCGGCGGCCAGGTGTACTTCCTGCACAATGAAGTCGAAACCATAGAAAACCGCAAAGCCAAACTGGAAGCGCTGCTGCCGGAAGCGCGCATAGGCATCGCGCACGGCCAGATGCATGAGCGCGACCTGGAACGCGTGATGCGCGATTTCGTCACCCAGCGTCACAACATCCTGCTGTGCACCACCATCATTGAAACCGGCATCGACGTGCCGTCGGCGAACACCATCGTCATGCATCGCGCCGACAAATTCGGCCTGGCACAGTTGCACCAGCTGCGTGGACGCGTCGGCCGTTCGCATCATCAGGCTTATGCGTATTTGCTGGTGAATGACATACAGGGGCTTTCCAAGCAGGCGCAACGACGGCTGGAAGCCATCCAGCAAATGGAAGAACTGGGCAGCGGTTTTTATCTTGCCATGCACGACCTGGAAATCCGCGGCGCCGGCGAAGTATTGGGCGACAATCAGTCGGGTGAAATGCATGAGATCGGCTTCCAGCTGTATTCCGACATGCTGAAGGAAGCGGTCAGCGCCTTGAAGAAGGGCCAGGAGCCCGATCTGGCCGCGCCGCTTTCCACCACCACCGAAATCAACCTGCATGTGCCGGCGCTCCTGCCCAGCGACTACTGTGGCGACGTGCATGAGCGCCTGTCGCTGTACAAGCGCCTGGCGAACTGCGACAGCGTGGATGCCGTCGACAGCCTGCAGGAAGAACTGATAGACCGCTTCGGCAAATTGCCGGAACCGGCACGGGCGCTGATAGAAACGCACCGCCTGCGTATCGCGGCCAAGCAGGCCGGCATCAGCAAAATCGATGCTCATGCGGAAGCGGCCACGCTGCAGTTCATTCCGAATCCGCCGATCGAGGCGATGCGCATCATAGAACTGATACAGAAGAACAAGCACATCCGTTTGAATGGCCAGGACAAGCTGCGCATCATGGCCTGCATGCCGGATCTGGCCAGCCGCGTGGGACAAGTGAAATCCACGATACGCTCGCTGGTGGCTTAGAATGCTGCCAACCCTGAATCATTAAGCCTGTGATGAACCTGATCCTGCAAGGCCCGCAAGCCGACCCCGCCAGCATTCCCAAGATAGCCGCCATGGTTCGCGCGCAGCGCACCGTGCCACTGTCGGCCCATGCATGGCGCTGCGAGGCAGTGAGCTTTTCCGATACGCTCAAGCGCGAAATCGATCCTCTCTGTTTTGAAGCCAAGCTCGATTTCACCTTTATCGAACCGGGCCGCAAGCTGTCCGACTTCAAGCTGCTGGTGATGGACATGGATTCCACACTGATCACCATAGAATGCATAGACGAAATCGCGGACATGCAGGGCTTGAAGCCGCAGGTGTCGGAGATCACGGAATCTGCAATGCGTGGAGAAATCGATTTCCGCGAAAGCCTGGGCAAGCGCGTTGCCCTGCTCAAGGGACTGGACGCATCAGCCCTGCAGCGCGTCTATGACGAGCGCCTGCTTCTTTCGCCGGGCGCGGAAACCATGCTGGCGGCAGTAAAGCAGGCCGGCCTGAAAACCCTGCTGGTATCGGGAGGTTTCACTTTCTTCACTGACCGCATGAAGTCACGCCTGGGACTGGACTACACGCATTCCAATGTGCTGGAAGTCGAAAACGGGAAGTTGACGGGGCGCGTAACGGGCACCATCGTCGATGCGGAAGAAAAACAGCGCAGCGTGGAACGCATCTGCGCCGAACTCGGTATCATGCCGCGTCAGGCCATCGTCATGGGCGATGGCGCCAATGATTTGAAAATGATGTCCGTGGCAGGCTTGTCCGTGGCGTTCCGCGCCAAGCCGGTAGTACGTGCACAGGCGAACGTGGCGCTGAACTTTGCCGGCCTGGATGGAATCTTGCATTTATTCGCGCAATAAATAATCTGGATTGCCCGATTGCATTGCACTTCACCGTTTCGACTCGGAGGAAAAAATGGCACAAGAACTGGTACTGGACGATCAACTGCAGTCCCGTAAAACCCTGGCCTGGTGGCTGTATATTTTCCATGCGGCCAACCTGGTGATATCTCTGGGATTGTTTTCCTGGATTCCGCTGATCATCAGCTATGTGAAACGGCAGGATGCCGCCGGCACCTTCGTGTACAGCCACCATAGCTGGCAGATCCGCTCGTTCTGGTGGTATCTGGTATGGCTGATTGCGGGCGGCGCGCTCTTCATTACCTTTATCGGCATCCCGCTGGCTTACCTACTCTGGGCAGGCGCCTGGGTCTGGTATGCGTACCGGATGATACGCGGCATCGTGGACCTGAATGCCAACCGGCCGATGCCGAGCTAAGCTCTACTAAAAATTCCGCAAGACTACTGCAGCCCTCTCAGAGCTGCAGAGCGGCAAGCGCCTGCTCTATATCGGCAATCAGTTCACTAGCATCTTCCAGCCCGACATAAAAACGCACCAGCCGTCCCTGATGCTGCCAGCGATCGCGCATAGCCTCGATGTCATAGGGCACGCACAGGCTGACCGCCCCGCCCCAACTGTAACCTATCCTGAATAACTTGAGACGATCGATGAAGGCATCGATCTGCGCCTGCGAATGGCGCGCATCGAACAGCACGGAAAACAGCCCGCCCGCGCCGGTGAAATCCCGCTTCCAGTTGTCATGGCCGGGGCAGTCCGGGAAAGCCGGATGCAGAACACGCACTACCTCCGGCCTTTGCTTGAGCCATGCAGCGAGTTCAAACGCCGATTTATCATGCGCATCGAAACGCAGCTTCATCGTTGGCAAGCCGCGCAATACCAGGTAGCAGTCATCGCCCGACACGCCCAACCCAAGATGCCTTCTTGCCTGTGAAAGTTTTTTATCCAGCGCCGCATCGCGCGTAATCACCGCACCCATCAGCACATCCGAACCGCCCGACTGGTACTTGGTCAGCGCCTGCATGGAAATGTCCACGCCCAGCTCGAACGCGGGCAACGCAATGCCGGCCGACCAGGTATTGTCGAGCGCAACCAGCACGCCCCTGCTTTTCGCGGCTGCGCAGATCGCACGCAAATCCGGCACTTCCATCGACACAGAACCCGGCGCTTCGGTCCAGATCAGCCGGGTGTTTTCCCGGATCAGGTCGGCAATGCCTGCGCCTATCATGGGATCGTAGAAACGTGCCGACACGCCGTAATTGCGCTGCAGCCAGTTGCTCAGCTCGCGATTCGGCGTATAGACATTGTCCGGCACCAGCACATCGTCGCCGCTTTTGAGCAGCGCGAAATCGATCATGGCAATCGCTGCTGCGCCGCTGGGCGCAAGCTGGCAATGCGTGCCGCCTTCGATATCGGCCAGTCGCGCCTGCAGCGTCAGCGAGGTGGGTGTCGCATGCAAGCCGTAGGTGTAAGGCGGCTTGCCGGCCGTACCCTGCGCCCGCAGCGCGGCCATGTTTTCGAAATAGACGGTGGAAGCGTGGTGAATCGCCGGCGGAAAGGCGTCGAAGCCTTCCGGCGGCTGGTAGTCGTTATGGACCAGGCGGGTTGAAAGCGAAGATTTATCTGCCACGCGACTGCCTCCTATCGTTGATGTGTTTGCAGGACGCAGGCCGCAACAATTAGGCCTTGCCCCACATATCGTGTTCATCGGCCATGTTGATCGTCACGTCGACGAACTCGCCCACCTTCAGGCGGCGGCTCGGTTCATACGGCGCCTTCACATAAACCACGCCATCGATTTCCGGCGCATCGGCGACGGAGCGGCCGGTGCCGTTGCCCGCCTTGTCGACTTCATCGATCAGCACCCGCAGGGTCTTGCCGACCTTGGCCTGCAGGCGCGCCTTGGAAATTTCTTCCTGCAGCAGCATCACGCGCGCGCGGCGCTCTTCCCTCACCTCTTCCGGCACCGGGTTGGCAATGCTGTTGGCCGTTGCGCCTTCCACCGGGGAATAGGCGAAGCAACCCAGGCGATCGATCTGCGCTTCCTTCAGGAAGTCCAGCAGGTATTCGAACTCGGCTTCGGTTTCGCCGGGAAAGCCGGCGATGAAGGTGGAGCGTATGGTGATGTCCGGGCAGGCGGCGCGCCAGGCGCGGATGCGCTCGATATTCTTCTCGCCATTGGCAGGACGCTTCATGCGCTTCAACACATCCGGATGCGCATGCTGCAGCGGCACATCCAGGTAAGGCACGATGTGGCCGCCGTTCATCATCGGGATGATGTCATCGACGTGCGGATACGGATACACGTAATGCAGGCGCACCCAGGCATCGTATTGCGCAGCCAGCTCGTGCAGCGCGCCCACCAGTTGCGTCATGTGCGTCTTGGTCGGCTTGCCGTTCCAGAAGCCGGTGCGGAATTTCACATCCACGCCATAGGCGCTGGTGTCCTGCGAAATCACCAGCAATTCCTTCACGCCGGCCTTGAACAGGTTTTCCGCTTCCAGCAGCACTTCGCCTATCGGACGCGACACCAGGTCGCCGCGCATGGAAGGAATGATGCAGAAGCTGCAGCGATGATTG
The DNA here is from genome assembly GCA_023422955.1 of Pseudomonadota bacterium. Classification (GTDB taxonomy): domain Bacteria; phylum Pseudomonadota; class Gammaproteobacteria; order Burkholderiales; family Burkholderiaceae_D; genus JAEZLB01. The sequence continues at coordinate 17,250 of JAFAGG010000094.1, read as the reverse complement.
CAGCCTTCGGAAATCTTCAGGTAGGCATAATGCTTGGGCGTGAGTTTCACGCCCTGCGCCGGCACCAGGTCCAGGAAAGGATCGTGCGGCTTGGGCAGGTGGCGATGCACTTCCTGCATCACTTCGCCGACCGCATGCGGTCCGGTCACGGCCAGCACCTTGGGATGCACTTTCTGGATGATGTCGTCGCCCGCCGCATCCTTCTTCGCGCCCAGGCAACCGGTGACGATGACCTTGCCGTTTTCCGCCAGCGCCTCGCCGATCGCATCCAGCGATTCCTGCACCGCGGCATCGATGAAGCCGCAGGTATTCACGATCACCAGGTCGGCGCCGTCATAGGATTTGGCGGTTTCATAACCTTCTGCACGCAATTGCGTCAGGATCTGTTCGGAATCGACCAGGGCCTTGGGACAGCCAAGTGAAACAAAGCCCACCTTGGGCGCATGGGAGGAATCGGTAGACATAAAAGTGACCTGAAAACGAAGCCGCTATTGTACCTGCTCGGGCCTGCGCCAGTGAGCGGCAAATAAGGTGAAGAAATAAGGTAAAGATCAGGATGGCAGGCAATCATCAAGGAAGACGCCGAGAGCCGGCTGCAGGCTGCTTCAGCCGCGATCTTCATGAGAGAAAGGAAAGTTGTCTATCGTATTCTTGGCCTGTTCCTGCATCTGCTCCTGTGTTTGCAGGAACAAAGCCTTGCTCTGTTCTATGTAATTGCTCAGCATGCCCTGGATCATCGGGCCTTGCACGCTCATGAATTGCGTCCACATCTCCGGAGTAAATTCCTGCGCTTCAGCCGTATCCGCAGCTTCGGGGGCAGGCTCGGATAGGCGCTGCTGAATTTCCACGAAAGCCTGGACATTCTTTTCCAGATAAGCGCCCATCACACCCTGCATCGCTTTTCCATAACAGCAAATCAGCTGCGACATCAAGGCAACGGACAACAGAGACGAGCCCTTGCTCTCTTCTTCCACGATGATTTGCAGCAGGATGCTGCGCGTAATGTCCTCTCCGGTCCTGGCATCCGCCACAGCGAAGGCTTCCTGTGCCAGCACCAGATCCTTCACCTCGGACAAGGTGATGTAGCGACTGTTCTGGGTATCGTAAAGACGGCGGTTGGGATATTTCTTGATCAAACGAGGTAGCGGGGATTGAGTCATCATCGGCAGGGTTTTATTGCATTGCAACCAAGGCAGCTTATCGCATCGACTGCCTGGTCGCCTTTCAATTTCTGGCGACATTATAGTTCCGGACTCCAAGGACATACGCATGATTTTTTGCAGCGCAGCAAAATCTGCTCACGTCCTGAGCTTGCGTCTTCTCTTTCCGTCAACACATGGACAAAACCACCATGTCGGTTTCGGTGTGCAGATCGCGCACCGATCTCTGAGTGTGCCACGGGCGGATTTGTGCAGCGAAATGGATGCCTCCGCATACGTTTTCGCGTATGGTTACGTTTTTTCTCAGGGGATTGGAATGTTGATGATCGTTGCGATCGGATGGATATACGTCGTGCTGATGATGGCGCTGACCGAGCATTCCTTTATCGCAGGCTTGATGACGTTTTTGCTGTACGGCGTATTCCCCTTGTCGATCACGCTCTACCTGCTGGGCACCCGCCAGCGCCGCGAACGCCGCGCTTACCGAGAGCAGCAGGCCAGACTGCAGGCACAGGCTGCAGCGCAAGCCCAGGCTCCGTCACAGCCAGATCATCCGCCCGCCGACAAATCCTGAGCGCGCTCAAGCGAGCACATCACTTCAGCCAGATCAGCGTCGCCATGCGTCCTGTCACCTGGTCGCGTCGATAAGAATAAAAGCGCTGGCGATCGGTGGCGGTGCAAAAACCGCCGCCATGGACCTGTTCGATATTCAAAGTCTGCAAGCGCAAACGGGCAAGCTTATAGATATCGGCGAAATATTTACCCTCGATATCCGCTGCCACGAATGCCTCGGCCGCTTCAGTCTGTTTCTGCACGAAGGCATTCCTGACTTCGGCACCGACTTCAAAAGCCTGCGGACCGATAGCCGGCCCCAGCCAGGCCGTAATCGATCCCGCTCCTGCCTGCCGCATTGCCGCCACCGTATTTTCCAGCACGCCTCCCGCCAGGCCGCGCCATCCGGCATGCGCGGCGCCGACGACTTTGCCTTCGGTATCGCATAGCAGCACCGGCAGGCAATCCGCGGTCATGATCGCGCATACCACGCTACGCTGGGTGCTGATGCTGGCATCGGCTTCCGGTACATTCGTCACTTGCGCGGCATTGACCACCGCATTGCCATGCACCTGCGACAACCATACCGGCGCACTGGGCAAGAGCCGGTTCAGACTCTGGCGATTGCGCGCTACATGCTGCGCATCATCGCCTACATGGCCGCCCAGATTCAGCCCGCCGCCGCCATTGCCATCGTCATAGGGCGGCGCACTGACGCCGCCGCTGCGTAGCGTGCAGAGTATGCCCACATTGGCCGGCAATTCATCCCACTCCGGTATCAGCAGTTCCATGAGTCTTAAAACTTTATGTCGCCATCGATACCGGCCTGCGCCAGCAGCGACAGAAGATCAGCCGGCAAAGCCGCTTCCCATTTGCAGTCCTTGCGAGTCTGTGGATGCACCAGGCCGAGACGAAACGCATGCAGCGCCTGATGGCCGAATACGGCGGCCAGGTGCACCTTGCCATATAGTGTATCGCCCACCAGCGGAAATCCTATGGATTGCATGTGCACGCGGATCTGGTGCGTGCGGCCGGTTTCAAGCTGGCAGCGCATCAGGCTTACCACTTGCTTGGCCAGCGTGCCCGCGGCCAGGCGCTGATAGTGAGTGACGGCAGGCTTGGCCGATTCATGCTGCGACACCGCCATCCTGATGCGGTCGCGCGAATGGCGCGCAATCGCCGCTTCCACCCGCCCGGTAATATGGGGAGAGCCCCAGACCAGCGCCAGATATTCGCGCCTGACGCTGCGCGCCTGCAATTGGCGCACCAGGTCAGTCTGCGCTTCCAGCGTCTTGGCCACCACCATCAGGCCGCTGGTATCCTTGTCCAGCCTGTGCACGATACCGGCGCGCGGCACGCCGGCCAGCGACGGCGCGTGGTGTAGCAGGCCGTTCAGCAGGGTGCCCGACCAGTTGCCGGCGGCCGGATGCACCACCAGTCCCACCGGCTTGTTGATGACGATAAGGCTCTCGTCTTCAAACACGATATCCAGCGGCATCGCTTCCGGCGCATAAGCCTGCTGCTCGGGCGCGGGCTGGGGCGAGACGCGGATCAGTTCATCGCCCAGCACCGTTGCCTTGGCGCGGGCGGCGGCGCCGTCCACGGTCACCAGGCCTGCTTCTATCCACTGCTGCAGGCGGCTGCGCGAATACCGCGGCAAGAATCCGGCCAGCGCCTTGTCCAGCCGCATGCCGCATACTTCCGGTGTCATCTGAATCTCGATAGGCGCCGCCTCCGAGGTATCGCCGTCTTCCAGCTCTTCCGGCTCCAGCTCGGTCTGGTTGTCAGGCAAAAACGGCGTGTCGTTTGATATCACAATAAATCCTATCGGCTATAATTCGGCGATCACCCTGTCCCGGATGCGTTTCGCAGAATTCCATGCAAAAAAAGTTCCTGCTTTCGATTGTCGCTGCTTTATTCCTTACATCCTGCAGCCTCGACCCCATCGATCCGACCCGTAACTGGTCGGCCGACAGATTATACGAGGAAGCCCGCGATGAAATGATGAGCGGGAATTATGAACAGGCAATCAGGTATTTCGAATCGCTGGAATCGCGTTATCCCTTCGGGCTCTATGCGCAGCAGTCCCAGATCGAGGTTGCCTATGCCCATTACCGCCAGGATGAACCGGCACAGGCGCTGGCGGCCATCGAACGCTTCCTGCGCCTGCATCCGAATCATGTGCGCGCCGATTACATGTATTACCTGCGCGGCCTGATTTATCTCGATGACCGTGCCGAATTCTTTACCGAGTTCTTCGATTTTTTCAGCACCAAGGATCAGAGCCAGCGCGACCAGGCCGCACTGCAGCAGGCCTACGACTCATTCCGGCAACTGGTGGTGCGCTTCCCCGACAGCACCTATGCCGACGAGGCACGCAAGCGCATGGCGACGCTGGTGCAGGCGATTGCGCAATACGAGGTGAATATCGCCAACTACTACTATCGTCGCGGCGCCTATGTCGCGGCGGTCAATCGTGCGCAGGATGTCGTGAAAAATCACGATCAGACTGCCGCGGTCGAACAGGCGCTGGCGATCATGGTGCAATCCTATCAAGCGCTCGGCTTGATTCAGTTGCGCGACGATGCGGAACGCGTGCTGCTATTGAACTTTCCGAACACCACCCTCATCCCGCGCGAACGCAGCTGACTCATCTTCGCCATGGGTTCCTGACTGTCAGGCACCCATGCGCCGCCTGAACCGCCACACCAGCTCAGTGGAAGCCTGCTCGTCATAAACGTAGCCTTCGCTGTCGAAGGCTTTCAGCGCTTCCGCCTTCGCGAGAGCGTGTTCAGCCGCATACCGCATCATCAGGCCGCGGGCGCGTTTGGCGTGGAAAGAGATGATCTTGTAGGCGCCATTCTTCCAGTCCTCGAACACCGGCGTGATCACCGGCACTTTCAGGCGTTTGGGCCGCACCACCTTGAAATACTCTTCCGAGGCGAGATTCACCAGCACCGAATAAGCGCTTTCCTCAATCACCGCATTCAAGGCATCCGTGACGCGATCATCCCAAAAGGCATACAGATTCTTGCCGCGCGTATTGGCAAGCCGCGTTCCCATTTCCAGCCGGTAGGGCTGCATCCAGTCCAGCGGACGCAAGGCGCCATACAAGCCCGACAGGATGCGCAAACGCTGCTGCAGGTACGCCAGCTGCGTCTCGTTCAGCGCAGGCGCATCCAATCCTTCATACACATCGCCGTTGAATGCCAGCACCGCCTGCTTGGAATTTTTTGCCGTAAAGCGCGGCGACCAGGCGGCATAGCGGGCAACATTGAGCGCGGCCAGCGGATCGGAAATACTCATGAGACTGGCAATCTCAGCGGGGGGCTTCTCTTTGAGGACGCCGATCAGTTCGGTTGCATCATCGATAAAATCCGGCAGCGTACGGCTTGAAGTGACGGCGGGAGTGTCATAATCCAGGGACTTGGCGGGAGAAAGTACGAACAACATGGGCACATCCAGAACAAAATGATGACAATGATACCTAATCGTGCGGTGATAGATACGAATGTCTGCCTGGATCTGTTTGTCTTCTGCGATCAGCGCTACCAGCCTTTGCTCGATGCGCTACGCGATGGCAGCCTGCAAGCCGTGACGCGTACCGACTGCCGCAAGGAATATGCCTTCGTGCTGAACTATCCTCACCTGCCGCTGGATGTGGAGCGCCGGGCGGCAGCGCTGGCACAGTACGATGCGCTGATCGCCCTGCTCGCGCCGGATGAAAAAAGGGACGATATCGTTCTGCCGGTGTGCAAAGACAAGGAAGACCAGAAATTCATGGAGCTGGCACGCGATGCCCAGGCCTCCCTGCTGATCACCAAGGACAAGGCCTTGTTGAAGCTGGCCAAGCGCAATGCAAAACGAGGACTGTTTGCCATCCTGACGCCGGATGCCTGGCTGCACAATCAAGCGGCATGATGCGAATCGCCGGGTCAAATAACCCACCACACAATGGCAAGCGGCATCTTTCGCTGTACCGTCGATTGCGTATAGTATTAGCGACTCCACAACAAGATTCCTTCCATCATGCCCGCAGAACTGCAAACCTCCCGGCACCATGCCACGCTGGTTCTCACCCTGAACGGCACGAATCCCTTGTCACTGCTGCAGGCCGACATGCATGCTGCCGTGATCGAAACGCTCTCGACCGCGGAGTCCGATCGTTCGGTGGCAGCCGTGGTGCTGAACGGGCTGGAAGGATTTTCTCCTGCACAGGGCAGAACTTCCTCGGCCGCTCCCCTGCCCGAACCGCTCATCGAACATCTCAACGACTGGGTGGATGCGATCCAGTCCTTTCCCAAGCCGGTACTCGCTGCGGTGGATGGACAGATCGACGGACCCGGCTTATCGCTGATGCTGGCCTGCGACCTGATTGTCGCCAGCCGATCCAGCATGATGGGCGCATCGCCTGCGCCGGGCGGCGGTGCCTCCTGGTTTCTTGCGCACGGACTGCCGCGCCAACTGGCAATGGAAATGCTGACCGCGGCCGATCACGTACCGGCTGCGCGCTTGCATGCGCTGGGTCTGATCAACCGGTTGAGCGATGAGGGCGCTGCGCTGGAACTCGCATTGAAATGGACTGAAGAACTTGCATCGGACGCAAGCAGAGCCGAAGGAATCAAGACCCTGTTGAAAGAATCGCTGCATAATTCGCTGACACAGCAACTGGCAGCGGAAGCGAAATATCGTCTGGAAAGCTGATTGCTTTTCCGGCCACAGCAAAAAGGATTCAATCAATGACAGCTCCCCTGCGCCGCCGCATCTATCTGATGCGCCATGGCGATGTCACTTATTTCGATGCAAACGGCAAGCCTTATCCGCCGGATGAAGTACCGCTGAATGAGCATGGATGCCAGCAAGCGCAAGCGGCCGGCCGGGTTTTCGCTGACGCCGGCTTGCAATTCGATCGCATCATCACTTCAGGCATGCCGCGCACGCTGGAAACCGCGCAATGCGTGCTGACTGAAACCGGACAGCAGATCGAAGTCGAACGCTGGCCCGACTGGCGTGAAGTCCGCGGCGGCAATCTGGCCGGCATTCCTGACCACAATCTGAAGGATGCCTTCACCGCTGCCTTCTCCGGCATGGTGGCAGAAGAGGTGCGTTTCCTGGCGGGCGAGAGCATAGGCGAACTGATGGACCGCGTGCATGCCGGCCTGGATGAACTGCGCAGCGATGCAAGCTGGGACAATGTGCTGCTGGTGCTGCATGGCGGCGTCAACTGCGCGCTGCTTTCCTATGCCATCACCGGGCAGCGCCTGTTCCTGGGCAACCTGATACAGACCGCCGGCTGCATCAATGTCATCGATGTCGGCCATGAAAAAACGGATTGCGTGGTGCGCATGGTGAATTTCTCGCCGCTGTCATCGCTGCAGGAAGGCAGCCGCCACACCATGATGGAGCCCTTCCTCGCCCAGTACAAAAAATTCCGCGGGATGGCCTGAGATATTCCCGGTTCCCTGCAAAACTGCAGGGAATTCCGCATACTCGGCCGGCACAGCTTGTCCCGCCCTCCCTTTCCACCTCCTTTTGCAGAGGACTCTCATGATCGACGTTTATTCGACCGCCACGCCCAACGGCCACAAAGTGCACATCATGCTGGAAGAATGCGGCTTGCCGTATCAGGTTCACCTTATCGACATAGGCGCGGGCGACCAGTTCACGCCGGAATTCCTCGCCATCTCGCCCAACAACAAGATACCCGGCATCGTTGATCAGAACGGTCCCGATGGAAAACCGTATTCCCTGTTCGAATCGGGTGCGATCCTGGTCTACCTTGCCAGCAAGATGGGCCGCTTTCTGGGCAAGTCCGAGCGCGACAAATTCACCACGCTGCAATGGCTGATGTTCCAGATGGGCGGCGTCGGCCCCATGCTGGGCCAGGCGCATCACTTCCGCATTTATGCGCCGGAAAAGATCGAGTATGCGATCAACCGCTATACCAACGAAGCGAAGCGCCTGTACGGCGTGGTGGACAAGCGCCTGGCGCAGTCGGCCTACCTGGCGGGCGACGAGTATACGATTGCCGACATTGCGACTTTCCCGTGGATGCGCTCCTGGAAGAACCAGGGCATAGACTGGGAAAACTATCCGCATGCCAAGCGCTGGTTCGATGAAATCAGCGAACGTCCGGCGGTACAGCGTGGCGTCCAGGTGCTGGCCGACAAGCGCCGCGCACTGACCGATGACAAGGCCAGGGATGTGCTATTCGGCGCAACGCAATATGGCAAAAAATAGAAGTTAATCTTTGCGGCACAGGCCTGCGCACAGAGCCCAAAGGCCTGCGCAGGCCTGTCCTGTTTTTCTGTCCACTCTTCACTGTTCACGCACAAACGGGCAAGCTATCGTAACGATGAATTAACAAAACACGGCATTTACATGCTTATTGGATGTGGTTGATTGTATTTCGATTTTCCCTATGATAAATAGTTGAAGGTCGCTGCTTCAGAATGTCACGCCTTGGCAATGCGGCAAGCCATTTACCAATCCAGGGCAAACCGCGTTAGCAATATCATCCCGAGAGAAGTGTGAAGAAAAAAATCGATGTCCTGATTTCCGATGACCACGCCATTGTGCGTGAAGGACTTAAGCAGATTCTTGCCACGACCCGCGACATTGCCGTAGCCGGCGTCGCAGCGGATGGAGCGGATACCATCAAGCTGGCCCGCAAATATCCCACCGCCATCCTGCTGCTGGATATCTCTCTTCCCGACCGCAACGGCATCGACGTGCTGAAGCAATTGCGCAAGGAAATCCCGACTCTGGCGGTCCTGATGTTGTCCATGCACAGGGAAGACCTGTATGCCATCCGCGCCCTGAAAGCAGGTGCCGCCGGTTATCTGACCAAGCAAAGCGCCACCTCGGAACTGGTCAATGCACTGCGCGAAATCGCGGGCGGACGCAAGTACATCAGCGCTCAACTGGCGCAGGAATTGGCCAACACGATACAGGAAGACAGGGAAATTCTGCCGCATGAAAAACTGTCGGATCGCGAATATCAGACCCTGACCATGATTGCCGCCGGCAAAAGCGTCAGCGATATCGCAAATGAATTGGCCCTGTCCGTGAAAACCATCAGCATGTACCGTACCCGGCTGTTGCAAAAAATGCGGCTGAAGCATAATGCCGAACTCACGCATTACGTGATCAAGAATCAGTTGTCCTGAATCGTGCCGCTGCCTGCATGCTGGCGAAAGCAGTCGTAGGGCCGGTGTCTTCCTGCACAATTACGGCGAGCGCTTTTCCGCTTTTACCCCGGCATCTCGCCCTCTAGCCACGGGTTTGTCAGCCTGAAAGCAACAAGTCTGGCATTGACCTGATTGCTCCATGTCAAACCTCATGCACTTGTTGTTCGCTCTCCCCCATTTTTAATAAAAAATAAGTGGCCAGCATAACTAAAGAGACAAGGCTGGCGGAGGAGAAACCGTGTGCAAGCACGGTGCGTACGATCAATCAATCTGTAAAGGCAAGGACATGGCGACAGGTACAGTCAAGTGGTTCAACGATTCCAAAGGCTTCGGATTCATTACTCCCGATACCGGTGACGGCGATTTATTCGCCCATTACAGCGCGATCCAGACGCAAGGCTTCAAGACGCTCAAGGAAGGCCAGAAAGTGCAATTTGAAATAACCCAGGGCCCCAAGGGCAAGCAGGCGTCCAATATCACCCACGCGAGCTGAAACACTTTCTGTCGGATGGAAGCCTGTCTCAGGCGCAGATTTTTTTCGCCCGCTCCATCAGGCAAATCCTATCCCGCTCTTTAGTGACCGCACGCGGTTTTACAGGCGGGTCGCCTCATCTGGCGAACATGGGAAAGAAAGACAAGAGGCAGGGGAAGCAGAAAGCAGGAAATAAAAAAGGAAGCCCTTGGGCTTCCTTTTTTTGAATCTGGAGCGGGAAAAGAGTCTCGAACTCTCGACCTCAACCTTGGCAAGGTTGCGCTCTACCAACTGAGCTATTCCCGCATGAGAACGTAGCGCTATGCGTTACGTGGAGAAAGATTATAGCGCAAGGAACGCTAAGCTCCAACACTTTTTTGGTGCGGCTGGCCGGAATCGAACCGGCACGGTGTCTCCACCGAGGGATTTTAAGTCCCTTACGTCTACCTATTTCGTCACAGCCGCATGCTGCACATGATGATGAGCAAATATCGCTTCATCATTTACCGCGCCTATCCGAACTGCGCCTGAATGAAAAAAGCGCCGAAGCGCTCTTTAAAACTCTGGTCGCAAAGCCGGAAGCCAGCCTTACCGAGAGTCTGCAATGACATGCCGGCATTGCAGAGCAATTTACAGCATGCCCGGCTCTTGCCTTCTCCCATGCCGCCCGGTGCGCAGAACAGCCAGAACTCTACCACAAACCGATTCAAAACCGAATGACGAAGGCCAGGACTTTTGCTGCCCCGCCCTATCGGGATAAGCTGTTTTTTACGATAGCCCGCATACGGATAGCCGTCCTGCTTACCGGGCGTATCGCATGCAGAGGAATTCGCCTGCAAAAATAGAAGGCATACAAGAAGCATGTCCTGTTCTCAGACTGCAAGAATACGACCAAGGCCTGGCCAATCGTGGATAAAATGCCTGCTTTATCCGCCTGCCCGGCTTGCCGGTCTTTGTTGATGAAGGACGGATGACCCGATATGCAGGAGGATGCGATATCGTGCTGCAAAGCCCTGCCCTCGCAACCATGCCAGCTCTGACGATCAATACCCGTACAGCCGCCTGCCACCCAACCCGAAACCGCCGCTTCCGACTGCATGCAGACCAATAATCGAACGCCCTCCTGGATCGGCTTACTCTTCTCGGCAGCATGCCTGCTTTCCCCCTCGGCCACCTTCGCCCAACATCCTTCCGAGCAATGGGAAGTCGCGCTGGAAGCGGGCTACCTTTCGAAAGTAAGAAACAACACGCCGTTGGACTATGCGATTGCGCCGGTGCAGGTTGCCTGGAGATCGCCGGTGTTTCGCGAGCTTTGGCAAAGCCCCAACGGCTCGCGCCTCACTGTGAGACACAGGGTCGCGATTGTCGGAGAGACGTTCATAAAAGGCGCTGAAGATTATTACCTGGGTTTTGCCGCCGCGCCCAGCTTCGAATGGTGGATGCCCAATCAGCGCACTGCCCTGTTCTATGAAATCGGCGGCGGCTTCGGCTTCGTCAATTCCAAGGGCGTCCCAGGAGGACAAGGACAGGACTTTACCTTCAACTGGTTTACCCAACTGGGCCTGCGCCAGCAGTTGACGCAGAAAATGGCGGTATCGGGCGCACTCCATTTCATCCACCACTCCAATCTCGGCATGACCGATCCCAATCCCGGCATCGATGTCCTCGGTCTCAACCTCGGGATTATCTGGAGCATGAAGTGATTGGCTCTGACATAAACCTCACGACCACGCGACGAGCAGTTATAAGAAGCGGAGAGTTTGCGAAATTGCCTTATTTATCCTCTTGTTCGCCTTGTTTTTATTGCGGCGATCATTTCAGGATGCATGCCGTCCGCTATGCAACAAATAAGGGATGCGCTATTTGTGAGTAGGGGAAAAAATGCTAAAGTCCCCGGCAACTCACTCTCCAGCCATGTCCTCGATGCATTCCGACAAAGAAATCCCTGTACCAGCAACGCCATGCGATGTGCTCGTTATTGGCGGCGGCCCTGCCGGCTCGACAGCAGCGACCCTGCTCGCGCAAAAAGGTTATAAGGTCACACTGCTGGAGAAAGACCAGCATCCGCGCTTCCACATCGGCGAATCCCTGCTGCCCGCCAATCTCCCCTTGCTGGAAAAACTCGGCGTCGCCGATGAGGTGCGGGCCATAGGCATGGAAAAGTGGGCGGCAGAATTCGTCTCGCCCTGGCATGAGCACAAGCAGGTATTCCACTTCCGCGATGCGATGGACAAATCGATGCCGCATGCGTATCAAATACAGCGCGCCGAATTCGATGAAATCCTGTTCCGCAATGCAGAGCGAAAAGGTGCGCATGCGCTAGAAAATTGCAAGGTCAGCAGCGTCGAATTCTTGGAGAACGACCAGGGAGTGCTGGTCCATTCCCGCCTGGGCGATGGCAGCACGCAGTCATGGCATGCGCGCTTCCTGCTGGACGCTTCCGGCCGCGATACTTTTCTCGGCAATAAGCTGAAGGCCAAGGAACGCAACAAGGATCACAACAGCACCGCCATCTATGCCCACTTCAGGAATGTGAAACGCAATGAAGGCAAGGATGAAGGCAACATCACTATTTACTGGTTCGAGCATGGCTGGTTCTGGTGCATCCCGTTCGCCAATGGTGACACCAGCGTCGGCGCAGTCACCTGGCCTTACTACCTGAAGACCCGCAAGAAGCCGCTGGCGGATTTTCTGCTGGATACCATCGCGCTCTGTCCCAAGCTGAAAGAACGCACGAAAGACGCGCAAATTATCGGGAACATCGAAGCGACCGGCAATTACTCCTACACCTGCAATCGCACCCACGGCCCCAATTACCTGCTGCTGGGCGATGCCTATGCCTTCATCGACCCGGTCTTTTCATCCGGTGTCATGCTGGCCATGAACAGCGCCTTCGTGGGCGCGGATACCGTGGACACCTGCCTGAAGCACCCGGAGCAGGCGCCTGCCGCGCTGCGCGCCTTCGATCACGCCATGAGAACCGGTCCCAAAGAATTTTCATGGTTTATCTATCGCGTCACCAACCCCACCATGCGTGAACTGTTCATGGGGCCGCGCAATATCTTACGCATGCAGGAAGCCTTGCTGTCGGTGCTGGCCGGCGATATATTCGGCAAGACACCCATCAAGGGTCCGCTGTTTGCCTTCAAAACGCTTTACTACACTCTCTCGGTGCTGAACCTGAATCGTACCTGGACAGCATGGAAGAAAAGAAAACGTAATATCCGTAGCGGAGATACCGCTAGCGAGAGCATGGGCTGAATAGAATGTTGCCGCCATTACGATGTCTTTATCTTCCGCATTCTCCCGAGCAGCATGCGAATGCACCGCAAGCCGACGTGCTGGGCATCATGCACTTTACGTCTGCATCATCCGGACAGGCCTCAGAATGCAGCAAGGGCACGCCGCTTGCACCGCTGATGATGCCCTCGCTCTCGCTCGATGGCAGCCGGCACTCCGCATCCGAAATCTGGCTGACCAACGGCGCGCCCAGCTATCACCAGCGCAATGGCATTGCATACAGCCTGCATGACGAGTTCATGTTCGGCTCGATTCAGCTTGCCGAGAGCGACTTCAATGACAACGAGAACAAGGAAAGCGGGCATTCCCCTTTGCATCGGGCCGCTGAAGCGGCTTATCGCGAAATCTTCGCCTTGATGGATGAGCTGGGTTATCCCCACGTGCTGCGATTCTGGAACTACCTCGCGCATATCAATGCGCATACTGACGGGCTTGAGCGCTACCGCCAGTTCAATGCCGGCCGACAGGATGGCTTTCTGCAGGCTGAACGTCATGTGACCGGCAACCTGGTACCGGCCGCCTCGGCGCTGGGCAGTGCCGGCGGACCGCTGACCGTCTGTTTTATCGCGAGCAAGAACACCGCGCCCATACCGATAGAGAATCCTCGCCAGGTCAGTGCCTACGACTACCCGCCCGAATATGGCGTGCGCCGGCCGACCTTCTCGCGGGCCAGCCTGGTGCCCATGCGCGAAGCATCGCTGTTCCTGCTGTCCGGCACCGCCAGCATCATCGGCCATGAATCCGTACATCAGGGCGACGTGGTGGCGCAGACCCGGGAAATCATTGCCAATATTCTTGCCGTGCTTGATGAAGCCAATCGCAAATCAGGCAAGGCCGCCTTCTCGCTGGATGATCTTCATTACAAGGTCTATGTGCGCCATCCGGAGCAGCTCCCGCTGATCGACGGTGAACTGAGAAAAATGATTTCCGCTCCCATCATCTATTTGCAGGCAGACATTTGCCGCAGCGAGCTGCTGCTGGAGATAGAAGCGGCCAGCCTGCTTTCCCCGCCATCGGTACGATAGGGCTGGGCATGAACGCCGCTGTTCAAATATGAAATGGATTCCGCTACTATAACAACCGCGCAATCGCATCGGAGCATCCAGCTGGGTTTGAGGTCAAGCCCGCGAACTCGGAACCTGTACCGCGTTGTTCAGTTGATGAGAATTTGAATAAATTGAATAAATGTTAAAGCTCTTCCGGCGAGTCTTCTTTGCGATATATGACTTCGTATTTTTTCATATCGCCCTGGCGTCATTTGGCGCCATCTGCCTGACCTGGACGGCGCTGGTATTGCCGGTCCTACCGCTCATGCCGCGCAACATGGCCCGTCGTGCCATGCGCCTGGCAATCACCTCTGGATTCCGCTGTTTCATCGGCATACTGCGCCTGTCCGGGCGCATTCACATCGAGCTCGATGAACTGGACAGCCTCAGGGACGAGAAATCACTGATCATCGCCTGCAACCATCCCTCCCTGTGGGATGCCGTGCTCATGCTTTCGTGCCTGCCGAATATCGCCTGCATCATGAAGGCCCAGGTGAGCAACAATCTCTTCGTCGGCCTGGGCGCGCGCCTGGCCTGCTACATACGCAACGAATCGTCGCGCGAGATGATCAGGCAGGCAGTGGCGGAACTGCAGAGCGGCAGCCAGATACTGCTGTTCCCCGAAGGAACGCGCACGGTCAGGCATCCCATCAATCCGCTCAAGAGCAGCATAGGCATCATTGCCAATCGTGCCCGCGTGCCGGTGCAGACCGTGATCATAGAAACCGACTCGGACTTCCTGTCCAAGGGATGGCCGGCATTCAGAAAGCCGCCCATGCCCATGACCTGGCGCGTGCGACTGGGCCGTCGTTTCCAGCCCGGTGAAGACAGCGCAGCGCTGGTCGCCGAGATTGAACAATACTTTGCCGACGAAATCCCAAAAAACCGGCTCTCCCCCAAGTCGGCCGCTTCACGCGCGCAGCCTGAAACCGCTTGCCCGGCCAATATCTCAGAAACATCGTGACCGTCTCCGCCCCTACTCCTTCCTCTTCTCACCTGGTACTGATCCCCAGCTACAATCCTGGCCCTAAAGTCTACGACACGGTGAGGGAAGCACGCCGTTTCTGGAACCCGGTGTGGGTGGTGGTGGATGGCAGCACCGATGGCACGGCGGAAATTTTACGCAGCATGTCGGAACAGGATGGCGGCTTGCATGTGATCGTTCTGCCCGAGAACGTGGGAAAAGGATCGGCGGTATTGCGCGGCCTGGATGAAGCCGCGGCACAGGGTTTCAGTTATGCACTGACGATGGATTCGGATGGGCAGCATCCGGCCGATCTGATTCCGGAATTCATGGCGCAGTCGCAGCAGCATCCGGGCGCGATGATACTGGGCAAACCCGTGTTCGATGCAAGCGCACCGATGCTGCGGGTCAAGGGCCGGCAGGTATCGAACTGGTGGGCGAATCTGGAAACCCTGGGCGCGGGCATAGGCGACTCGCTGTTCGGATTCCGGGTTTATCCGGTGAATCCGCTGCGCAAGGTGATGCGCAGCCAGCGCTGGATGCGCCGCTTTGATTTCGATCCCGAAGCAGCGGTACGCCTGTGCTGGCATGGCGTCAAACCGGTGAACGTGCCGGCGCCGGTCAAGTACTTCACCCCGGAACAGGGCGGCGTCTCGCATTTCCGCTACCTGCGCGACAACACCCTGCTGACCTGGATGCACACCCGCCTGTTTATCGGCTTCGTGCTGCGACTACCCTTTCTGCTATGGCGCAAGCTTCAGTCGCCGTCCTGAAGCCGGCTGTTACGAACCAGCACGGGCTCAGATCATGCCGCCATTCAGCGATATCACCTGCCCCGTCATGTAAGCGGCACGCGGCGACGCCAGGAAGCCGACCAGATCGGCTACTTCCTGAGGCTGCCCAGCCCGCTTCATCGGCACCATGCGCTCGATCGCCTGCTTGTCGAACACGCCTTCCGTCATGTCGCTTTCTATGATGCCCGGCGCCACCGCATTCACGGTAATGCCGCGGCTGGCCACTTCCTGCGCCAGCGACTTGGTGGCGGCATTCAAGGCGCCCTTGGCCGCGGAATAATTCACCTGCCCGCGATTTCCTGCCAGCGCAGCGACCGAAGACATGTTGATGATGCGGCCCCAGCGGCTGCGTATCATCGGCATCATCAGCGCATGCGTCACATGAAAAAAACCGTTCAGCGACACATCGATCACGCGATGCCATTGCTCGGCCTGCATGCCGGGAAAAACGGCATCATCATGGATGCCGGCATTGTTGACGAGGATCTGGATAGGCTGATGCTCCACTATCGGCAACAGCGTTGCGGACACCGCAGCCGCATCGGTGACATCGAATACCAGCACCGAAGCCTGACCGCCGGCAGCGATGATGTCATCCATCACTTTCTGCGCCTGCTCCGGCCGGCTATTGGCGTGGACATAAACATGATGCCCGTCGGCAGCCAGCGTGCGGCATATGGCTGAACCGATGGCGCCGCTGCCGCCTGTTACCAGTGCGAATTTCATGGTTTTACTCCGATTGAAAAACGGTTACGCCTTCAGAACAAGCTGCGCACATCGGCATTGAGCACGACGGCAGCACGCCCTGTCACCAGGACGCGATCCTGTGTACGGACAGAGAAGTCGTACAGTATGTTGTTGGCATCGCCGCTGAAGCGCTCGGCTTCAACAAGCAGATCGGACGCTATATCGTCCAGGCGCTCGGCATGCAATTCCGTATTGCGTATGCTGGCCAAAAATCCTGCACGCGGCGCATCCTGTGCCGAGGCAAGCAGCGCGCCATGCACCGCCATCGCCTGGGCCGCATATTCCACGCCGCACACGGCAGCCAGGCGGCCATGCGAACGCAATGGATTAGCGGGATCGCGGTGGCTGACTGCGCGGCAACGCAGCCTTTGTTCATCCCATTCCAGCACCTGCTCCAGCAAGCACATGTCATGCTGGTGCGGGATATGGGCGGCTATCCAGGCGCGGGCTATCAGCATGGCGAAAGTTCAGCCCTTATCGAACAATGCTCCAGATAATCCAGCACGACCGTGCCTGCCTTGTTCGCTGCCAGCAGTTGCAGCAAGGGCAGTGAACGTGCAGCCGGGATCTGCGCACGAAGCTGTTCCAGCGCGGATTCGCTCATCGTCGATGCAGCTTCCTCGCCTAGCTCGATGTTAACTCTGGCCAGTGTTTTGTCGCTGGCTTGCGATGCCAGCACCAGTGCCACGCCGAATTCATCGGGTATGGGACGCTTGCTGCGCAAGGGTTCGGGATAGGGCGTATCGTAAGCCAGCAGCAGCACATGGCTCTGCTCGGTCACAACCTGGGTAGCGGCCTCCAGCAAACCGGCGCCGAAACTGCCGTCATACGCGCACAGCACCGAGGAAGTAGCCATTGCGCCGGTTGCGATGCTCCAGTAACCGGCCGCGGCATTGTGCACGGAATTGTGAAAGCGGGTCGGCGAAATATAGCGGTCATCCGACGCCAGCATTTCGCACAGCTCGTGGCAGTTATTGCCGTCTGCGCCGGATGCGCTGAATACGGTGGGTAGGCTGGCCGCGTCC
>JAFAGG010000076.1 GCA_023422955.1 Pseudomonadota bacterium | reverse complement strand
ACATCGGGCAAGATGGTCCCGAAAAAAGCGACGGTATCGCCGCGCTGTATCAGCAGCGTCGGGAAATTGTCGATATCGATATCACCGACGAGATCAGCCTGATCTTCCACATCGACCCAGATGAATTGCACTTCAGGAAATTCCTCCGCCAGTTTCTCGAAGCCGGGGCGGTACTGGGAGCAGACATCGCACCAGGCAGCGCACAGGCAAGCGACAACCCAGGTGTCGTCGTGGATAAGCTGGGCAATCTGAAGCCGGTTGTCGTTTTCGAGGGTATGGCTAGGCATGGCGGTATTTTACCGCAGGGCATCTACCATCGTGTGCCGCCTCGGGGAGCCACGGTACAATAACGGCATGTCAATTATCCTCGCCATAGAAACCTCGACCGAACTGGCATCGGTGGCCTTGCTGCATGACCAGGAAATGCTTGTTCATGAATCATCCGGCGTGCAAACGCATTCCCAATCCGTACTGCCGATGGTACAGGCCTTGCTGAATGAAGCCGGGTTGCGGGTGCAGGATTGCGATGTATTGGCGTTTGGTTCGGGACCCGGTTCATTTACCGGTGTGCGCACTGCCTGCGGCATTACGCAAGGTCTGGCCTTCGCAAGCGACTTGCCGGTGGTGCCGGTAGTGACCTTGCTGGCGATGGCGCAGGCTTGCCGTGAACTGCATGGAAAGAATGACGTGGTGACGCTGCTGGATGCGCGCATGGAAGAAGTTTACTGGGCCCGATATCGCTATGACGAAAGCTGGCACATCGTTGCAGAGCCCGCGCTTGCGGCACCCGAATCCGTCGACTTCGCGCCGACCGCCGCTGTCTGTGGTAACGGCCTGCAGGCTTATCCGTCGGCCTTTGAAAAACATGTGTTCGCACAACGTTTTGCCGATATCCCCAGCCCGCATGCACGCTATATCGCGTGCCTGGCGCAGCAAGCCCTGGCGCGCGGCGAGACGGTGGAGGCCAGGCAGGCTCAGCCGCTCTATCTGCGCAACAAGGTGGCCTTGACCACGGCGGAGCGTCAGGCAAAACTTGCGGTATGAGCGCCCATCCTCTTTATGCCCCACTGGATTCGGAACTGGCCAAGGCCAGCCTGCACCCCATGCAACTCACGGATCTGGATGAGGTGATGGCCATCGAGCTGGCTAATCATCCCTTTCCCTGGAGCCGCGGGAATTTCGCCGACTCCCTGAAATCCGGCTATCAAGCCCGCGTATTGCGCAACGCTTCAGAGGAGCTGCTTGGCTATTTCATGATGATGTATGCAGTGGATGAAGCCCATCTGCTGAACATCACGGTATCGGCCAAACTGCAGGGCCGGGGCATAGGGCGCTGGTTGCTGGACCAGGCTGGTCGGCAGGCGAAGGAGGTGGGTATGGGTTCCATGTTGCTGGAAGTGCGTCCCTCCAATTCGCGGGCGCTGCATGTGTACCAGCGTTACGGATTTTCCCGGATAGGGCTGCGCAAGCAGTATTATCCCGCTGCCGATAATGGCCGCGAGGATGCCATCGTAATGAGGCTGTCATGGTAGAAAAGCGCAGCATATTCCTGAAGGAAATGGGCATCGCGCCGGCATGGCGCAAGAAGCAGGCTGCGGTTGCGGGCGAGGAGGAAGCTCTTTTCGATGAAGCGGATGCACCTGCTTTTGATGCCGCCGCAACGCCCTCCGGTGAACGCCCGATCGCTGAAATGAACTGGGAAGAGCTGGAAGCGGCCGTATCCGTTTGCACGCGCTGCGGCTTGTGCCGTAATCGTACGCGCACTGTGTTTGGGGTGGGTGATCGCCAGGCGCAATGGCTGTTTATCGGCGAGGGGCCCGGCTATTACGAGGACAAGCAGGGCGAGCCTTTCGTCGGTAAGTCGGGCACACTGCTCGACAACATGCTCGCCGCACTGGAACTGAAGCGTGGTTCGAACGCTTTTATCGCCAACATCGTCAAATGCCGGGCGACCGATGAACAGGGCAAGGATAGGCCGCCCACGCCGGAAGAAGTCGCCACCTGCCTGCCTTATCTGAAGCGCCAGATCGAACTGATGCAGCCCAGGACCATGGTCGCGCTGGGCAAGACCGCAGCGCTATCCTTGCTGGGCATGGACCCATCCACGCCGGTGGGACAACTGCGCGGCAAGGTGCATCGCTACGGCGAAATTCCCCTAGTCGTCACTTATCATCCTGCCTATCTGCTGCGTCAGCCCTCCGAGAAACGCAAGACCTGGAGCGATCTGTGCCTGGCTGTTTCGACTCATGCACAGACGTCATCTTGAGCCGGCAGTCAGTTGCCAAAGCGTTTTTCATTCCCGCTGGAGTGAGCTGCGTGATCCGCATGTGCGGGCACTGGCCTGGCTGATCGATTCTCCTGACTTGCTCAATCCGGCAGCGCCGCAATGGCAAGGACGCATTGCATCCTTGCCCGGCGCAGGATCGGATGCCACGCGAGCTTGGCTGCTGGCGCTGGACCAGGATGCCGCTTCCCTGCATGCGCGTCTGCACCTGACGCCCTTTACCCGCCTCGGCCGTTATGCGGAAACCCTGGTGGGGTTCTACCTGGAGCATCTCGGCATGCTGGCGGCGCATGGCGTGCCGGTACGGGAAGGAAAAAACCGCACTGTAGGCGAGTTTGATTTTCTGCTGCATACGCCAAACGGCTTCACGCACTGGGAGTTCGCCAGCAAGTTGTACTTGCTGGAAGCCAGCGGCCAGGGACAACATGTCGATTATTTCGTAGGGCCCAATCTGGCCGATACCCTGGGCGCAAAGATAGGCAAGGTATTGAACCAGCAACTGAAGCTGTCGGAACATCCCAGCGCGCAGGCTTGCTTGCCGCAGCCAGTGTCGATAGCTCAGGCACTGATCAAGGGCTGGCTGTTCTATCGTGACGGCGATTGCCGGCGGGCCGAGGACTTGGGCGTTTCGCCCGACCATTGTCGCGGTTTCTGGTGTCCGTATGGCGAGCTCGATAAGCTGCAGTCAGAAGCCTATTTCATCCTGCCGCGCCTGCAATGGCTGGCGCCCGCGAGGGTCGAGATGTCGCAGGCAATGAGGCCTGAACAATTGAAAGCGATACTGAAAGACAGGTTCGGGCAGGACAGCATGCCGGTACTGATTGCCTGTCTGCAGCGCGAAGGCGACATGGCGCTGGAATGGCAGCGCGGTTTCATCGTGCCGGACGACTGGCAGGCGAGGGCGGGATTGCGTGCGCAGCGCAAGGACAGCCACGATTCCGCCGGCGCAAAGTAAAAAACCGACGGCATTCCGGAAATCCTCTGTGCTGTCCGGTAAAATGAGGAACGCTTTTATCACCGCATCTTGCCTTATCCGCAAAAATTCCTTCCATGCCCAGACCGCTCTTCGCCACCATAGACCTTGATGCCATGCGATCCAATCTCGCGCTGGCACGCCGGCAGGCGGGCAGCGCAAAAGTGTGGGCGGTGGTCAAGGCCAATGCCTACGGCCATGGCTTGCAAAGAGCGATGCGTGCTTTCGCCGATGCTGACGGGCTGGCGCTGGTGGAGCTCGATGCCGCAGTGAAGTTGCGCGAATGGGGCTGGACCAAGCCCATACTGCTGCTGGAAGGTTTTTTCGAACCGGCTGATCTGCCGGTGGTAATGAAGCATCAATTGCAAATCGCCATCCACAGTGCCGAGCAACTGGTCATGCTGGAAGCCTGTTCCATGCCCGGCACACTGGATGTGCATCTGAAGATGAATACCGGCATGAACCGCCTGGGATTCAAACCGGAAGCGTTTCAAGCCGCTCATGCAAGGCTGCGCGCCTTGCCCTTCATCCGCAACATCAGCCTGGCCACGCACTTTGCCAATGCCGAAGTCGATGCCGATAATGCCATGCCGATGAAGGAGCAGGCAGGTCGCTTTCATGCAGCCTGCGAGGGATTGACGGGTGAGCGCAGCCTCAGCAATTCGGCAGCCTGCCTGCTGCATTCCGAGATGGCGGCAGACTGGATCAGGCCGGGTGTCATGTTGTATGGCGCTACGCCCGGCGCCAGGACAGCCGCCGCATTCGGTCTGCGTCCCGCAATGACTTTAAGCAGTGCTCTCATCGGCATGCAGGAAATCGCAGCGGGCGATGCCGTGGGTTATGGCAGCGCCTTCGTGGCCGACCAGTCCATGCGCATAGGCGTGGTGGCGTGCGGCTATGCAGACGGCTACCCGCGCCATGCGCCGGCCGGCACGCCGGTGCTGGTGGACGGCATCAGGACGCGCATAGTCGGGCGCGTTTCCATGGATATGCTGACGGTCGATCTGACACCGGTGCCGCAGGCCGGGGTCGGCAGCGCCGTCATTCTGTGGGGCGAGGGTTTGCCCATCGATGACGTGGCACAGGCAGCCGGCACGATAGGATACGAACTGATGTGCGGCGTGATGCCGCGCGTGCAAGTGATAGAGCGCAGCTAGATTTTTCAGTCGATATGGCCAAGGTAAAAACCAATTACACCTGCACCGAATGCGGTGGCATCAGCAACAAGTGGAGCGGGCAGTGCCCATCCTGCAATCAATGGAACACCATGGTTGAAACCCTGGTTGAGCAGGCTGGCAATCGTTTCTCGGCGCAACACCAGGGGCTGGCGCAGACGACGCCTGTTCTCACGCTATCCGATATCGAAGCTTCAGACGTGCCGCGCTTTGGCACGGGCATCGATGAGTTCGATCGCGTGCTGGGCGGCGGCCTGGTGGCGGGCGGCGTGGTGCTGATCGGCGGCGACCCCGGCATAGGCAAATCGACGTTGCTGTTGCAGGCGCTGGCCAACCTGTCGCGCACCAAGAAAGCCTTGTATGTCAGCGGCGAAGAGTCGGGTGCGCAGGTGGCGTTGCGTGCCAAGCGGCTGGCGCTGGACGCGCGCGATCTGAAGCTGCAGGCGGAAATCCAGCTGGAGAAAATTCTCAATACGCTGGCCGAGCACAAGCCGGAAGTGGCGGTCATCGATTCCATACAAACCGTTTATTCCGATGCCCTGACGTCGGCGCCCGGCTCGGTGGCGCAAGTGCGCGAATGCGCGGCGCAACTGACGCGCGTGGCCAAGCAATCCGGCATCAGCATCATCATGGTCGGGCATGTGACCAAGGAAGGCGCACTGGCCGGACCGCGCGTGCTGGAGCATATCGTTGATACCGTGCTGTATTTCGAAGGCGATACGCATTCCAGCTTCCGCCTGGTGCGCGCATTCAAGAACCGCTTCGGCGCCGTCAATGAACTGGGCGTGTTTGCGATGACGGAAAAAGGGCTGAAGGGCGTATCCAATCCTTCCGCGCTGTTCCTGTCCCAGCACGGCACCCAGGTATCGGGTTCCTGCGTGATGGTGACGCAGGAAGGCACGCGTCCCTTGCTGGTGGAGATACAGGCGCTGGTCGATACCTCGCATGTGCCGACCGCGCGGCGGCTTGCTGTCGGCGTTGAGCAGAACCGCCTGGCCATGCTGCTGGCGGTCTTGCATCGCCACGCGGGTATCGCCGCCTTCGACCAGGATGTGTTTATCAATGCGGTCGGCGGCGTGAAGATCAGCGAGCCGGCAGCGGATTTGGCGGTGCTGCTGGCGATTCATTCTTCCATGCGCAACAAGCCTTTGCCGCAAGGCTTGGTCGTGTTCGGTGAAGTCGGGCTGGCGGGTGAAATCCGTCCTGCGCCGCGTGGGCAGGAGCGCCTGCGCGAAGCAGCCAAGCTCGGTTTTTCAATCGCTTTGATTCCCAAATCGAATGCGCCCAAGCAGAAGATCGAAGGTTTGAAAATTATTGCGGTAGAGAGAATCGATGAAGCGCTGAGTCGCATCCGCGACGAGGAATAAATTCTTAAGCGTTGTTCAGCAATGCGCGCGCTGCCTGCAGGCCGCTGCGTACCGCGGTTTCCAGCGTGGCCGGATACTCGCTTTCGCAGTAGTCGCCAGCCAGCACCAGGCCGGGCAGATCGGTCGTGACGGCGGGGCGTTGCAAGGCAGGCTTGCAGGAAAAGGTGGCGCGCTTTTCGGTAATGACGCGCGACCAGCGCGGTGCAAGCAGCGCATCGTTATTCAGCGCCGTTGCCAGTTGGCGTGCAATCGATTGCGTCAACGCTTCCTGTCCCGCTTCAATCGCATCTTCCGACGTGCTGATCACCACAGCCAGCAGGCCTTTCTGATCCGGGTTGAGCCAGGCTCTATCAAACACGAACTGTCCCCAGGCCTGCTGCGCCGCATCGTCGACCAGTGCATAAAAGGGAAGGGGCAGGGCAAGCTGCTCGTCATATTGCAGGTAGCAGGTCGTGATCGGCTCATGTTCGAAGGCTTGTAGTGTCGTGCAATCCATCAAGCCATCCAGCAGTGTCGCAGCCTGCCATACCGGCGTGGCGATCACTACTACATCGGCTTCGAAACTTTCGCTTGCGGTGTGCAGCGTCCAGCGCGTGTCGCCGCGCTCCAGCGATTTGACCGCCTGTCCCGCCAGTACCTTGCCACCACGGGCTTGCACGAAGCGCGCCGTCTGTTGCGGCAGCAGGGTGCTCAGGTCGCTGCGCGGGATCAGCATGTCGGAGGCGGAGCGTTTGCGCGCGCCCAGGCTGTCGCGCAGCACGGCCAGGAATACCTGTGCCGACGCCTGTTCCAGCGGCGTATTGAGTGCGGCGATGCATAGCGGTTGCCACAGCAGTTTGATCAGGCGCGGCGTCTGGTCGTAGCGGCTCAGTAATTCGGCGACGGAACAGTCATTGTCCAGTCGCCAGCCCATCCAGCGCGCAGTGGTGGTAAAGCGCGCCAGTGCCAGCTTGTCGTCGCGGCTCAGGCCCTTTGCCCGTAGCAGCGCTATTGCCATATGCAAGGGAGCAGGCAGGCGCGGCGCGACGAAATCCATGCCGCCGCTGTCGGGCGGGTAGCGCATCTGCAAGGGCAGGCGCAGTATTGCATCTTGCTCGCGCAGGCCCAGGCGCTTGATCAGTGCCAGCGTATCGCTGTAGGCGCCCAGCAGGATGTGCTGGCCGTTGTCGAGTAGCTTGCCGTCCACTTCCACGCAGCGCGCCCGTCCACCCAGTGTGCGCGAGGCTTCGAACAGATTGACCTGGTAGCCGTGTTCGGCGAGTTCCGCCGCAGCAGCGCAACCGGCCCAGCCGGCACCGATGACGGCAGCCATTCGCATGCTTATCCCCGTACCCAGGTCTTCCAGGCCAGCCAGAGTTTTCTGATCGGCGTCAGCGAGATGCGCTGATTGAGTACTTGGAAGTTGTCGCGTTCGATTTCAACCAGCAGTGTGCGGTAGATGGCGGCCATGATCAGGCCCGGGCGTTGCGCGCGCCGGTCTTGCTGCGGCAGCAGGGCGAAGGCTTCGTCGTAGGCGCGTTGTGCGCGTTCGTACTGGAAGCGCATCAGCTTTTCAAAATTCTCGCTGTGGCGCGCATTCAGGATATCGGCTGCCGTCACGCCGAATTGCTGCAGCTCGCTCATGGGCAGGTAAATGCGGCCCTTGCGCGCATCGTCGCCGACGTCGCGGATGATATTGGTGAGCTGAAAAGCCAGTCCCAGTTTCTCCGCGTACTGTATGGTTTGCTCGCTGGTGCTGCCGAAAATGGAAGCCGACAGGACGCCGACCACGCCGGCCACATGCCAGCAATAACGCTGCAGGCCGGGATAGTCGAGGTAGCGCGTCTGGTCCAGGTCCATTTCCATGCCATCGACGATGGCCAGCAGATGTTCAGCTTTCAGGGAGTAGGGTTCGGTATGCGGCTGCAGCGCGCGTGCGACTGGGTGGGTCGGTGCGCCTGCATACATGGCCGAGATTTCCTTGCGCCACCACGCCAGTTTGGTACGTGCGACGGAAACATCGGTGCAATCATCGACGGTATCGTCCACCTCGCGACAAAACGCATACAGCGCGGTGATTGCGCGCCGGCGTTCCGGCGGCAGGAACAGGAAGCTGTAATAAAAACTGGAGCCGCTCTGCGCCGCTTTCTGTTGACAGTATTCGTCGGGAGACATGGATAGGAAGTGAACGAAATGCAAAAGTCGCTATGCTAGCCGACATTCGGCATCAAGGGTATCCGGCCCCGCATTTTTTACTCGTCCCGGCTGGCAGTTTTCATGCGCAGTGCGCGCCATGCCAGCAGCGGCCAGTCAGATTTTCCCAGGGTCGGTCGGCGCCGAAAGACATCGTAGTCGACTTGCTCTATCTTTTCGAGTATGCGTAGGCCACCTTGCACTACCAGTCGCAATTCCCAGCCTATGCGTCCCTCAAGGCGCAGGGTCAAAGGCGCTCCGAACAGCATCATTTGCCGCGCGCGTTCCACTTCGAATTGCATCAGGGCGCGCCAAGCTTCATCGGTTCGTCCTTCCGTGATGTGCTGCTCCGTCACATGAAAGCGCGCCAGATCATCCAGCGGCAGATAGATGCGCGATTTTTGCCAGTCGATTGCAACGTCCTGCCAGAAATTGATCAATTGCAAGGCAGAGCAGATGGCATCCGATTCATTCAGATTCTGCTCGGAAGCTTCTTCATAGAGCGCAAGCATCAACCTGCCTACCGGGTCGGCCGAGCGCCGGCAGTAATCGAGCAGGGCGTCGAAGTCTTGATAGCGGGTGGTGACGACATCCTGCTTGAAGGCGGAGAGCAAATCATAAAATGGCGCAAGCGGAAGCCGGTATTGATGGATCACCTTCGCCAGTTTGCCGAACAGCGGCGAGTCGTCGGCCTGGCCTTGGCGGATGCGGTCCAGTGAGGCTTCATAGGCGCTCAGCGCGGCCAGCCTTTCCTGATCGCTGGCATCGCCTTCGTCAGCTAGGTCGTCGGCGCTGCGTGCGAAGGCATAGATGGTTTTCACCGCCGGGCGCAGGCGAGCGGGCAACAGCAGGGAGGCAACCGGAAAGTTTTCGTAATGCTCAACGGACATGGAATATTGCGGACCAAGAAGAAAAGAGGAAGCCTGCACGTTCTGCTTGTGAGTTTTAAGTGCAGTTCGGATTGGCGAATGGTAAAGGAAAAACACCTTGGCTGCCGTTTTGCCCAGGTTTTGCATGAGGCTTGGGCCGGCACTTCAGGCCTTGTTCTGCCTGCAAATCACTCCATGTCATCAGGCAGGAATGGCATTTCGTCAAAAATACGGCGTAGCCCGGAAAAATCCAGTAAAATGCCGGCCTGAAGTTGAAGAGCTACCGACAATAGCAAATAGGGCGACCATGCATTCACTTCGCGGTCGCCTTTTGCTTTTAAGCCGGAATTCATTTGAGTGGACTTTCACCGTTCAAGACATGGACATATGAGC
>JAFAGG010000011.1 GCA_023422955.1 Pseudomonadota bacterium | reverse complement strand
GCCGATGATGATGTAGGACAGGCCGCCGTCCAGATAACGTTCGATGGTATCCAGATCGCGAATGCCGCCGCCCAGCTGCACCGGGATTTCCTCGATGCCATTTTCATCGGCGAAGTCGCGTACCGCCTTG
Organism: Pseudomonadota bacterium; assembly: GCA_023422955.1. GTDB lineage: Bacteria > Pseudomonadota > Gammaproteobacteria > Burkholderiales > Burkholderiaceae_D > JAEZLB01. The sequence goes on along the minus strand of JAFAGG010000011.1, from coordinate 15,338 downwards.
ATGATGGCCTTGATGGCAGCTTCATTCTTGGGCTTGCCCGCAAAAGCGCCGTTCAGATCCACCAGATGCAGACGCCGCGCGCCCTGCGCCAGCCAGTGCCGCGCCATCTGGGCGGGGTCCTGGGAGAACACGGTGGCTTGGTCCATATCTCCTTGCTTGAGACGTACACAATGTCCATCTTTGAGATCGATAGCAGGTATGAGCAACATGGCTGGGTGAAAACGCTGTGAGTGGGGTTAAAGAATAAGAACGAATAAAAAACGTCAATGCAAAAGCGGAACAGCAAGGTTCAAGGCTGCCAGTTCACGAAATTCCGGTACAGCTGCAAGCCGGCATCGGCACTTTTCTCAGGGTGAAACTGTGTGGCAAAAATATTGTCGCGACCTACCGCACACGCAAATCTGATGCCATAGGTGGTTTGACCCATGATGGTGCGCGCATCGTCCGGCACGGCGTAATAGCTGTGCACGAAATAGAAATGGCTGCCATCGGCAACGCCGTTCCACATCGGATGTTCGACGGTTTGCTGCACCTGGTTCCAGCCCATCTGCGGCACCTTGAAGCGCGAGCCGTCTTCCTGCAGCTGCTCATCCAGATTGAAGCGCACTACCTTGCCCGGCAAAAGACCTAGCCCCGGCGTATCGCCTTCCTCGCTCCAGTCGAACAGCATTTGCTCGCCGACGCAAACGCCGAACAAGGGTTTGCTGCGCGCCGCCTCCAGCAAGACTTCCTGTACGCCGGATTCGCGCAGGCTGCGCATGCAATCACGCATCGCGCCCTGGCCCGGCAACACCAGCCGGCCCGCTGCCCGAATGACGCCGACTTCGCCGGAAATGCGCACATCCGCCTCCGGGGCGGCATGACGCAAGGCCTGGGCGACTGACCTCAGGTTGCCCATGCCGTAATCCACTACAACGATTTTGTTCATGATGAAAACAGGGCCGCGCGGCGCAAGTTATTCCGGATAGTCAGTCGGTTACAGGGTGCCCTTGGTAGAGGGGATGGTGCCGGCTGCGCGAGCATCCAGCTCCGCCGCCATGCGCAGCGCACGGCCGAAAGCCTTGAATACGGTTTCACACTGGTGATGGGCGTTTTCGCCGCGCAGATTGTCCACATGCACGGTCACCAGCGCATGGTTGACGAAACCCTGGAAAAATTCGCGCGCCAGGTCGACATCGAAGCCGCCTATCATCGCCCGCGTAAAGGGGACATGGAATTCCAGGCCGGGACGGCCCGAGAAATCGATCACCACGCGCGACAGCGCTTCATCCAGCGGCACATAGGCATGACCGTAGCGGCGTATGCCCTTGCGGTCGCCAATGGCCTTGAACACGGCCTGGCCCAACGTGATGCCCACGTCTTCCACCGTGTGATGGGCATCGATATGCAGGTCGCCCTTGGCCTCGATATCCAGATCGATCAGCCCATGGCGGGCGATCTGATCCAGCATATGGTCAAGAAACGGCACACCCGTATTCAATTTCTGTACACCGGTACCATCCAGATTGATGGCGACACGGACTTGTGTTTCCTGGGTGTTGCGGGCAACTTCGGCGATTCTTTGCGTAGACATGATAAGAGGAATTCAAATTACACAGCGAGTGAGGCGCTCAATGCCTCGATGAAGGAAAGGTTCTCTTCGGGAGTACTGACTGTAACCCGCATGCAATTTTTGAGCAATGGGTGCATTTTACCTACATTTTTGATTAAAACCCCACGCTGCAATAATCCACTCAACACGGCAGTGGTATCCAGCGCCGGATTGTTTATCCGGAATAACAGGAAATTGGCGTCCGAGGCAAACACTTGCACATCCGGCAAAGCCGCCAGCGCGGCGCTCAGGCGATGGCGCTCTTCACGGATAGACGCTGCCTGACCATCCAGCACTTCGATGTGGTCCAGCATGAATTCGGCAGCGGCCTGGGTCAGGACATTGATGTTATAAGGCGGGCGCACCTTGTCGATTTCCACCAGCAAGGCATCGGAGGCCGACATGTAACCGAGGCGTATGCCGGCCAGTCCCAGCTTGGAAACGGTGCGCATTACGACCAGATTCTCGAATTCCGGCAGGCGCGACATGAAGCTGCCGCTGGCGAAAGGCTGATAAGCCTCGTCCACCACCACAATGCCTTTGTCGCCGACGGCGCGGATAATCGCCACCATGTCGTCGACACTGTATTCATTGCCGGTCGGATTGTTCGGATAGGCCAGATAAGTGATGGCCGGCTGATGCTGGCTGATGGCCGCAAGCATCGCGTCCAGATCCAGCGAAAAATCCGCTTTCAGCGGTACACCCACATACTGCATGCCGGCCAGCTCGGCCGATACCGAATACATCACGAAGCAAGGCTCGGGTGCCAGCACCACTGCTCCCGGTTTGGCACAGGCCACCGACAGCAGCGCAATCAATTCATCCGAACCATTGCCCAGCAACACGTCGTAACCGGCTGGCACGCCCAGCTTGTCGCGGATGCGCTGTTTCAGCTCGGCATAGCTGGGCACCGGATAACGGTTGAGCGCCACTTCCGACAAGCGCTGTGCCAGCGCGGTGCGGATATCGTCGGGCAGCGGATAAGGATTTTCCATCGCATCGAGCTTGATATAACCGGCGGAATCGGCCACCTGATACGCAGCGCGCTTCAGGATCTCGGGACGGATGATGTTTTGAATCAGTGACATGACAAAAGAAAACAGAAAGTCAGACAGTTACGACTGTTTCCAGCGCCGCCAGGCGCTGCTCGATCAGGCCGCAATAATCACGGTTCATCTCGAAGCCGACAAAATGGCGGCCGCAGCGTTTTGCCGCTACCGCCGTGGTGCCGCTGCCCATGAACGGGTCCAGCACGACGCCGTTCGCGGGACACGATGCTTTCACCATGCGCTCTATGATTTCCAGCGGCTTTTGAGTCGGATGATCGGCGCGCTCGCGGTGTTCGCGGTGCAGGCGCGACACGCTCCATACATCCTTGGGGTTATACCCCAGTTCCAGCCACTTTGCTCCCACGAAGATGGAGCGCGAACGCGCCTTCTTGGTCTCCGCGTCATACGGAATGCGCACTGCGTCGAGATCGAAATGATAGTCTTTCGACTTCGCAAAGAATCCTATCGTGTCATGCACCGATGAATAACGCCGCGTGCTGCCGCCCATGGAGGGCACACGACGATCCCAGACGATCTCGTTCACCATCGTCATGCGCTGCTTGAGCATCACGAAAATCTCGGGCGAATAGCGCCAGGTCAGGAAAATGTAAAAGCTGCCGCTGGCCTTGAGCTTGGGCAGCACTGCATCCACCCAGCGCTCGGTCCATGCCAGGTAGGCATCGGCTTCCAGCTTGTCCGAATCGTTGCCGTAATCCTTGCCCAGGCCATAGGGCGGATCGGCGATGATCAGGTCTATGCTGTGATCGGGCAGACGCGCTATGCCTTGCAGCGCATCTTCGCAAAAGACTTGATCAAGCCATTCGCCCATAGCTCTATTTCAGCCGGTATTCAGCGGAGCGGGCATGCGCCTGCAAGCCTTCGCCGTAAGCCAGTTCGGCGGCGATCTTGCCCAGCGTCTGCGCACCGGCTTCGCTGACCTGGATCAGGCTGGAGCGCTTCTGGAAATCGTACACGCCCAGCGGCGACGAGAAGCGCGCGGTGCGGGAAGTCGGCAATACGTGGTTGGGACCGGCGCAGTAATCGCCGAGCGACTCGGAAGTGAAACGACCGAGGAACATTGCGCCGGCATGGCGAATCTTGTCGGCCCATTGCTGCGGCTGCTCGGCGGAGATTTCCAGGTGTTCGGCCGCGATCAGGTTGGCGATCTCGCAGGCTTCATCCATGTCGCGCACCTTGACCAGCGCGCCGCGATTCACCAGCGAGGTACGGATCACGTCCTTACGCGGCATTTCCTCGATCTGGCGATTGATGCTGGCTTCCACGCGCGCGATGTAATCGGCATCCGGACACAGCATGATGGATTGCGCCAGTTCGTCGTGCTCGGCTTGCGAAAACAGGTCCATCGCGACCCAGTCCGGATCGGTGCTGCCATCGCAGATCACCAGGATCTCGGAAGGTCCGGCGATCATGTCGATGCCGACGATGCCGAACACGCGGCGCTTGGCAGCGGCCACATAGGCATTGCCGGGACCGACGATTTTATCTACTTGCGGAATGGTGTCCGTGCCGTAGGCCAGCGCGCCAACCGCCTGCGCACCGCCGATAGTGAACACGCGGTCCACGCCGGCAATCGCTGCGGCTGCCAGCACCAGCTCATTCTTCACGCCGTCGGGAGTCGGCACCACCATGATGATTTCCTGCACACCGGCGACCTTGGCCGGGATCGCATTCATCAGCACCGACGACGGATAAGCCGCCTTGCCGCCGGGGACATAGATGCCGACGCGGTCCAGCGGCGTGACTTTCTGCCCCAGCATCGTGCCGTCGGCTTCGGTATAGGTGAAACCGTCGGAACCGCATTCCTGGCGCTGGCGCTCGTGGTAGGCGCGCACGCGGTCGGCGGCAGTCTGCAAGGCTGCGCGCTGCGCGGCAGGCAGCTTGTCCAGCGACGCCTGCAATTGCGCGTGATCGATTTCCAGCGCGGCCACGCTATCGGCCGGCACCCTGTCGAACTGCTGGGTAAAGCGCAGCACGGCGGCGTCGCCTTCCTGCTTGACGGCGGCGAGTATGCTCGCGGCCGCCTGGTCGATGGCTTCATCTTCCGACGCTTCGAAAGCGAGTACCGCTTTCAGTTGCGAAGCAAAATCGGCATCGGAGGAATCAAGTTTGCGTAGGTTCAGAGACATGACTTTTCTTTTCAGGCGGGCCTGCCTTGTCAGGTGGGGACGACCGAGGCTTTTTCAAAGGCTTCCAGTATCGGCTGCAGTCGTGCGCGCTTCAGTTTCAGTGCTGCCTGGTTCACCACCAGGCGCGAGGAGATCTCCATGATGTGCTCGACTTCAACCAGGTTATTCGCACGCAGCGTGCTGCCGGTGCTGACCAGGTCCACGATCGCATCCGACAATCCCACCAGCGGTGCCAGTTCCATCGAGCCGTACAGCTTGATCAGGTCCACGTGCACGCCCTTGGCGGCGAAATGCTCGCGCGCGGTCTGTACGTACTTGGTCGCCACGCGCAGGCGAGCGCCTTGGTGCACCGCACTGGCGTAATCGAAACCTGCCTGCACCGCGACCGACATGCGACAATTGGCGATATGCAGGTCGATGGGCTGATACAGGCCTTCGCCGCCATGCTCCAGCAGCACATCCTTGCCGGCCACGCCGAAATCCGCCGCGCCATATTGCACGTAGGTCGGCACGTCGGAGGCGCGCACGATGATCACTTGCACATTGGGGTCGTTGGTCGGCAGGATCAGCTTGCGCGATTTTTCCGGGTCTTCAGCAACGACGATGCCTGCGGCTTCCAGCAGCGGCAGCGTTTCTTCGAAAATGCGGCCCTTGGACAGGGCCAGCGTCAGTTTTTGTTGTGCCATTTATTGTGTACCGTTTATCTTACCCGCCGTATCTGGGCGCCTACCGACGACAGCTTTTCTTCCATGCGATCGTAACCGCGATCCAGATGGTAAATGCGGTCCACCAGGGTTTCGCCTTCCGCTGCCAGACCGGCGATCACCAGCGAAGCCGACGCGCGCAGATCGGTCGCCATCACCGGCGCGCCGACCAGTTTTTCCACACCCTGCACGGTGGCCGTGTGGCCTTCGATACCGATAGCGGCACCCAGGCGCACCAGCTCCTGCACGTGCATGAAACGGTTTTCGAAAATGGTTTCGACCACGCGCGCACTGCCTTCGGCAACGCAGTTCAAGGCCATGAACTGCGCCTGCATGTCGGTCGGGAAGCCCGGATATTCGGTGGTGCGAAAACTCACCGCTTTCGGCCGCGCCGCCATTTGTATGCGTATCCAGTCGTCGCCGCTGGTCAGGATCGCACCGGCCTCGCGCAGCTTGTCCATCGCCACATCCAGCAGATCGGCGCTGGTATTGGTGAGTGTCACATCGCCGCCTACCGCCGCCACCGCACACAGAAAGGTGCCGGTTTCAATACGGTCCGCCACGATCGCATGCGAAGCACCCCGCAGGCGTTCCACGCCGTGAATCACCAGGCGATCGCTGCCTATGCCTTCGATCTGCGCACCCATGGCCACCAGCAGGTTGGCCAGGTCGGTGACTTCCGGCTCGCGCGCGGCGTTTTCCAGCACTGTCGTGCCTTCGGCCAGCGCTGCGGCCATCATCAGGTTTTCGGTGCCGGTGACGGTGATCATGTCGGTCACGATCTTGGCGCCACGCAGTTTCTTCGCGCGCGCATGGATGTAGCCGCCTTCGATGCGGATTTCTGCGCCCATGGCCATCAGGCCCTTGATGTGCTGATCCACCGGGCGCGAACCGATTGCGCAACCGCCGGGCAGGGAAACCTTGGCTTCGCCGAAGCGCGCCAGCAGCGGCCCCAGCACCAGGATGGAAGCGCGCATGGTCTTCACCATTTCATACGGCGCTTCCAGCTTGTCGATCGCGCCGCCATTCAGTGCGACGCGTTCATCTTCCACTTCGACGCGCAGACCCATCTGCCGCAGCAGCGTAAGCATGGTCGCCACATCCTGCAGCTTGGGGACATTCGACAGGTGGATGGTGTCTTCAGTCAGCAGGCCCGCGCACAGTATCGGCAACGCGGCATTCTTGGCACCGGAGATCCGGATTTCACCGGATAAGCGATGCCCCCCTTGTATGAGTAATTTGTCCATTATGCCTGCTGCTGGTATTCGTCCGGGGTCAGGGTTTTCATCGACAGCGCGTGGATTTCTTCGCGCATCTTGTCGCCCAGCGCGGCATATACCAGTTGGTGGCGCTGGATCAGGCGCTTGCCGGCAAAGGCGGAAGCGACGATCACGGCAGTGAAATGCTGACCATCGCCCTCCACTTCCAGATGCGTGCATTCGAGGCCGGCGGCAATATAACTTTTAACGAGGTCGGGTGTAGGTAGCATGTATGACGTAATCCAGAATAAGAGACGCGTAAGCGCGCAGGTCGGCGTTTAATGTCTCAGCTTGTAGCCTGATTTCAGCAGGCTCACGGCCAAGCTGGCCAAAACGGCAAAAAATACGGCCACGATCATAAAACTCAGTAGCGGGTCGACGTCCGACTTCCCGAAGAAACCGTAACGAAAGCCATCAATCATATAGAAAAAAGGATTGGCATGCGACACCGCCTGCCAAAAGGGCGGCAGCGAATGGATGGAATAAAAGACGCCGGATAAGAAGGTCGCCGGCATGATCAGAAAATTCTGGAACGCCGCCAGCTGATCGAACTTGTCCGCCCATATCCCGGCGATTACGCCCATGGTGGCCAGGATGGCCGCGCCCAGCACGGAAAAGACAATGATCCACCAGGGCGCGACATAGCTCAGGTCGGCAAACCAGGTCGTCACCAGGAATACGCCCAGCCCCACCGTCAGGCCGCGCACCACGGCCGCCAGCACATAAGCGCCGTAAATTTCCCAGTGCGACAGCGGCGGCAGCAGCACGAATACCAGGTTGCCGGTGATCTTGGACTGGATCATCGATGAAGACGAGTTGGCAAAGGAATTCTGCAGCACGCTCATCATGACCAGGCCCGGTACCAGGAAGGCGGTGTAGCTCACGCCGGGGAAGATTTCGACACGCCCTTCCAGCACGTGGCCGAAGATCAGCAGATACAGCATGGAAGTGATGATGGGCGCGGTGAGCGTCTGCATCGCCACTTTCCAGAAGCGCAGGATCTCTTTATAGAACAGGGTCTGGAAACCGGTCATCATTTATCCTCGCCCATGATCTGAATGAACACGTCTTCCAGGTCGGCCTGCTGCAACTGCATGTCTTCGATCACGGCTCCCGACTCGCGCAAGGCGGCGAGTATCGGTTCGACTTGCGTGTATTCAGTGATGCGCAGCGTATATTTGTTACCGCCGCCTCGCTCCTCGGGGTGCGACATCAAGGGCTTCAGATTGTCCGGCAATACGCCTCCCTGCGCCAGCTTGACGATCAGCTGCGAACCGGAAATGCGCCGGATCAGGTTTTCCGTCTTGTCCAGCGCCACCACCCGGCCCGCCTTCAGCATCGCGATACGGCTGCACAGTTCCTGCGCTTCTTCCAGGTAATGCGTGGTCAGCACGATGGTATGGCCTTCGCGGTTCAGGCGCGAAATGAAGTGCCACAGCGTCTGGCGCAATTCCACATCCACGCCGGCAGTCGGTTCATCCAGCACGATCACCGGCGGCCTGTGCACCAGCGCCTGCGCCACCAGCACGCGGCGCTTCATGCCGCCCGACAGCGCGCGGGTATTGGTATCCGCCTTGTCGGTCAGACCCAGGTTATGCATGATTTCATCGATCCAGTCGTCGTTGCGCTTCAGGCCGAAATAACCGGATTGCATGCGCAGGGTTTCGCGCACCGTGAAGAAGGGATCGAATACCAGTTCCTGCGGCACCACGCCCAGCTTGCTGCGCGTTTGCCGGTAATCGGTCACGACATCATGACCGAGGATAGTAACGGTGCCGGCATCGGCCCGCGCCAGGCCGGCAATGATGGAAATCAGCGTGGTCTTGCCTGCCCCATTGGGCCCCAGCAGCCCGAAGAATTCACCTTCTTCTATCGTCAGCGACACGCCGTCCAGCGCACGCAGCGCTTGGTAGCGTTTCTCGACCTGGGTAATCTGAATGGCAGCCATGAAAGCGTAGAAAACAAAAGCGCGCAGCAAGCTGCGCGTTAAGGGGAAAAGAGATGATTATAGGCGAAATTGCCGACCAATTGAGTCCGACTGCCGGCTGGGAGGGATAATAAGCCGGCTTTGCAGAGGATAAAGAGGGGCTAAAAACTATTGAAGCGTCCGCACACCCCGATTCACACCTCTATTTATTGCATTCCTCTTAACGCTCCAGCAACTCATCCACGCCATACAAAGTCGCCAGGCTGTGAAGCGTAGCGGGCATATGATGAAATGTCAGCGATGCGCCTTGCTCTACAGCGGCTCGTTTCCATGCCAGCAAGGTCGCTACCGCCGCCGAATCCACGCTACCGAGCAGGGCCAGGTCGATTTCGCGCTGGCCGGCCGCAATCGCTTGCAGGCCGGCTTGCAGGGCAGTTTCGGCATTGTGCGCCGTCAGGCTTTCAGTGGGCTGATACATGCTGATGGAGAATTAACGCTTTGTCGCAGCGCTATTGGCAGCGCTGGCAGCGAGGCGCTGATTGCGCTCGGACAGCGTTTTGATCAGGCCGTCGATACCGCCGCGATTGATCTCGGTAGTGAAATTGCCGCGATAGGTTTCCACCAGCCAGGCACCCAGCACATTGACGTCATAAATTTTCCAGCCATCCGCGGTTTTCTGCAGGCGATAGTTCAAGGGCAAAGGCTCGCCGCGGGACTGGATGATGCGGGTGCGGATTTCGACATCGGTATCGGAAGGCGAAAAGCGCGAAGGCGGGAATTCAATGCGCTCATCCTTGACCTGCGCAATGGCGCCGGAATAGGTGTACACCAGCAGATTGCGGAATTCCTGCGTCAGTTGCTTGCGTTGCTCCGGGCTGGCATCGCGCCAGTGACGACCGGCGGACAAGGCAGTTATGCGCTGGAAGTTCACGTGCGGGAAAACTTTTTCCTCCACCACTTGCAGCACGCGTTCCATGTTGCCGCGCTGGATTTCCTTGTCGGTCTTGGCCAGTTCCAGCACTTCGGTGCTGATGCGCTGCACCAGCTCGTCGGGCGCTTCCTGGGCCTGTGCATAGCCTGCCCCCAGCAATGCGATACACAAGCTGGCGAAGCCAATCATTTTTTTCATCATCGTCATTTTTCTCTCACAAGAATAAAGGTATGCCGCAGCGTGGATTCACCTTAACGGGCAAGGCCGGGTCCGTCAAAACCGGCAATCATTTGCAACACCTCGAAACATAGGCGCAATACTTCTTTCCACTTTCCACCGCCTGGTTTCCGCTACGACACTGAAATTGGACCGCAGGCGTTTTGCCGCGTTCCTGCCCGCGATGGCCTTATCCGTTTCCGGGGTTTAATTCGTTGCTGCAGGCTGCGTTGTATCTTCGAAATCTTCTTCGTCAAAATCGTCGTAATAAGCAGGACGAGCACTTTCTCCGCCTATCATGCTCTGCCGGCGCTGCAGCCACGCGTCGCGCATGAACGCATATTTGTCGAGCGCCACATCCTCCAGCAGGTTGCCGGCATCCAGCAAGCCCGCCCGCGCATCGACGATGCGCAGCGCGGTGCCGGTATTGCGGGTACCCACCGAGTCCGTGTATTGCCAGACGTCGCCCGCGAAATCCACCGGCAGCGCAGCGGTATCGCGTATCGTCGAAGGCCCCAGCAACGGCAATACCACGTAAGGGCCGGACGGCACGCCCCATACGCCCAGCGTTTGCCCGAAGTCTTCCTTGTGCTTGGTCAGGCCGGCTTCCGATGCAATGTCGAGCACGCCGACAAAACCGAAGGTGGTGTTGATGGCCACGCGCATCCCATCGGATACGCCGGCTTCCAGCTTGCCTTGCAGCAGATTGTTCACGGCACTCCAGACATCGCCGATGTTGCCGAAGAAGTTGCTGACGCCGGTCTGCACGAAAGAAGGCGTCACTTTCTGATAACCGGTAGCGACCGGCTTCAGCACCGCCTCGTCCACCGCATCGTTGAAACGGAACACGGTGCGGTTGAAACCTTCGAAAGGATCGCGCGGATCCGCAGTGTCTGGCGCAGTAGCGCAGCCCGTCATCAAAACTGCCAGCGCGCAGGCGCCCAGGATTTTCTTCATGATTATTTATTCCCTTCTTCTACCGCATCCGCCGCTTTACTGAACAGGAACTGGCTGATCAGGCTTTCCAGCACCAGCGCCGATTGCGTCATGGTGATGGTATCGCCTGCCGCGAGATTCTCAAGATCGCCGCCCGGCTCCAGTCCGATGTACTGCTCGCCCAGCAAGCCCGAGGTCAGGATCTTGGCCGACGTATCCTTGGGAAACTGGTAATTGCTGTAGACCTGCAATTGCACAGTCGCCCTGAAGCTCTGGTCGTCAAAACTGATGTCGCCCACGCGCCCTACCGTCACGCCCGCACTTTTCACCGGTGCGCGCGGCTTCAGTCCGCCGATATTGTCGAAGCGCGCCACCACCTGGTAACTTTCCTGCAATGAGAAAGAACTCAGGTTCCCCGCCTTCAGGGCCAGAAACAATAGTGCCAGTGCGCCCAGCACCACGAATAATCCAACCCATACATCCAAGGATTTCTTTTGCATCATTCAACCCCAGTGAGGACATGCTATCCGGCATCAGCTGCTTGCCGGTTGCGCCTCGTTGTTCATTAAAGAATCTATCAAAGACCGCTGCCTAGCTGAACATCCATGCCGTCAGCAGGAAATCCAGGCCCAGCACGGTCAGCGATCCGATCACCACGGTGCGGGTCGTGCCGCGCGCCACGCCTTCCGGCGTCGGCTTTGCCTCATACCCCTGATACAGGGCGATGAAGGTTACGGCAAAACCGAACACGATACTCTTGATGACGCCATTGGCCACATCGGCCCAGACATCGACACCCGCCTGCATCTGCGACCAGAATGCGCCTTCATCCACGCCTATCATCAACACGCCGACGATGTAACCGCCGATGATGCCGACCGCACTGAAGATCGCCGCCAGTATTGGCATCGCAATAACGCCGGCCCAGAAGCGCGGCGCCAGCACGCGCTGCATGGGATTGACCGCCATCATTTCCATCGCGGCCAATTGCTCGCCCGCTTTCATCAGGCCGATTTCCGCCGTCAGCGAGGTACCGGCACGGCCGGCAAACAGCAGCGCCGTCACCACCGGCCCCAGCTCGCGCACCAGCGACAGCGCCACCAGCACGCCCAGCGCCTGTTCGGAGCCGTACTTAGTCAGTGTGTAATAACCCTGCAAGCCGAGCACGAAGCCCACGAACAAACCCGATACCGCAATGATCACCAGCGAATAGTTGCCGATGAAATGAATCTGGTCGGTCACCAGTCGCGGACGACGCAGCAGACTACCGGAAGCCATCAGCAATTGCAGGAAAAAGCGCGCGCCATAACCGAGACCGGCGAGGAATTCGCGCACCCAGCGGCCGAGGCTAGCAAGAAAATCCACGATCATGCGCTGCGCTCCAGTCCCATATCCTGCGCCAGCGTGCGGCCCGGATAATGAAAAGGCACCGGCCCTTCGCTTTGCGCATGCACGAACTGCTTCACGAAAGGATCTTCGGACGCCAGCATCTCGGCAGGCGTGCCCTGCGCGCCTATCTTGCCGCTGGAAAGCAGATAGACATAATCGGCAATCTCAAAGCATTCATGCACATCGTGCGAAACGACCACCGAGGTGGAACCCAGCGCATCATTGAGCTTGCGGATCAGCGTAGCCGTCATGCCCATGGAAATCGGATCGAGACCGGCAAACGGTTCGTCGTACATGATCAGTTGCGGATCGAGCGCAATCGCGCGCGCCAGCGCCACGCGCCGCACCATGCCGCCTGACATCTCGCCCGGCTTCAGCGGCGCGGCATTGCGCAGGCCGACGGCATGCAACTTCATCAGCACCAGGTCGCGGATCATGCTTTCCGGCAGGCGCGTATGCTCGCGCAAGGGAAAGGCCACGTTATCAAACGCACTCAGATCGGTGAACAAGGCGCCATGCTGGAACAGCATGCCCATCTTGCGGCGCATCGCATATATCGAATCCGTATCGAGCGAATTGAGCATCTGGCCATCGACCGTGATGCTGCCGGAGCGCGCATGCAACTGCCCGCCTATCAGGCGCAATATGGTCGTCTTGCCCGAACCGGAGCCGCCCATTACCGCAATGACTTTGCCGCGCGGGAGATCCATGTGTATGCCGGACAGGATATGGCGATCGCCATAACCAAAGCTTAATTCGCGGATTTCGACGAGATTAGACACAAGAAGAGGTGTTTTGAACAATAAGCAATAGCGTGATTGTAAGGGAGAATCGCCTTAGACAGGCGCGCCGCTCGTCACTATACCGTATTGCTCAAATGGCTTGTTTTTATAACTTGCTCTAAATGTAAAAAGCCTGCACGCAGGCAGGCTTTTTATCACGCATTGATTTATCAGCGCGGCAGTACGGTAGACCCCATCAGGAATTCATCGACGGCGCGCGCGCACTGGCGTCCCTCGCGAATCGCCCAGACAATGAGAGATTGACCACGGCGAATATCGCCGGCGGCGAAAATCTTTGGACTGGAAGTGGCATAACAGCCAGCGCCATCGGTGGTCGCCTTCGCATTGCCGCGCGCATCCTTGTCCACACCGAATACATCGAGAATACTGGCGACCGGCGACACGAAGCCCATGGCCAGCAATACCAGATCAGCCTTCATCTCGAATTCCGAACCCGGGATTTCCTGCATCCTGCCGTCTTTCCATTCCAGGCGTGCGGCGATCAGTTTTTCAAGCTTGCCCTTCTTGCCTTCGAAGCGCTTGGTCGCCACCGACCAGTCGCGCTCGCATCCCTCTTCGTGCGACGAGGACGTGCGCAGCTTGGTCGGCCAGTAAGGCCAGACCAGCGGCTTGTTTTCCTGCTCCGGCGGCTGCGGCAGCAATTCGAATTGCGTGACCGAGGCCGCACCATGACGATTGGATGTGCCCACGCAATCGGAACCGGTATCGCCGCCGCCGATCACGATCACGTGTTTGCCGGTCGCCATGATCTGGTCTTTCAGCTTGTCGCCGGCGACCACGCGGTTTTGCTGCGGCAGGAATTCCATCGCGAAGTGAACACCCTCCAGCTCGCGCCCCGTCACCGGCAAGTCGCGCGGCTGTTCCGCGCCGCCAGCGAGGATTACTGCATCGAACTCCTGGTCCAGCTGCTCGGGGCTGACCACCTCTTTCGCAAGATTCATGATCCTGGCCGGGAAATCCTTACCGACCAGGACGCCGGTGCGGAAAGTCACACCTTCCGCCTTCATCTGCTCGACGCGACGGTCGATCAGCCATTTTTCCAGCTTGAAGTCGGGGATACCGTAACGCAGCAGGCCGCCGACGCGATCGTTCTTTTCGAACACCGTCACGTCATGGCCGGCGCGCGCCAGTTGCTGGGCAGCGGCCAGTCCTGCCGGACCGGACCCGACTACCGCTATTTTCTTGCCAGTCTTGGCCACGGGCGCTTGCGGAATCACCCAATCGTTTTCCCAGCCCTTGTCGATGATGAAATGCTCGATCGACTTGATGCCCACTGCATCGTTATTGATATTCAGCGTACAGGCTGCCTCGCAGGGCGCGGGACAGACGCGGCCGGTGAATTCCGGGAAGTTGTTGGTGGAATGCAGGTTGTCCAGCGCTTCCTTGTAATTGCCGTGATAGACCAGGTCATTCCAGTCCGGGATGATATTGTTCACCGGGCAGCCATTGTTGCAGAAGGGGATGCCGCAATCCATACAGCGCGCCGCCTGGATTTTCGCTTCATCGTCTTTCAGGTGCAGCGTGAATTCCTTGTAATGCTGGAGTCGCGACTGCGGCGCTTCGCTTGCTTCCTGCAAGCGCTGGTATTCCATGAAACCCGTTACTTTTCCCATGATGTTCCTTCAGTATTTTTCTTGCCGCTCTTCCCTTGAAGGGAAGAGTTAGGGCGATGAGCCTCGATTGCAGCGCTCGTGTCCCCCATCCCCCGCCTAACCTCCCCCTTGAAGGGGGAGGAATAGAACCAGTTACCTGTGATTACGCCGCGATCTTGTCTGCAGCCTTTTTCCTGGCGTTGAGTTCGCCCAGTGCGCGCTTGTACTCGGTCGGGAAGACCTTAACGAACTTGCTGCGGGCCTGCTTCCAGTCATCCAGCAACTGGCGCGCACGCGCGCTGCCGGTATGCTTGAAGTGACGCTCGATCAAGCCCTTCAGGATCGCCTCGTCGGTCTGCGTTGCATCGCCGCGCTTGACGCTGTGCCAGATCGCGCGATCGATCTTGGCTTCCTGCTCGTCGCTGCTCAGCACCGGCTCCAGCGTCACCATCGCGGTGTTGCACTTCGCCGCAAATTCGCCGCTCGGATCGTAGATGAAGGCCAGACCGCCCGACATGCCGGCTGCAAAGTTACGGCCGGTGTCACCCAGCACGATGACGGTGCCGCCGGTCATGTATTCGCAACCGTGATCGCCCGTGCCTTCCACGACCGCCGCCGCACCCGAGTTGCGCACCGCGAAACGCTCGCCCGCCACGCCGCTGAAGAAGGCTTCGCCGCCGACCGCGCCATACAGCACGGTATTCCCGACGATCATGTTTTCATAGGCGCGGCCACGGAACTCGGTGTTGGGACGCACTATGATGCGACCGCCCGCCAGTCCCTTGCCCACGTAG
>JAFAGG010000075.1 GCA_023422955.1 Pseudomonadota bacterium | reverse complement strand
TGGGCACCACGCGCTGGGTCGTTGAACGAACCATCGCCTGGCTGCATCAGTTCCGCCGTTTGCGAGTGCGCTATGAACGCCGGGCCGACATGCATGAAGGATGGCTCCGATTGGGCTGCATTATGATTTGCTGGAAAACCTTGCGTAAGGCCTGGCAAGATCCATTTCCATTTTGTTAGACGCTCTAAGATTCATGGCACAGCCCGGCTTCTTCCATTCTGAAACCGGCCATCCCGTACTGCACGATTCAGCGATCAAGAACCCGGGCATTTTACCGCCGTCTCCTTTCATTCTTGCGATACCCATAAAAAAAACCCTCCGCAATGCGGAGGGTTTGCTTTAAGTTCAGCGGGATCAGGAATGCTTGTCGAACACCAGCTCGCTGCCCTTCACATCCACGGCAATCGTATCCTTGGGCCCGAACCGGCCTGCCAGGATAGCCTTGGACAGCGGATTTTCGATCTGCTGCTGGATCGCGCGCTTCAGAGGACGGGCACCGTAGACCGGATCGAAACCGGCTTCCGCGATCTTCTGCAGTGCCACATCGGAAATCGTCATCTGCATCTCCATGCCGGCCAGGCGTTTTTCCAGGCCGTGCAACTGGATCTTGGCAATCGATCCTATGTGCTTCTCGTCCAGCGCATGGAACACCACGATCTCGTCGATGCGGTTGATGAACTCGGGACGGAAATGCGTGCGCACTTCGGCCAGCACCGACAGCTTGACCAGTGCCGGATCGTCTTCCGCCATCGCCTGTATCCGGTGCGAGCCCAGGTTGGAGGTCATCACGATCACCGTGTTCTTGAAATCCACGGTGCGCCCCTGACCATCGGTCATGCGGCCGTCGTCCAATGCTTGCAGCAGCACGTTGAACACGTCCGGATGCGCCTTCTCGATTTCATCCAAAAGGATCACGCTGTAAGGCCGACGGCGTACCGCTTCAGTCAAGTAACCGCCCTCTTCATAGCCCACGTATCCCGGCGGCGCGCCGATCAGCCGTGCGACCGAATGCTTCTCCATGAATTCGCTCATGTCGATGCGTATCATCGCCTCTTCGGTATCGAACAGGAAAGATGCCAGCGCCTTGCACAACTCGGTCTTGCCCACACCGGTCGGCCCCAGGAACATGAAGGAACCATAGGGACGATTCGGATCGGACAGTCCTGCGCGCGAGCGGCGGATCGCGTCGGATACCGCGACGATGGCTTCATGCTGGCCGACCACGCGCTGATGCAGCACGTCTTCCATGTGCAGCAGCTTGTCGCGCTCGCCCTGCATCATCTTGGATACGGGGATGCCGGTGGCGCGCGATACCACTTCCGCGATTTCCTCGGCGCCGACCTGCGTGCGCAACAGCCGGGGTTTTTCCACCTTCACTTCGCTCGCGTCGGATTGCTTGAGCTGCGCTTCCAGCTGCGGCAAACGTCCGTACTGCAACTCCGACATCAATTGCCAGTTGCCGTTGCGGCGCGCTTCTTCCATCTGCAAGCGCAGCTTTTCGATTTCTTCCTTGATGTGCTGCGTGCCCTGCACCGCCGACTTCTCGGCTTTCCACACTTCTTCCAGGTCGGTGTATTCGCGCTGCAGGCGTTCGATTTCCTCTTCCAGCAAGGCCAGCCGCTTTTGCGACGCCTCGTCGGTTTCCTTGGCCATCGCTTCGCGCTCTATCTTCAGCTGGATCAGGCGGCGGTCCAGCTTGTCCATCACTTCCGGCTTGGAATCGATCTCGATCTTGATCTTGGAAGCCGCTTCGTCAATCAGGTCGATAGCCTTGTCCGGCAGGAAACGATCGGTAATGTAACGATGCGACAGCTCAGCCGCCGCGACAATCGCCGGGTCGGTAATTTCCACACCGTGATGGACTTCGTAACGCTCCTGCAAACCGCGCAGGATCGCAATCGTGGATTCCACACTCGGCTCTTCCACGATGATGCGCTGGAAACGGCGTTCCAGCGCGGCATCCTTCTCGATGTACTTGCGATATTCATCCAGCGTGGTGGCGCCGACGCAATGCAGTTCGCCGCGCGCCAGCGCAGGCTTCAGCATGTTGCCCGCATCCATCGCGCCTTCGGCCTTGCCGGCGCCGACCATGGTATGAATCTCGTCGATGAAAACGATGGTCTGGCCTTCATCCTGTGCCAATTCCTTCAACACGGATTTCAGGCGCTCTTCGAATTCGCCGCGGTACTTGGCACCCGCGAGCAAGGCGGCCATGTCCAGCGACAGCACGCGCTTGCCTTTCAGACTTTCCGGCACCTCGCCATTGACGATGCGCTGCGCCAGCCCTTCCACGATCGCGGTCTTGCCCACGCCGGGTTCGCCGATCAGCACCGGGTTGTTCTTGGTACGGCGCTGCAATACCTGGATCGCACGACGGATTTCATCGTCGCGGCCGATCACCGGATCGAGCTTGCCCTGCTTGGCGCGCTCGGTTAGATCCATGGTGTATTTCTTCAGCGCTTCGCGTTGTCCTTCCGCCTCCTGCGAAGAAACATGCGCATCGCCGCGCACCGCCTTGACCGCGGCTTCCAGCGCTTTGCGGCTCAGGCCGTTTTCACGCGCAATCCGCCCGGCATCCGACTTGTCGTCGGCCAGCGCCAGCAACACCATTTCGCTGGCGATGTACTGGTCGCCATGCTGCTGCGCTTCCTTGTCGGCAAGGTTGAGCACGCCTACCAGGTCGCGTCCGGCCTGCACCTGCCCGCCGGTGCCGCTGACCTTGGGCAAGCGCTCCAGCGCATTCTTGAGTTCCGCCGCCAGGCCGCCGATATTGACGCCGGCGCGCTGCAACAGCGACTTCGCGCTGCTGTCGTCCTGGTTCAGCATCGCCAGCAACAGGTGCAGCGGTTCTATGTATTGATTGTCATTGCCCACCGCGATGCTTTGTGCATCGGCCAGGGCTTCCTGCAATTTGGTAGTGAGTTTGTCGAGTCGCATGTCCCGCTCTCCGGAAATTCAGTCTGACTCGAAAATTGGGCCTAAGTCGCTGGTTTTCAAGGAGAAGCTGAGCGAAACACTCAACGATGAAAACAGGGAAAGACCTTAATGAAAGGCAAGGCAGGAAATCAGGCAGCGATGGCACGCCAGCTGGCAAAACCGGCAATGCACAGCGCCAGCGCGCCCACCACATGCAAGGCGGTATGCAGCAATGCCCACAAATAGTCGCCGCGCTGGAGTAGCAGCATGGATTCGGCGGAGAAGGTGGAAAAAGTGGTCAGGCCACCCAGGAAACCGGTGACGATGAACAGACGCCATTCCGGCGGCAGCGCCGGGTGGCTCTGAAAGAAGGCAACGGCGATGCCTACCAGGTAAGCGCCGCCCAGATTGGCCAGCAAGGTTCCCAGCGGCAAGCTGCCCTGCCAGGAATGCAGTCCGGCGGAAAGCCCCCAGCGCAGCCAGGCGCCCAGCATTGCTCCCAGGCCGACCGCCAGCCAGCTCAACGAGGCCGCCCTTCCGCGGCTTGCCACTTGGCCAGCGCTTCATCGTCGGTGACGCGCGCATCGACCCAGCGCGCGCCCTCGGGGGTCTGTTCCTTTTTCCAGAACGGGGCCTGGGTTTTCAGATAATCGATGATGAATTCGCAGGCATCGAAGGCCAGGCCGCGATGCGCGGACGTCACGGCCACCAGTACGATCTGGTCCAGCGGCTTCAAGGGCCCGACACGGTGAATCACCAAAGCATCGAAGATATCCCAGCGCGCCTTGGCCTGCGCCACGATATCTTCCAGCGCTTTTTCCGTCATACCCGGATAGTGTTCGAGTTCCATGGTCGACACGCTGGAACCCTCATTGATATCGCGCACGGTGCCGACAAAAGTCACCACCGCGCCTATGCCGGGATTGGCGGCGCGCAATTGCGCCACTTCGCGGGAAAGATCGAAATCCTCAGTCTGTACCTGTACCGGCATGGCTTGCTCCTCGATTTAGCCGCCGGTCACGGGCGGGAAGAAGGCCACTTCACCGCCTTCGCTCAAGGCGGTGCCGGCATCGGCCATCTGCTGGTTATACGCCATGCGCAGCGCCCGGCCTTCGGCCAGCGCCTCGGCCCAGACGCCGCCGCGTTCGCGCAGGAACTCGCGCAAGTCGCCTATGGTCGTCACGTGTGCCGGCAGGGAAAGGCTCTCCTGCGAAGTGCCCAGCGCCTCACGCACGCTGGCAAAGAATCGAAGCTGGATATTCATGTCACTCAACTCATTTCGGGAAGCGTTTCCCCATTCAATACAGCAAATCGGAAAAAGGCAGGAAGCGCACGATGTCGCCTGCGCTGATGGTCTTGCCGGGCGGATTATCGATCAGCCCATCGCCCCACACCGTAGACGTCAGTACGCCTGAGCTCTGGTTGGCAAACAGGTCCAGGCCGCCGTTGGCATTGATCTTCGCGCGCAAAAATTCATTGCGGCGATCGGCCTTGGGCCAGTCGGTATCTACACGCATCATGTAGGTCTTGGGCGCGACATCCTTTACGCCCTGCAGGCGCAGCAGGAAAGGCCGCACGAACAGCAGAAAGGTCACGAAGCTGGACACCGGGTTGCCGGGCAAGCCCAGGAAAAATGCGGTCCCGTCCACATCCTGGCGACGCACTTCGCCGAAGGCCAGCGGCTTGCCGGGCTTGACTGCGATCTGCCACATGTTGACATGGCCTTCCGCTTCCACCGCCGGCTTCACATGGTCTTCTTCGCCGACCGACACGCCGCCCGAGGTAATGATCAGGTCATTGCGCAAGGCCGCCTGGCGCAACGTGTCGCGCGTGGCCGCCAGCGTATCGGGCACGATGCCGTAATCGGTGATTTCGCAGCCCAGGTTTTCCAGCAGGCCGCGCAGCAGGAAGCGGTTGGAGTTGTAGATTGCGCCCGGCTTCAGCGGCTCACCGGGCATGGTCAGTTCGTCGCCGGTGAAAAACACCGCCACGCGCGGACGGCGCAGCACCGGCAGCGAGGCCAGTCCTACTGACGCGGCCAGGCCCAGTTCCTGCGCGCGCAGGCGTGTGCCCGCGGAGAGGATGTCGCTGCCGGCACGAATGTCTTCCCCGGTGCAGCGTATCCATTCGCCCGACTCGGGACGATGGCGTATCGTGACCATCTCGCCGGCATCACTCTTTTCCAGTTCGCAGGCTTCCTGCATGACGACGGCATCCGCGCCTTCGGGAATCATCGCGCCGGTGAAGATGCGGGCCGCGGTGCCTGATTGCAGCGGCTGGCCGACATGGCCGGCGGGAATGCGCTGCGTCACCGGCAGCTTCGCTTCGCCGCTGGCGCAATCGATCACACGCACGGCATAGCCATCCATCTGCGTGTTGTCCATGGGCGGCACGTTCAGCTGCGACATCTGCGCCACGGCCAGCACGCGCCCATTGGCTTCCAGCGTCGGTATCTGTTCGCTATCGATGATGGGACGCGCTCCCGCCAGCAACGTGTCGAGTGCTTCCTGCACGGTCAGCAAAGGCTTCTTTTCCGTCATGCTTGTTTAACCACCTCCCATAAAGCCAGCCGGATTACAGGCCGGTATGTTCGGCTATATAAGCCTTGATCTTCGCGACTTCCGCTTCCATTACATCAAAGCGCTGCGGCAAGTCTTCGATGTTTTCAAAGCCGGCCGGGCGATCCGCATCGCGCCCCAGCGCTTCGCGTATGGTTTCATTGAATTTCGCCGGCAAGGCGGTTTCCAGCACAATCATGGTTTCACCTGCCCTGATGTTATCGCGCGCCACTTTCACGCCGTCGGCAGTGTGTGTGTCTATCATCACGCCGTAACGTTCCTGCAGATCGCGTATGGTAGCGATGCGGTCTGCATGCGTGGACTTGCCGGAGACGAAACCGTACTCGCCGACCTTGCCGAATTCATCGCCGTCGCTGCCAGGCTTGCCCGACAAGTCGAAGCCGCCTTCGGTATCGACCTTATTGAACAAGGCGCGCAGCCGTTCCGGGTCGCGTCCCACCAGGTCGAACACAAAGCGCTCGAAGTTCGATGCCTTGCTGATATCCATGCTGGGGCTGGAGGTATGGTAAGTCTCGGCGGACTTGCGCACGCGATAGACGCCGGTGCGGAAGAACTCGTCCAGCACGTCGTTTTCATTGGTCGCCGCCACCAGGCGATCGATAGGCACGCCCATCATGCGCGCGATATGACCGGCGCAGATATTGCCGAAGTTGCCGGACGGGACGGTGAAGGACACTTTCTGATCATTGCTGTCGGTCGCTTCCAGGTAACCGCGCACGTAATAAATCACCTGCGCCACCACGCGCGCCCAGTTGATGGAGTTCACCGTGCCGATCTTGTAGCGCGCCTTGAATTCCAGGTCGTTGGACACGCCCTTGACCATGTCCTGGCAATCATCGAACACGCCCTTGACCGCGATGTTGAAAATGTTCGGGTCCTGCAGCGAGAACATCTGCGCGCTCTGGAACGCGCTCATCTTCTGGTGCGGCGACAGCATGAAGACGCGTATGCCCTTCTTGCCGCGCATTGCATATTCGGCCGCACTGCCGGTGTCGCCAGAGGTTGCACCGAGAATGTTCAACTGTGCATCTTTCTTGGCCAGGATGTATTCGAACAGGTTGCCCAGCAACTGCATGGCCATGTCCTTGAACGCCAGCGTCGGGCCGTTGGACAGCGCTTGCAGCATCAGGCGGCCGCCATTGCGTTCTTCCAGCTGGCACAGCGGCGTGATCCGGGACGCATCCTCGCCGGGCCGGACATTCTTGTACACCTCGGCGGTATAGGTCTTGTGCGCCAGCGCCTTCAGGTCGGCTTCCGGAATATCGGTGGCAAACTTCTTGAGCACTTCCACCGCCAGGTCGGCGTAGGACAGCTTGCGCCAGGCATCCAGCTCGGCGCTGCTTACCTGTGGGTAGCTTTCAGGCAGATACAGGCCGCCGTCCGGACCGAGGCCGCCGAGAAGAATGTCGGAAAAGGAAAGCTGCGCAGCCTGACCGCGCGTGGAAACATATCGCATAGATAAATAAATGAGCGGGATTCAAGGAGGAATTGACTGCCATTATAAACTGGCTACCTCTTTGCCGCCCCACTCCCCCTTCAAACTGAAGAGTTCCTACTTCTCTATGCACCGGGGACATCCCGCCCTATAAATCCCTGTTGCTTGAAAGCAGAGAAAAAGCGGGCAAGCATGCTTGACGATCCGGATAAAAATTCAGCTTCACTGCCGCAAACCACCTTTTTCACCTTAAAAGCCGGCTTCAACATCCCGTTAATGGTTGACAACATGCGGTTTTTATATGGGACAATCGCGCTCGTGAGAATCTTCTTGCTGAATATCAAGCTATCAACGTTCTGCTAGGGCTACGGCTTTACTTAACTCCAAGAATGGCGCCGGCAGAAGACATTGGTTAATCATTATTATTAATACAACTTCTAAAAACCATGGAAACAATGAACATTATCGCGGCAATGCTGTTCGCATTAGCCCTCATCCATACCTTTACCGCCAAGTCATTTGAACGTCTTGCTCATCACAGTCCGAAACATCACGGCCTGTTTCATTTGCTTGGCGAAATCGAAGTGGTATTCGGCCTGTGGGCTGCCATCCTTATTGTTTTCATGGCATTTGTCCTTGGCGGTAACGAGGCGCTGGAATATGTAGAAACCCGCCACTACACCGAACCGCTGTTCGTATTCGTCATCATGGTGGTGGCCGCGTCCCGCCCGATTCTGGAAGCTATGAAAAGCGCAATCGGGGTGATGGCATCCATTGCACCGGTGCGCACCGCCGTCATGCGCGTATGGCTGTGCATGTCTCTGGTACCGCTGTTCGGTTCGCTGATCACCGAGCCGGCCGCGATGACGCTTGGCGCGCTGATGCTGGCGCCGCTGGTTTTCCGCAAGAGCACGCCGGAATGGCTCAAGTATGGCGCGCTCGGCGTACTGTTCGTGAACATCTCCATCGGCGGCACGCTGACCCACTTTGCGGCACCGCCGGTACTGATGGTTGCCGCTACCTGGGGCTGGGATACGGCATTCATGGCAGCCACCTTTGGCTGGAAAGCTGCGATCGCCGTGATCATCAACGGCACCGTCATCACCTTCATGCTGAGCAAACATCTGTCGGACGAGGCAGACAGGCAAGCCAGCGCCCAAACCGGTACCAAGGTGCCATTCGCGGTGAGCCTGGTTCACATGCTATTCCTGCTGGGTGTCGTGGTATTCGCTCACCATCCAGTCGTATTCATGGGCCTGTTCCTGTTCTTCATCGGTTATACCGTTGCCTATCCTGAGCATCAAAGCCCGCTGATCCTGAAGGAAGGCCTGCTAGTCGGCTTCTTCCTGGCCGGCCTGGTGGTATTGGGCGGCATGCAGCAATGGTGGCTGCAACCCATCGTGTCCGGCCTGGAACCGATGTCGCTGTTCTGGGGCGCCACTGCGCTGACCGCAATTACCGATAATGCTGCGCTGACCTATCTCGGCTCCCTGATCGAGGGTATTTCCGAACCTTCCAAGTACATGCTGGTGGCAGGGGCGGTTGCCGGCGGCGGCCTGACCCCGATCGCCAATGCGCCCAACCCGGCCGGCGTGGCGCTGCTCAAGGGCGGTTTCAACGAAGGCACGATCAGCATCGGCGGACTGGTGCTCGGCGCACTGGCGCCAACCGCGATGGCCTGCGCGATGTTCCTTGCGTTCCAGCCCTCCTTCTAAACTAACCCATTGAACGATTCCCTTGCCCGGCAGTCTGTGCGGGCAAGGCACCCCTCCCTGAAGCAGCTCGCAAACAAGATATAAGCACTATGGCAATGACGGAAACTTATGCGACGGCCGAACCGGCCCGTGCCGATATCGATGCGATGAAAGGGCCCGTGCTGCTGGAATTCGGCGCCCCCTGGTGTCCTCACTGCCAGGCCGTTCAGCCGCTGCTTGCGGAAGCCTTCTCCAAGCACTCCGCTGTGCAGCACATCAAGATTGAAGACGGCAAGGGCAAACCGCTAGGCCGCTCCTTCCAGATCAGGCTGTGGCCTGCCCTGGTATTCCTGATGGATGGCAAGGAAGTCGCCCGCCTGCTGCGCCCCACGGAACTCGAACTCATACAACGCGCATTCCTTCAAATCGACCCTGCCGCTTGAGGCTTTCGTCGCCTGACTTCCCTGCTTCTCCGCTGATAGAAACACAAGTTCTTACATTTCCTGTCGCGCTCGCGTCGGGATTTGTTACGCACATGCAATAGGCATCCGGTATAGTTCGCACAGTGATCGAACAAACCTGCCTATTTACGGCATATCCGCAGCCATGATTTCCGAAGACTATCAACTCCGCGTGAACCAGGCCCTGCAGGCTCTGGGCATTCCTAATGAATATCTTATCCGCAGCGGCTTGCCGTTTTATGCCGAGGGCCGTGAACTGGTGGTGGCGGAGACGGATGCTAACGGCCGCGATTACCGGCTGATTCCGCAAGCAGCCCAGGCATGGAAAGCGATGAAGGAAGCCGCACGGCAAGATGGGATTACGATTGAGATCTTCTCTTCCTTCCGCAACCTGGAACAGCAGATCGCCATCATCCGCAACAAGCTGGATCGCGGCATACCGATTCAGAAGATACTCACTTTGAGTGCACCGCCGGGCTACAGCGAACACCATACCGGCCGCGCGCTGGACATCAACACGCCCGGCTGCCGCCCGACCGAGACCGAATTCGAGGACACCGCTGCCTTCCGCTGGCTGCAATTGCATGCCGGAGGTTTCGGCTTCACGCTTTCTTATCCGCCCGATAATGAGCTGGGTTTCATTTATGAGCCCTGGCACTGGTGCTGGCAGTTTCCGGAGGCACAAGCTGCCGAAGCGGCGTAGTCGCGTCAGCAATCCCGGCCTTTTGCGAAATCGACCTTCTTCGCCAAGCTTAGCGCCGCGGATTTTCTGACCGTATTTATCCCGGCCGTGAAATACCAACTGCTGCTCCGCCGCGTATTGCGAGCGCGAAGAGGCGTGCCGGCACTTACTCCACAACCTGCACAAGCGCCCGGCCCTGCGTCAGGTCACGCACTGTAGTCTCTGCCCGCGGCAAGTCGCCTGCCGGCATTTGCACGCGCAGCCTGACCCGGGCCGCATGGTCGGTCTCGACCAGTTGGTAAGCATTCTGCTCCAACCAACGTCGTATCCGCGCTTCGTCGGCATAGTCGACTTGCAGATCCAGTTGCGCCTGCTTCACCAGCTCCACGCGCTCGGCCAGCTTCATCGCGCTGGCGATGGCATCGGTATAAGCGCGCACCAGTCCGCCCGCGCCCAGCTTGATGCCGCCGTAATAGCGCACCACCATGCCGAGCACGCCCTCGGCCTCATGGTGACGCAGCACTTCCAGCATCGGCCGCCCTGCCGTGCCTGACGGCTCGCCATCGTCCGACATGCCGGACTGGCCGCCCGCGAGCAGCGCCCAGCATACGTGCGTCGCGGCCGGATGCAACTGCCGCATGCGCTGTATATGTTCCGCTGCCTCGGCGCGGTCCGCCACCGGCATGATTACGCCGATGAAGCGGCTCTTGCGGATTTCCAGTTCGACCTGGACTGCTGCGGCAATCGTATAGGTAGCCACTTGAGCTGCCGGCTGCAATTAATGATGGTGATGGCTGAAATCGAAGGTCTCGGGCGCTGCCAGATAATCCCGCACCATTTGCTGGTCGCCGGTGGCATGGTGCATCACGGCGCCGCATTTGCAGATACCCTGGTAGGGCTGGATATGGGAGCAGGCAGAGACTTTCTGCAGTTTCACCTGGACCGGCTTGCTGCATTGCTGGCATTTGAAGGTAAGAAAACGGGCGGGTTTATTGCTCATGTTTGTCTCGTCAAAATCAGGATCAGGATTATCGGGGTTTCAGGCGCCACAAGGACGTGACTTCCGCCTTGCGCGCTGCATGCAAAGGATCGCTGGCATCGCCGGCCTTGCCGTGCACCGGCCTGGTCGTCAGCCTGTCGATTACCGTCAGGCCGGCATTATCCAGCATCTGCGGCAAGGCATTCTTATCGCGCAATCCGAGATGCTCGGCAAGGTCGGACAGAATCAGCCAGCCTTCGCCATCCGGCGTCAGGTGTTCAGCCAGCCCGTCGAGATAAGCGCGCAGCATGCGGCTGTCCGGATCATAGACGGCATGGTCCAGTGCGGAAGCAGGACGCGCCGGTATCCAGGGCGGATTGCAGACGATCAGCGGCGCTTTCCCCGGCGGGAACAGGTCGGCCTGCATCACGTCCACTTTATCCGCCAAACCCAGGCGCTGCATGTTGTCTCTGGCACAGACCAGCGCGCGCTCATCCTGATCGGTCGCGACGATGCGCTTGACGCCGCGCCTGGCCAGTACTGCAGCCAGCACGCCGGTACCGGTGCCTATGTCGAAGGCCAGCGTGGTACTAGGCAAGGGCGCATCGGCAACCAGTTGCACATACTCGCCGCGTATAGGCGAATACACGCCGTAGTGCGGATGGATGCTTGCGCCTAATGCTGCTATCGGCACGCCTTTTTTGCGCCATTCATGCGCACCCACGACTCCCTGCAATTCGCGCAGCGACATGACAAAAGACTGCTGCTCCAGCGCAGAGCCATAGGCTTCGCGGCAAGCCTGCTGCACGTCGGGCGCGCGGCGCAAGGGAATGCGGTAGCCGGGCTCGAACGGAATCAGCAGCATGCCCAGCAAGCGGGCGCGGCGCGCCTGGTTTTGCCGGTTGCGATGAAATACCAGGGCGAGATCTTCCGTCACGCCCGAGGCGGCTTTACGGGGTTTTCGGTCTATGCGCCGCGCCAAGGCCTGCAGTAACTGGCGCGCGTTCTGGAAGTCGCCGCGCCACAACATGCCATGCCCTTCGCAGGCAAGACGATAGGCGGCATCGGCCGTCAGCTGGTCATCCGCTACGACCACCTTGGCCGGCGCCGGCAAGCCGCTTGCCGAATGCCATAGGGCCGTGTGGTTTTTACCGGCTTGCGTCCATTGCAAAACGATACGTTCGCTCATGCTCTCATTTCCATTTCTGTCGCCACGCTTTCCGAATCATTCATTTCGCCCCTCTCAAAACACGAAGGGCTTGGGCCGACGGCCCAACTCCTGCCGCCTGCCCAAGCCCTTCCGCCTCATATTGTACGAGGTGTGCGAGAGATTCAGCCCAGCTCTTCCATGCGCAAACGGGTAACGTTGCCGAGCACCGAAGGCAGCGACTCGATGCGCTTGATCGCGGCATCGATATGTTTTTCCTCGATCTGGTGCGTCAGCAGAATGATGTCGGTCTGCGTCTCGCCTTCCGCGGTTTCCTTCTGCAGCATGGCATGTATTGAAATCTCTGCCTCGGCCAGGATGCTCGTGATACTTGCCAGCACGCCGAGACGATCGGCCACGCGCACGCGCAGGTAGTAGCTGCTGCGCACTTCGGTGATCGGCAGGATCGGCATGTCGACCATCGCATCCGGCTGGAAGGCCAGATACGGCACGCGGTGCCCGGGATCGGCCGTCGCCAGGCGGGCGATGTCCACCAGGTCTGCAATCACGGCGGACGCGGTAGGCTCTGCGCCGGCGCCCTTGCCGTAGTACAGCGTTGCGCCGACCGCATCGGCCTGCACCAGCACCGCATTCATCGGACCTTCCACATTGGCGATCAGGCGCTTGGCGGGAATCAGCGTAGGATGCACGCGCAACTCTATGCCTTCGGCCTGGCGGCGCGCGATGCCCAGCAGCTTGATGCGATAGCCCAGCTGCTCGGCGTAGCGGATATCGGTGGCCTGCAGCTTGGTGATGCCTTCCACGTGCGCCTTGTCGAACTGCACCGGGATGCCGAAGGCAATCGCCGACATGATGGTCGCCTTGTGCGCGGCATCGATGCCTTCGATATCAAAGGTCGGATCGGCTTCCGCATAACCGAGGCGCTGCGCTTCTTTCAGCACCGTGTCGAAATCCAGACCCTTTTCGCGCATCTCGGACAGGATGAAGTTGGTGGTGCCGTTGATGATGCCGGCAATCCATTCGATGCGATTGGCGGTCAAGCCTTCGCGCAAGGCCTTGATGATGGGGATGCCGCCGGCGACCGATGCCTCGAATGCGACAATGACGCCCTGCTCCTGCGCAGCCTTGAAAATTTCAGTGCCGTGCGTGGCCAGCAAGGCCTTGTTGGCGGTGACCACGTGCTTGCCATTGGCAATCGCCTTCATCACCAGCTCGCGCGCGATGCCATAGCCGCCGATCAGCTCGACCACGATATCGATGTCGGGATGATTGACGATCAGGTTGGCGTCGTCCACGACTTCGCAACGTCCTTGCGTGACTTCCCGGGCATGAGCCGTATTCAGATCGGCCACCATAGTGATTTCAATGCCACGTCCCGCACGACGACGGATTTCTTCCTGGTTACGGTTCAGTACTTCAAAGGTGCCGCTACCGACGGTGCCGATGCCAATCAGGCCAACTCTAATGGGTTTCATAATAGGATTCACGCTGTATTAATCGATCTGGCCAGAAAATACTTGCCGCCCTGCGCTCAGGCATTGCCGCGCAGCTTGCGATATCTGTCCAGGAAATTCGCCATTCTACCAATCGCCACGCTCAAATCGTCGGAATTGGGCAGGAAAACCAGGCGGAAGTGGTCGGGCGTCGGGCAATTGAAGCCGGTGCCCTGCACGATCAACACCTTTTCCTGCGCCAGCAAGTCATAGGCAAACTGCTGGTCGTCGGCAATCGGGTAAACCTTCGGGTCCAGGCGCGGGAACATGTACAAGGCCGCCTTGGGCTTCACGCAGCTCACGCCGGGAATACGATTCAGCAGATCATAGGCAAGATCGCGCTGGCGCAACAGGCGCCCGCCCGGTCCGACCAGGTCGTTGATGCTCTGGTAGCCGCCCAGCGCAGTTTGAATCGCGAACTGCCCCGGCACATTGGCACACAGGCGCATCGACGCCAGCATGTTCAGGCCTTCGATGTAATCCTGCGCCGGCTTCTTGTTGCCGGACACGACCATCCAGCCTGCGCGGTAACCGCAGGAGCGATAATTTTTCGACAGGCCGTTGAAGGTGATGAACAACACGTCATCCGCCAGCGAAGCGATCGACGTATGTTCAGCGCCGTCATACAGCACCTAGTCGTAAATCTCGTCGGCGAACAGGATCAGCTGATGCTCGCGCGCGACCTGGATCAGCTGCTGCAGCAACTCCACCGGATACAAGGCGCCGGTCGGATTATTGGGATTGATGACCACCAGGCCCTTGGTATTCGGCGTGATCTTGCTGCGGATATCTTCGATGTCCGGCATCCAGTCGGCCTGCTCGTCGCAGACATAGTGCACAGGCTTGCCGCCCGACAGACTGACGGCAGCGGTCCACAAGGGATAGTCGGGCGCCGGCACCAGCACTTCATCGCCGCTGTTTAACAGCGCATTCATGCTCATCACGATCAGTTCGGAGGCGCCGTTGCCGAGATAGATATCATCGACGCTAACGCCTGCCACCCGCTTTTCCTGCGTGTACTGCATGACCGCCTTGCGCGGCGCGAACAAGCCCTTGGAATCGGTATAACCGGAAGCGTCGCCGAGATTGCGTATCATGTCCTGCACGATTTCGTCCGGCGCCTCAAACCCGAAAGCGGCCAGATTGCCGATATTGAGCTTGATGATTTTCTGGCCTTCCTCCTCCATTTGCCGGGCTTTTTCCAGTACCGGGCCACGGATGTCATAACAGACATCGGCAAGTTTTTTGGATTTCTGAATCGGTTGCATGAAATGAGAGGAAGTAAAGTCGGAGGATTGCGCGGCCTGGCGCTGCAGGCAAATGTGTTCCATTGCAAGCTGGCAGGCAAGGCCCGCAACTGGTAGCAAACAGGACCGAAACCGTCTTGCCGCGAGGAAGCCATTGTGCCCAAAGCCACGCGTTTAATCAATCCGACTGCTTGAGCGCAGATCGGAAACGAATACAATGGCAGTTATTTCTTGTCCAATTTCTTCGATTGCTTGTTCGGCTATTCAGCAGAGAACAGGAATAAGTGGGAACAAATAGGACTAATGCCCTATCCCGCCATTTCACTCTCCTATATAGATATAGCCATATAGCCCAATCACAAAAACCATGAAACTTCATTCCACCACTACTCAGCAATACCAGACAGTGACCGCCTATGATGAAAACGGCGTCGAGATCAATGCCATTTATTTTTCGCACAGCCTGATCGTCCTGCCGGAAATCAAACCCATGGCGTGGGAAGTCACTTCTTTCGACAATCTTGCCGCTGCCGATTTTGAGCCCATCAACAATCAGAAACCCGATGTCGTCATACTGGGCACCGGCGCAAAACAGCGCTTCATACATCCGCGCCTGACCACGGTTTTGACAGATCAGCGCATCGGCGTGGAGTGCATGGATAACCAGGCCGCTTGCCGTACTTACAACATTTTGATGGCAGAAGGCCGCAAGGTCGCGCTGGCGCTCATCATGGAAAAGCAGGCATAAGTCTTGTCAGCGCGGATTTCTTTTTGAGTGGCGGCAAGCCTTGAAATTCTTGCTGTTGCCTCAATCTGCGGAAAGTCGAAGCACATAAGCTTGCTTGGCCTTCCAGAACATCGCTTTCCTTTGCAGCAAAATCCGATTGCGCACAACAAGGAAGCTGGAATGGCAAAGCGCATGCTGCCTCGCCTGCTTGTGCCCGGCTCCAGAAAGCATGAGCTTTTCTGACTTTTAAACAGGAGAGTAGATTGACAGTCAGCGTCGTAACGCTCAATGAAAAGGTGCTTGATTTTTCCGCGCCCATGACCAGCGATAAAACCTTTACGCTGTCTGACTATCGCGGCAAGAATCTGGTGCTGTTCTTTTACCCCAAGGACAATACTCCCGGCTGCACCACGGAAAGCCTGCGCTTTCGCGATCTGTATCCGGAGTTTTGCAATGCCAACACGGAAATTGTAGGCCTGAGCCGTGACAGCCTGCGTTCGCATGAGAATTTCAAGGCAAAACTGGATCTGCCGTTTGAGCTCATTTCCGATCCTGAAGAGACCGTGTGCAATCTCTTCGGCGTGATGAAAGCCAAGCTCATGTATGGAAAAAAAGTCAGGGGCATAGAACGCTCCACATTTATCATTGACGCCAGCGGCGAATTGGTGAAAGAATGGCGTGGAGTGAAAGTCCCAGGCCATGTGGACGAGGTGCTCGAATTGATGAAGGTGATTTCAAGTCATTGAACTCTCTAAGAAATTGCAAACGAAGGCCGTTTGGAGAAAAGGAACCCTCCTTTTCACAAACGGCTTTTTACATTTCACGCACCCTTTTTTCACTGATTGCCAGACTCTCCTCGACAACAGTTCCTGCTTATCGGACTGTCAGATCTGCATTCGTCCCATTCAATTACCGATGAGGTCTTGCTGATGCCCCTACCTAAAATGCCGACCAAGCCCGCTGCCCTGCTTTCGCCGCAAGACTATCCGAAAGCAGACAAAGGCAAGCGTATCAAGCCTGCCATTTCACTTGTGGAGCCCTTGCCTCAGACGCCCGAACTCAAAACGGAGAAGGTCGTGCGCGCCAAGACGCCGGGCAAAACCGTTGAAGCGCCATCCACTTCGTCACGCAACGCCAAGTCCGCCGCAACGCCGATCAAGTCCGGCTCGCGCCGCGCCAGCGGCAAGGCCGATGTCCAGAAGCTGTTCGTATTGGATACCAATGTGCTGATGCACGATCCCAGCTCGCTGTTCCGCTTCGCAGAACATGACGTCTTCCTGCCGATGATGACGCTGGAAGAACTGGACAATAACAAGAAGGGCATGTCGGAAGTGGCGCGCAATGCGCGCCAGGTATCGCGCTCATTGGACGACCTGATTGCCGACACCAGCGAAGGCTCGATAGCCCAAGGCATACCGCTCAACAAGCTCGGCAACAAGGATGCGAGCGGCTGCCTGTTTTTTCAAACTCAGCTTCAGGTGGAAACGCTGCCGCCTGGCCTGCCCTCCGGCAAAGCCGACAATCAGATTCTGGCTGTCGTGCGCGCGCTGGAGCAGCAGCATCCGGGACGCCCGGTGGTATTGGTATCCAAGGATATCAATATGCGCATCAAGGCCCACGCCCTGGGGCTGCCGGCGGAAGAGTACTTCAATGATCATGTGCTCGAAGATACCGACCTGCTGTATTCAGGCATCCTGCAACTGCCGGACGATTTCTGGAACAAGCACGGCAAGGGCATGGAGTCGTGGCAGGAGAACCAGCACGGCACCGGCTATACCTACTATCGCCTGACCGGTCCTCTGGTGCCCGCGATGCTGATCAACCAGTTCGTGTACATGGAACCCAACAATGGCGAAGCCTCATTCTATGGCCAGGTAAAACAGATCAATGGCAAGACTGCCGTGATTCGTACCCTGCGCGAGTACACGCACACCAAGAACAGCGTGTGGGGCATCACGGCACGCAACCGCGAGCAGAACTTTGCGCTGAACCTGCTGATGGATCCCGAGTGCGATTTCGTCACGCTGCTCGGCCAGGCCGGCACCGGCAAGACCCTGCTGGCGCTGGCAGCCGGTCTGGCGCAAGTACTGGAAACCAAGCTCTACAGTGAAATCATCGTCACGCGCGTGACAGTGCCGGTCGGCGAAGACATCGGCTTCCTGCCGGGTACGGAAGAAGAAAAGATGTCGCCGTGGATGGGCGCTTTCGATGACAACCTGGAAGTGCTGAACAAGTCGGACAGCGATGCCGGCGACTGGGGCCGCGCCGCCACGCAAGATCTGATCCGCTCCAAGATCAAGATCAAGTCGATGAGCTTCATGCGTGGCCGCACCTTCGTCAACAAACTCCTGATCATCGACGAAGCGCAGAATCTCACGCCCAAGCAGATGAAAACCCTGGTTACGCGCGCCGGCCCCGGCACCAAGGTAATCTGCCTGGGTAATATCGCGCAGATCGATACGCCTTATCTGACCGAAGGATCGAGCGGCCTGACTTATGTGGTCGATCGCTTCAAGGGCTGGTCGCACAGCGGTCATATCACGCTGGCGCGCGGCGAGCGTTCCCGCCTGGCGGATCATGCGAGCGACGTGCTGTAATCCTGCTCTGCATCCATAAAAAAACGGGCTTGCATTCATATGCAAGCCCGTTTTGTTTTCTCTTTCTTATTCACCGCTCTTTTCGCTGCCGCCCTTACTCAGGCATCAGGCATTTTCAATCACGATGCCTTCTATGATGGTTGCGACATCTTCGCAGCGGTCCGTCACCATTTCCAGGATTTCGTAAATCGCCTTGAGCTTGATGATATTGCGCACCTCGGGCTCGTCACGGAACAGCTTGGACATGGCGGCGCGCATCACATGGTCGGCATCCGATTCCAGCTTGTCGATTTCCTCGCACACAGCGAGAATCTCGCGCGCATTGCTTCTGCTCTGCAGCAGCTTGATGCAGTCGCGTACCTTTTCCGTGGACTCCAGGCACAGATCGGCCAGGCGCGACGCTTCCGGCGTTACCGCCTTGACGTCGTACAGATAAATGGATTGCGCGCCATCCTCGAGCAGATCGAGAATGTCATCCATGCGCGTGATCAGCTTATGGATATCGTCGCGGTCGAAGGGAGTGAAGAAACTTTTCTGCAGCAATTCCAGCGTGCTGTCAGTGACCTTGTCAGCCTGCTTCTCTATGCTTTCAATCGCATGCACGCGGTTCTCGCTCTGATCGAAATTTCTCATCATCGCCGCCATCTCCTGCGCGCCCTGCACGCACAGATCGGCATGCTGGAGAAAATGATCGAAAAATTTTCCCTTGGATGACATCCATCGCCCAAACATCTTGGCTCCCGTTACTGTTGCGGCGTCAAGGCTACCCTACGATTTGCATGGCGATGGAACGCACAACGCGTGCGGGAACATCCTGAATCAGAAGAGAGCGACAGCCGCCTTATTCGTTGTCGAATACCGCGTTTCCGCCGGCGTAGTTGTCGAATTTGGTGTACTTGCCCAGGAAGGTCAGGCGCACGGCACCAATGGGACCGTTACGCTGCTTGCCGATGATAATTTCGGCAGTACCCTTGTCTGGCGAGTCGGGATTGTATACTTCATCACGATAAATGAACAGAATTACGTCGGCATCCTGCTCGATGGCGCCCGACTCGCGCAAGTCCGACATGACGGGGCGCTTGTTGGGGCGCTGTTCCAGCGAGCGGTTCAACTGCGACAAGGCAATCAGCGGGCAATTGAGCTCCTTGGCCAATCCCTTGAGGTTACGGGAGATTTCCGAGATTTCGGTGGCGCGGTTTTCGCCCGAGCCATTGCCGGACATCAGCTGCAAATAGTCGACGATGATGAGGCCAAGCTTGCCGCACTGGCGCGCCAGGCGACGCGCACGTGCGCGCAGCTCGATGGGGCTCAGCGCCGGCGTTTCATCGATGTAGATCTGCGCATCGTTCATCTTCTGGATGGCATGCGTCAGGCGCGGCCAGTCTTCATCGATCAGGCGGCCGGTACGCAGGCGCTGCTGATCGAGCCGGCCCACCGACCCCAGCATACGCATGGCAAGCTGAGCGCCGCCCATCTCCATCGAAAACACCGCGACCGGCAAGCCGCTCTCGATGGCCACGGTCTCACCGATATTGATCGAGAAAGCCGTCTTGCCCATCGAGGGACGACCGGCAACGATGACCAGGTCGCCCGGCTGCAAGCCGGAAGTCATGCGATCGAGATCGGTGAAGCCGGTCGGCACGCCGGTAATGTCGTTCTGGCTGTCGCGGTTGTAGAGTTCGTCGATGCGCTCGACGACTTGCGTCAGGAGCGGCTGGATTTCCTGGAAGCCCTGCGCGCCGCGCGCGCCCTCTTCTGCAATCGCAAAGATCTTGGATTCCGCTTCATCCAGGATTTGCTTGACTTCCTTGCCTTGAGGATTAAAGGCATGCCCGGAAATTTCGTCGGATACCGTAATCAGCTTGCGCAATACGCCGCGGTCGCGCACGATTTCCGCATAGCGCCGGATATTGGCGGCGGAAGGCGTGTTCTGCGCCAGCGCATTCAGATACGCCAGGCCGCCGACTTCTTCACCCTTGCCGCTGACGGACAAGGCTTCATACACCGTGATCACGTCGGCCGGCTTGGTATCGTTGATGAGCTTGACGATGTGCTGAAAAATGAGGCGATGATCGTAGCGGTAAAAATCATCGGCATGGATGAAGTCCGCGATCCGGTCCCAGGCGGCATTGTCCAGCAGCAGGCCTCCGAGCACAGATTGTTCCGCTTCGATGGAATGCGGCGGAACTCGAAGAGCATCTAACTGGGGATCATTGCGTTCGTTCATGGCGGAAATTATACCTGTTTAACTTCGGCAAATTTCCCGGGAACCGGAATAAAAAAAGCCGGGCGAACCCGGCTTTTTTATATGACGCCACTTCTTGCAATCAGGCGTGTTCGCCCAGCACGGCAACGGTGATATCAACCACGACGTCGGTGTGCAATGCCACGGACACGGGATGATCGCCCGTCACTTTCAGCGGACCGTTAGGCATGCGAACCTGAGATTTCGCCACCGGGAAGCCTTGCTTGCCCAGCGCTTCGGCGATGTCCTGGTTGGTGACGGAACCGAACAGACGGCCGTCAACGCCAGCCTTCTGCGACAACTGAACGGTTGCGCCATTCAGTTTCTCGCCTTGAGCCTGTGCAGCAGCCAGAACTTCTGCAGCCGCTTTTTCCAGTTCTGCGCGCTTGACTTCGAATTCCTGGATAGCGGTTTGGGTAGCACGACGCGCCTTGCGCTGAGGGATTAGGAAGTTACGTGCATAACCATCTTTCACGCGTACGATGTCGCCCAGGTTGCCGAGATTGACGACTTTTTCCAACAGAATTACTTGCATGTTTTTCTCCTAATTCAGTCGTCAATTACGCGTTGTGCAGATCGGTGTACGGCAGCAGCGCGAGGAAGCGCGCACGCTTGATGGCCGTATCCACTTGACGCTGATAGATCGCGCGGGTGCCGGTCAGGCGAGCCGGCATGATCTTGCCGTTCTCTTGCACGAAGTCCTTGAGCGTATCGATATCTTTGTAATCCACGCCTTCAACGTGCGCAGCCGTGAAGCGGCAGAATTTTTTGCGCTTGAACAGCGGATTCTGCTGTTTGCGGCGCTCTTTCATTTTGTTTTTGTCGAATTTTTTACCGAATGCCATTTTAGGCTCCTGTATCTAAAGAATAAGGTTCAATGTCTGTAATGTGAAAGGCTAAGCTTCTGCTATTGCGGTGCTTGCGGGCCAAAAAGCCGGTGAACTGATACGTCTTTCCCAGTTCCGCCTGACTCAATTCCACTGAAATATTGCCGGCGCCCAGCGCCGTCATTTCCAGTGAGACCAGTCGGTCGAGTCCTGCTTCTCGCTGTTGCGATTCAAGCTGCAGATCCAAATTCACCATCGGTATACCGGCAGGCGTATAACGCACTGCTTCCCGGCTGGTAATCACTGCAACGCACTGGAATCGATTCACTGGCCAGGCCGCTCAAGTCCGCTTAGGCTGCAGGGGCTTCGCTGCGCGGGCTCTTGGCTGCGTCTTCCTTCTGTACAGACTTCATCATTGGGGAAGGAGCGGTTTCCGCTTTCTTCATCTTGATGGTCAGATGACGCAATACGGCGTCATTGAACTTGAAGCCGGTTTCGATCTCTGCCAGGGTTTCGCTGTCGCATTCGATGTTCATGCAGACATAGTGCGCCTTGGCGAGTTTTTGAATCATGTAGGCCAGCTGACGGCGGCCCCAGTCTTCGATGCGGTGCACCTGGCCACCACGGGTGGTGACGATGCCCTTGTAACGTTCGATCATGGCAGGCACTTGCTCGCTCTGATCGGGATGCACGATAAATACGATTTCGTAGTGACGCATGTAGACTCCTTATGGACATTAATACGCCCGCCCCGGCGTCAACTCAGGTGCGGGAAGAAAGCCGGCAATCATACACGAAAAGCCGCCCTTCCTCAATTTCAGTCAGCTTTTTTATGCATTGCCACGAACAAAATACCGCCAATTTCCCTTCCCGGCTTGCGTTTGCACGCCAACTGTATAAAAATACAGGCTGTTTGCATCAACAGCCTTTTGCCTTTAGCTGAAGCGAGGAAGCGCCATGATTAAATTGACAGCCCGCCAGGAACAGATTCTCAATCTGATACGAGAAGCCATAGAAAACACCGGCTTTCCTCCCACACGCGCTGAAATCGCGGCGGAACTGGGCTTCCGTTCCGCCAATGCCGCAGAAGAGCATCTGCAGGCTTTGGCACGCAAAGGGGCGATTGAAATTTCTCCCGGCACCTCGCGTGGCATCCGCCTGTGTGACATGTCGGGCGATGGACATTCCGGCCGAGGCAATCAAATGACATTCGGCCATCCCGCTTTCATGCAACTGCCCCTGATAGGCCGAGTCGCAGCCGGCGCCCCCATCCTGGCGCAGGAACACGTAGAAGCCAATTACCGGGTCGACCCCACGCTTTTCACGGCGAAACCGGATTTCCTGCTGAAAGTGCGCGGCATGTCCATGCGCGACGCGGGCATACTGGACGGCGACCTGATCGCGGTAAAGAAGGTCGACAGCGCGCGCAATGGACAAATCGTGGTGGCGCGACTGGATGACGAGGTGACGGTCAAACGCTACTACAAGAGCAGTTCCGGCATTGAACTGCTGCCGGAAAACCCGGACTTCCTGCCCATACGCGTGGACCCGGAACAGAATGAATTCGCGCTGGAAGGACTGGCAGTCGGCCTGATGCGCGCCTGGGGCTGATCTCCCGCTATAACGTTAATTCCCGCCGTGATGCATGCCGCCTCAGCGGCATGCTCCCCACTCTCCTTCCACCGCTCTCTTATTTCTTTGCGTGCAGCAGGATTTGCTTGGCAATGCCGCGCAGGATATTCACCTCTTCCACTTCCAATTCGGTACGCGACAACAGGCGCTTCAACCTCGGCATCAGCTTCTTGGGATTTTGCGGATTCAGGAAATCGACGGCGACCAGCGCCTGTTCCAGGTGCGCATACATGCCTTCTATCTGCTCCGCGCCTGCCGGCTCGCCGCGATAACCGATGCCGGTCTCCGGCAAGGTATCGTCGGTTGCGGCAACCCTGCATTCATACGCCAGCACCTGCACCGCCTGCGCCAGGTTCAGCGATGAATAATCCGCATTGGCAGGAATATTGATCAGCGCGCTGCATTTTTCAACGATCTCGTTGGGCAAGCCGAAACGCTCGTTGCCGAACACCAGCGCGGCACGCAATTGCTCATCGCCTACCAGGCGAGCAGCCAGCCTGCGCGGCGTCAGCAGCGGCGGCGAATATTCCCGCAAGCGTGCTGACAGCGCTGCTGAAAAATTGCACCCGGCCAGCGCTTCATCGACGGAACCGGCGATGCGTGCCGCACTCAATATATCCTGTGCACCGCTGGCAAAGGCAATGGCTTCTTCATGGTGGACGGCATCCGGCACGCGCGGATTGACCAGCACCAGGTCGGAGAAGCCCATGGTCTTCATGGCCCGCGCCGTCGCGCCGATGTTGCCCGGGCGGCTGGTTTCCACCAGTACGAATCTCAGTCTATCGAAAACAGGGGTGGGGGTTTCGGGCGGCATCATTTAAAATAGCGGCATTTCGCGGAAAAGTCGGTTTGGCCGGCACGACCGCATCGCTCATTAACTGATTATGCGGTCTCTGCCATGCAGAGATTGCCATTTTAACGGAACCTCTATGCATCCCATGCTGAATACGGCGGTGAAAGCCGCGCGTCGCGCGGCCGCCATCATCAACCGCGCTTCCTTCGACATCGAACAACTGCGTGTCAGTGAGAAAAGACACAACGATTTCGTGACTGAAGTGGACAAGGCTGCCGAACTGGCAATCATCGAGGTTCTGAAAACCGCTTATCCCGACCATGCCATTCTTGCCGAGGAATCCGGCGCCTCCGCCAATCTGCACGACGAGAATGAAAATGTATGGATCATCGATCCGCTGGACGGCACCACGAATTTCATTCACGGCTTCCCGCAATACTGCGTTTCAATCGCCCTGCAGCAGCGCGGGCAGATTACGCAAGCGGTCATCTACGATCCGACACGCAACGATTTGTTTACAGCGTCCAAGGGCGCTGGCGCCTACCTGAACGAAAAACGCATACGCGTCGCCAAGCGCGACAAGCTGGCCGATGCACTGATCGGCACCGGTTTTCCCTACTCGAACTTCGAGAAGATGGATGAGCATCTGAAGATGTTCCGCATCATGACGGAGAAATGCGCAGGCTTGCGTCGTCCCGGCGCAGCGGCACTGGATCTGGCTTATGTCGCAGCGGGCCGCTTTGACGGATTTTTTGAAAAAAATCTCAAACCGTGGGATATTGCCGCCGGCTCTTTGCTGGTGACTGAAGCGGGCGGTATCGTCGGCACCTTTGAGGGTGAATCGGACTATCTGTATCAGGGCGACATCATCGCCGGCTCGCCAAAGATCTTTGCGCAAATGTTGCATCACCTGTCGCCCTTCGCCAAATAAGCGCGGCATCAAGCTCGTCTCATACGTGCTGACCAGGCGAATGCGATTTCCGCTTCGCCTGGCACCTTAAATGCCGTTATTGTATTCAGGAACAGAATTGATGAACACGCTTTCAGCCCACCCCGCCCAAGACGGCAAGTCCGGATTGAAGATACTGGTGGTGGAAGACAATCACGACACGCGAGACATGGTGTGCGAACTGCTGCGCCTGCTGGGGCATGAGCCTGTGGGCGCAGGCAATGCCGAACAGGCGCTGACTGAAGTCGACACGTACTCCTTCGACACGCTCTTTACCGATATCAGCCTGCCGGGCATGTCCGGCATTGCGCTCGCAAGAAAGATCGCCGTCAGCCATCCTGACTTGCGCATTATTCTGGCATCCGGCTACCACGTAGAGAGAAAAGACGTGGAAGGCTTCAACTGCGAAATACTGGTCAAGCCCTACGATCTCGAACAGCTACAAGCCGCCTTGCAGGGCTCCGGCAATCCTGGCTAGGTCAACCGGCTGCTCAGGCAAACCGCCATCTTCTTTCCGAAACATTTTTGCCGACCTTCGTAGGCTGCAGGGGAAGGCGCACCCGAAACAAGGTGCCCCCATGCTCGGCACTCTCCACGGCTATCGTGCCTCCATGGGCCAGCACAATCTCACGTGCGGCAAAAAGCCCCAGTCCGACGATACCGATTAATTTTTCATCAGGTTCGGCTGCATCGAAGGGAATCTGCACTGCAGGATCGACGATCAGTTGCAAGGCATCGAGTGCCGCTGCAGCACCGGCCGTTTCCACTTCGATGAAGATTCCGCGGCCATCCTCATACGCAGCCAGGGTAATCGGCTGTCCATTCGCACCTTGCTGAACCGCTCCTTCGATCAAGTTATCGAGCACTTGCTGCAAGCGCAGCGGATCGACTTCGCCGTAAACCTTCGCTCTCACCTGTGCCTGGAATGCATAATCGGGAAAAGTGAGCTGCGCTTTCATCACGGCGGCTTCACAGATATTACCGATGTCAGAGCGCTCGGGCAGGACTTCGATTTTTTTCCCCAGGCGCAGCTTCGCATAGGCCATCAGATTGCGAATCATGGCACTCATGCTGGCGGCGCTGTTCTTGATGCCCATTGCTGCCTGCAAGGGCGTCCCTTCCAGCATGCCCGGCATGCTTAGATAATCGCCGGCGATGGTAATGGCCGACAAGGGACTGCGCAGATCATGTCCGAGTATGGATAGAAATCCGTCGCGCGCGCGCGCCAGCTCTCCCGAATAGTGGGCAATATAACTGCACAGGATCGTATCCATGACAGCATGGAAATCATTGATATCCTGCAGCATAGGCGGCGAGTGAGATTCCGCAGCGCTGCACCACATATCGCTGATCGTGGTGCGCAGCATCCGGGTTTCTTCGCCGACCTGGCGCAGGCTGCTTCCCGCCAGATCACGCAAGGCGGCAGTGATCACAGCGATCGCGTGCGGTGCGGAAGAATGGGTTTGCGAACGAAACTCGAACAGGTCTTTCGCGATGGCATCCAGCAAGGCTTCCATATGCGGCTGCAACACCAGCGAATCTTCTGCCTCCTCTGCTTGCATGCCGAAAGCACGCACCTCCCAATCCAATTGGATTTGCTTGCGGTGATGGTGAATGAATTCGGCCAGACTCATCTGCTCTCCATGCTATACACGGTCAGCAAAATGCGGCACGGATCGACCGGCAGCCAGAGGTTCATGCTTTCCTCAGGAATTCGGATGTGCCAATTTTACGGGGGTACCGGTATAGCTAGTTGAAAATGGGAATTACTTAGAAGCATTATCATACCGCAAGCCCGTGCGCACTTAATGCCTAAGCACGCCATTTTCAGCCGCATACGCAGATTTATGTGACAGGAAGTAACGCAGGAAGCCTGAACGCGGCTCCTGCGTTACCCGCCCAACAGAGAAAAATTGATTTAAAGGCTTCAGCTTCAGCCAGCCTGCAAGCGCTGATGATGGAAATGCAAATGATCGGCTACAAAAGTGGAAATGAAATAATAGCCGTGGTCATAGCCGGCATGCCGGCGCAACTCCAGGGACTGACCGGCTTCGCGACAAGCCGCTTCAAACGCTTCCGGAAATAACTGCCCTTCCAGGAATTGATCGCTCAAGCCCTGATCGATCAATATCCCTGCCGGGAAGGGATTGCGCGCTTGCTTCATCAATGCACTGGCATCGTACTGCAGCCAATCCGACTTGTTCGTGCCCAGGTAGCCGGAGAATGCCTTCTCGCCCCACGGACACTGACTGGGCGCAGCAATCGGCGCGAAGGCCGACACACTCCTGAACAAATCCGGATGACGCAGCGCCATGACCAGCGCGCCATGTCCGCCCATGGAGTGGCCGAAGATCCCTACGCTATCCTGGTCCGCGGAAAATTCCCGCAGCACGGTCTCGCGCAATTCCAGCAAATAGCTATGCATGCGGTAATGACGGCTCCAGGGTTCCTGCGTCGCATCCAGATAGAAGCCCGCGCCCACGCCGAAATCCCAGCTATCGGACTCTCCCGCGATACCCGCGCCGCGCGGACTGGTGTCGGGAGCCACCAGTATGATGCCCAGTTCGGACGCCATGCGCTGCGCGCCCGCCTTGATCATGAAAGTCTCTTCAGTACAAGTCAGGCCGGCCAGATAAAACAGCACCGGCACTTTCTTGTCCCGGGACTGCGGCGGCAGGTAGACGGAAAAACGCATGGGCAAGCCTATGGCTTGCGATGCGTGCTGATAAAAGCGTTGCACGCCGCCGAAGCAGGCATGCTCACTGATAAGTTCTAGCATGGCAGCACCGATAAGCAGTTAATACACGACGACAGAGCGAATGGACTCGCCGCTCTTCATCAGATCGAAACCTTCGTTGATGCGATCGAGCGTCAAGGTATGCGTGATCATGTCGTCGATATTGATCTTGCCTTCCATGTACCAGTCCACGATCTTTGGTACATCGGTGCGGCCGCGCGCGCCGCCGAAGGCAGAGCCTTTCCACACGCGCCCGGTCACCA
This sequence comes from Pseudomonadota bacterium, assembly GCA_023422955.1. Taxonomy (GTDB): domain Bacteria; phylum Pseudomonadota; class Gammaproteobacteria; order Burkholderiales; family Burkholderiaceae_D; genus JAEZLB01. The sequence continues at coordinate 2,114 of JAFAGG010000075.1, read as the reverse complement.
GCTGGAACGGCCGCGTGCTGATTTCTTCGCCCGCACCCGCCACACCGATAACGACCGATTGCCCCCAACCCTTGTGGCAGCACTCCAGCGCCTGGCGCATCACCTTGGTATTGCCTATGCATTCGAAAGAATAATCGGCGCCGCCATCGGTGAGCTGAATGATGTGGTCCACCACGTTTTCAACTTCGTTCGAATTGACGAAGTCGGTCATGCCGAACTGGCGCGCCATCGCTTCGCGTGCCGGATTGATATCGACACCGATAATTTTATTGGCGCCTACCATCTTCGCGCCTTGGATCACGTTCAGGCCGATACCGCCCAGGCCGAACACCACGACGTTCGCACCCGCCTCGACCTTGGCCGTGAACATCACCGCACCCAGGCCGGTCGTCACGCCGCAGCCGACATAACAAACCTTGTCGAACGGTGCATCGGAACGGATCTTGGCCAGCGCGATTTCCGGTACCACGATGTAGTTGGAAAAAGTCGACGTACCCATGTAGTGGAAAATCGGTTTGCCGTCGAGCGAGAAGCGCGTGCTGGCATCCGGCATCAAGCCCTTGCCTTGCGTGGCGCGTATCGCCTGGCACAGATTGGTTTTTTGCGACAGACAGAATTTGCACTGGCGGCATTCCGGCGTGTACAGCGGAATGACATGATCATCCTTCTTGAGCGACTTCACGCCGGGTCCGACTTCCACCACCACACCCGCACCCTCATGTCCGAGGATCGCAGGAAAAATGCCTTCCGGGTCGGCACCGGACAGCGTGAAATAATCGGTATGGCAGATGCCTGTCGCCTTGATTTCGACCAGCACTTCACCTTCCCTCGGACCTTGCAATTCCACTTCTTCAATCGACAAGGGAGCTCCAGCCTTCCAGGCAACTGCGGCGCGCGTTTTCATATTTCTTTCTCCTTACAATAAACTCAATCCCTTGCCATTCTAATGCTTTTAAACTCTTCGTCCAGCGCATAGGCCGCTAACACTCACCTGATACAATGCTGCCTCCAGACCAGGCAACAACTTGACCCCGCCCAACATTCGCCGATGAATGCAGTGAAGACCGACGTTTCTCCCGACCTCAAGAACCATACGCCCGTGATGCAGCAATTCTTGCGCATCAAGGCAGACCATCCGCACACGCTCTTGTTCTACCGGATGGGCGATTTTTATGAACTGTTCTTCGAGGACGCGGAAAAAGCGGCGAAGCTGCTGGGCATTACCCTGACCCAGCGCGGCAATTCCAACGGCACGCCGATCAAGATGGCCGGCGTGCCTTTCCATTCCGCCGACCAATATCTGGCCAAGCTGGTCAAGCTCGGCGAGTCGGTAGCGGTCTGCGAACAGATCGGCGATCCGGCGCTGAGCAAGGGACCGGTCGAACGCAAGGTGATGCGCGTCATTACGCCCGGCACCTTGAGCGACTCGGAACTGCTGCCGGAAAAATCCGATCCTCCCTTACTTGCATTGAACCTGCGGCCGCAACGACGCATGCTCACCGCTGGCCTGGCCTGGATGAGCATGGCCAGCGGCAGATTGATGCTGATGGAATTTTCCGGTGAAGCCAAAGCAGTGCTGCAGCGTTTGCGGCATGAACTGGAACGCATCGCACCGGCGGAAATCCTGCTGGCTGACGGTGATCAGCTGCTGTCGGATTTGCAGTCATCGCTGCCCGGCAAGCCCACATCGGTGCCAGCCTGGCAATTCGATCGCACCGCCGGCGAAAAGGCGCTGCATGCCCAGCTTCAGGTCGCCAGCCTGTCCGGCTATGGCGCACAAGACCTGCCAGCTGCTATCGGCGCAGCCGGTGCGGTGCTCGCCTATGCGCAAGCCACGCAGGGCAAGGGACTGCAACATGTGCGCAGCCTGAAGGTGGAGTCCGACGATGAATTCATAGGACTGGATGCCGCCACCCGCCGCAACCTGGAACTGACGGAAACCCTGCGCGGCCAGGAAGGCGCGACGGGCTCGCCCACCTTGTTCTCGCTGCTCGACCATTGCCGCACCAGCATGGGATCGCGTCTGCTGCGTCACTGGCTGCATCATGCGCAGCGCGATCAGTCAATCGCCAGGTTGCGGCATGCGGCGATCCAGGCGCTGATCGATGCCAATG
>JAFAGG010000074.1 GCA_023422955.1 Pseudomonadota bacterium | reverse complement strand
CCGGATGAGCGTTTTCTGCGTTCGATAGAAGAAAAAATTCCCATCTCAGATCCCGGCAAGCACTCCTTCCGCCAGGAAGTGATACGCAAGGCCATGGGCGCCTTCAAGCGCGGAGAAAAATTCACGCTGGACAGCCATGCGCAGCTGCACCATGCGCTGGAGCAGTATCTGTTCGAGCAGCGCCGGCAGGTACTGCACCTGGTCAATTCCAGCCTGCGTCCCGATGACGAAGTGCGCCAGAAAGTGCTGGCCGTGGAACAGCGCATGATAGACGAACAGGGCTACGACTCGCACAGCGCAAGAGGCGCGCTGCACTACGTCAGCACCCTGCTGGCACAGGAATAAGAGGATGCGATGCGCGACGATATCGCTGCAAGCCCGGCGTCTGCAAGCGCCGGTTTCGCCTCTTGCGCTGCGCCGGCGATTCCGTTCCCCGGCCGGCAAGCTTCCTGGCTAGCGCGACATGGATAAGGACAACACGATTTCTGCCGCCACGGCCTGGTACGAGCTGTTTTCGCGCGGCGCGCGCGACTGGTTGCGCCACAATGAAAAAGTACGCCAGAGCGTGCAGGAGCAGTTGCCCGACCTGATCGCCGGCACCCATCTCACGCCCGATGCCGGACCTGCCGAAATCCAGGTGCCGGTACGCATGCTCGAACATGCGCGCTTCCGGCTGTCCAGTGCCGGCCCGCAACCGCCGAAGACGGCCGGCCAGGGCAAGGGCAAGACCGGCGAACTGCTGCAGCAGCAAAGGCAGCGCACTGCCAGCCGGGGCGACGGCGGCGAAGAGGAAGGCGAAGTCCGGCTGATGGTGGAACTCAAGGTCGATGACCTGGTGGACTGGCTGTGGGAAGAGTTGCAACTGCCGGATCTGAAGCCGCGCCAGGCGCAAACGCTGTATGACAGCGAACTCCGGCGCGAAGGCTGGGACCGGCATGGCGCGCGGGCGCGGCTGGATCGCCGGCGCACGGTCAAGGAAGCCATCAAGCGACGCGCCATCCAGCCTGACGGCGCATCCTTCACCAACGAAGATCTGCGTTTCCGCCAGTTGATTGAACGTGAAAAGCCCGCCACCAATGCTGTCGTGATTTTTGCGCTGGACGTGTCGGCCAGCATGACGGAAGCGGAACGCAAGCTGGCCAAGAATTTCTTTTTCCTGGCGCTGCAAGGCTTGCGCCGCAAATACAGCCGCGTGGAGACCCGCTTCATCGCCCACACCACGCAAGCCTGGGAATTTTCCGAGCACCAGTTTTTCGAAGTAACCGGCACCGGCGGCACCGGCGCATCGACCGCCTTCAGGCTGGCCGCCCAGCTGCTGGAAAACGAATATCCATCTTCCCAGTACAACGCCTACCTGTTCTACGCGTCGGACGGCGAAAACTTTACCGAAGACCGCGGGCCGGCCATGACCGCGCTGTCGGAACTGTCAGGCAAGATGAATTACATCGCTTATGCCGAAACGGTGCCCGGTTCGCCGCGTAGCGTGGAAACCGAGATGCGCGCCATCTGCAATCAACTGGAAAAGGATGGCGCGCCGCTTTCCAGTTGCGTGCTGAGCAAGCCGGAAGATGTATGGCAGGCGATACGCCGCTTCCTCATCCAGCAGGCGCAGGAAGACGAGGCAGCATGATGATGAAGACACAGGGCGATCAGCTGCAGGACTATTCCCGCCGCCTGGAACAACTGGCCCGCTCGCTCGGCCTGGATTTTTATCCGGTCGATTTCGAACTGGTGCCGTCGCACTTCATGACGGAAATCGCGGTGTACGGCCTGCCGGTGCGCATGCCGCACTGGTCTTTCGGTGTTCGTTATCTGCAGCAGATGGTGCGGCAGAACATGGGCCATTCGCGCATTTTCGAAGTGATGTTCCCCGGCGACCGTTGTCATGCCTACCTGGTCAGCAACAATACGCTGGCGGAAAACGCGCTGGTCATCGCGCATGTGCTGGGACACGCGGACTTCGCCAAGCACAACTTCCTGTTTGCGCGCTTCCTGGACATGGCCGGCGGCCACATCCTGACACGCGCCGCCGCGCATGCGCGCCGCATCGAAGAGGCGCTGCAGGTTCATGGCCAGGAAAAAGTGGAAGCCGTGCTCGATGCCGCACTGGCGCTGGAAGCCCATATCGACGTGGACAAGGATTTGTATCGCCCGCGTTATCCGGCGCCCGCCGAGCCTGCCCTACACGAAAGCATGCCGCCTGAACTTCAGCCGTCCGACCTCACCCTCTTTCCCGAAGACGGCATGTCAGACAGCAGGCTCTCACCCATCCCGCCCCATCCCGAAAGCGACCTGCCCTGGTTCATCGCCAACTATGCGCCGGAGATGGAAGAATGGGAGCGCGATATCTTTCTCGCCGTGCGCGACGAATCCTTTTATTTTTATCCGGTATTCGCCTGCCAGATCATGAACGAAGGCTGGGCTTCCTACTGGCATGCGCGCCTGCTGCGCGAAGCGGATTTCCTGCCGGATGAACTTTATCTCAGCGCGCTGAAAGCCCATTCCGATGTAGTCAGTCCCTTTGCCTCCGATTCGCAGGTCGCGCTGGATATCAATCCTTATCATCTCGGCTTCGCGATCTGGGAACGCATCATAGAACAGCAAGGCATCGCTGCGGCACGCCGGATCATGAAGGAGGAAGACGACTTCAGCTTCATCCGCAATTACCTGGATGAAGAACTGGTCGAGCAACTGGACCTGTTCGTCTACGACACCGAAGGCGGAACCGGCATACGCATCGTCAACCGCGATGTGCACGCGATTCGCGAAGCGATACTTCGTCCGCGCTATCACTACGGCGTGCCGCGCATCGCGGTCAGCCGGATGCATCACGACGGCAGCCTGGAACTGGTTCATGATTTCGAGGCGGATGGCAGCGGTCTGGATCTGGCGCGCGCGGAACGTGTGCTGGAGTACATCATGCAGGTGTGGCGCCGCCCGGTGAGCTTGCGCACTATAGGTGTCAACGGCACGCCCAAGATACTCTCCACGCACAAGTAGCTGCGCTACCGCACGCACGCTCTGCATCGCGGCAGCGAGGCACGGCAGCACGGCAGCACGGCAGCACGGCATTTTCCCTGCTTAACCGCTGTCAATGCTGCGCTTCGGAGCCTGTCCTATGCTGAGCCTACACATGTGGACACTTGCGCACACCATCCGCCTTTTGCTCTGGAGTTCGTGCGCCGTCTTTTTGCTTTTCAGCCTGACGGCCTGCGCAACACTTCCGGACATCCATTACCTCAAGGCGTCGATACAGCCGACGTCCTTGCCTACCCTCGTCGATACCGAAGGCAGCAGTCTCTCCGAAGCCGATGCGCGCAGCGTGCTCAAAGGCAGGCTGGGCAATAACGCGGCGCGCATGAAGGAATTTGCGGCGATCGAAGAAGCCGCCACCGGCCGCCCACTCATCGTCGGCAACAAGGTCGCGCTGCTGATAGATGGCCCGGAAACCATGGCGGCGATGATGAAAGCCATAGAAGGCGCAACCGATCACATCAACCTGGAAACCTATATTTTTGATCAGGACGAAGTCGGACTTCAGTTTGCGGAATTATTGAAGACCAAGCAGCGCGAAGGCGTGCAGGTCAACGTCATCTACGACAGCGTGGGCACGCTGGGCACGCCGGCCGAATTTTTCGATGCGATGCGCGAAGCCGGCATCCGCTTATTGGAATTCAACCCCGTCAACCCGCTGAAACGCTTTGGCCGATGGCGGCTCAATAATCGCGATCACCGCAAGATCCTGATCGTGGATGGAAAAGTGGCCTTTACGGGCGGCATCAACATTTCCAAGGAATATTCCAGCGCCTCGCTGTCCTCCTCGCGCTCCCGTTCCGACGAAGCCGGTTGGCGCGATACGCATATCCAGGTGGAAGGCCCCGCCGTCGCCGCGCTGCAATCGCTGTTCCTCGATACCTGGCAACGGCAAAAAGGAGAAAAACTCGCCGATCGCGATTACTTCCCTTCTCTACAGGAAGCCGGCAGCGAAGTGCTGCGCATCATTTCCACGCATCCCGACGGCGACTACACGGTGTTCAAGGCCTATGCGCTGGCCATGCAGCATGCCCAGCACACCATCCACCTGACGATTGCGTATTTCGTGCCGGACCAGCAGATCATCGCCAGCCTGGCTCAGGCGGCGCGGCGCGGCGTGGAAGTACGCATCATCTTCCCCAGCATGACGGATCATGGACTGGTGTTTCATGCTGGCCGCTCGTTCTACCAGGAACTGCTGGAAGCCGGCGTGCATATCTATGAATTGCAGGAAAGCGTGCTGCATGCAAAAACGGCGGTGGTCGACGGCATGTGGTCGACGGTGGGTTCGGCCAACCTGGACATGCGCAGCTTCCTGCACAATACCGAAGTCAACGTGGTGGTGCTGAGCGCACGTTTCGGCCAGACCATGGAAAAAGCGTTTCAGGACGATCTGCGCAATTCGCGTGAAATCACCCTGCAAGAATGGGAACAACGCCCACGCTCCGACAAGTTCAAGGAATGGCTGGCGCGCCGCTTCAGCTATCTGCTGTAAAGCTCGAACATCCTTGCCGCCTCGGCCCGATCGGCTCAATCGGATGAGATATCACAGCAGATGGCAGCGCACGGTCGCCGGCGATGCGCACAACCGCGCCATCAATTCATCCGGAATCGGCGCATCCACGTCCGTGACTGCGTAACCGATATCGCCGCGCGTCTGTAACTGCTGCGCCACGATGTTCAGGCCGCTGGCAGCGAACTCCGCATTCATTTTCGCAATCACGCCCGGTTCGTTGCGATGCACGTTCAGGATGCGGCTGGCCGCCTGCTTGTCGCGGTGCGCGATCTCGGGGAAATTGACCGCCGAACGCGTCGTGCCGGCACGCAGGAAACGCGACAGCTTGTGCGCCACTTCACGCCCGATATTGTCCTGCGCTTCTTCGGTGCTGCCGCCTATGTGCGGCGTGAGGATCACGTTTTCCAGTCCGCGCAAGGGGCTCAGAAATTCCTCCTTGTCACTTTTCGGTTCCACGGGGAACACGTCGATGGCGGCGCCGCCCAGCCGTTCCTTTCTAAGCGCCTCGTTCAATGCTTCGATATCGACTACATTACCGCGTGAAGCATTGATTACTATTGCACCTTCTTTCATGGATGCAATGCGCTCCGCATTCAGCAGGTTTTTCGTGCTGGATATCCCCGGCACATGCAGGGTCACGACATCCGCATGCTGCAGCAGATTTTCCAGCGAAGATTCGGCTTTTGCATTGCCCAGATGCAGCTTGGTTTCAGGATCGTAATAATGCACCTGCATGCCCACGCTCTCCGCCAGTATGCCGACCTGTGCACCGATATTGCCGTAGCCGATGATGCCCAGCGTCTTGTTGCGAACTTCCCTGGCGCCTGTTGCGGACTTGTCCCAGTAACCACGGTGGGCGCGCATATTCTTTTCCGGGATGCGTCGCAACAGCAGTATCGCCTGCGCGATCACCATTTCAGCGACCGAACGCGTATTCGAGAATGGCGCGTTGAACACCGGTATGCCGCGGGCTGCGGCGGTATTCAGATCCACCTGGTTGGTGCCTATGCAAAAGCAGCCTATTACTTGCAATGCAGGTAGAGTTTTCAGAATCTCGCCGGTCAGATGCGTATTGGAACGTATGCCGACTGCGTGCGTGTGCTGCAATGCCTCGGTCAGTCCGGAACCGGTCAGCGCACGCGGAATTTGCACGATATCGTGAAAGCCCTGCTGTTCCAGCAAGGCAGCGGCGCTAGGATGGATCTTTTCAAACAGCACGATTCTTGTCATGCCCTATTCCCCCTATTCCTTATGCCAAGTTATGCCAAGGTGAGCCAAACCAAACTGTGGCAGAATGGTCTTCCCTATTTATTCACAGTTCCTGCGAGCCGAATACCGATGAATACCGTTGTCAGCGACAAGGCGACTCAAGAAACTCTGCTCGACGTGCAGCGCTGGACGGACAACTTGTTCACCATCAAGACCACGCGGCCCGCCGATTACGCTTTCATGCCCGGCCAGTATGCCCGACTGGGACTGGAAATCGACGGCCTCATGATATGGCGTGCCTATTCCGTGGTGTCCACGCCGGCCGATGATCATCTTGAATACTATGGCGTACTGGTTCCTGACGGCATCTTCACGCCGCGCCTGACCGCACTCAAGCCCGGCTGTGCCATTTGGACCGACAAGCAGCCGTATGGTTTTATGACGGCTGACCGCTTCACTGATGGCGAGCATTTATGGATGCTTGCCACCGGCACCGGCATCGGTCCCTTCATCTCCATCCTGCGAGATGCCGTGGTATGGAAGCAGTTCAAAGAGCTGGTCCTGGTGCATTGCGTGCGGCAGGCCAATGAGTTTTCTTACAGCGATGAATTGCAGGCCATGGCAGCGGCATCGGCGCAGGGCCAGGGCGCGCGGCTGCAGTACCTGCGCTCGGCAACAAGAGACGGTGAATTACAAAACGACATACTGAAGCAGCGCATTACTACGCTGCTGGAAAACGGCGAACTGGAACGGGCTGCGGGACTGCCGATGAAACCCGATGCCTCGCGCATCATGTTGTGCGGCAATCCGCAAATGATAGAAGACACGCGCAAGCTCCTGCACGCGCGCGACATGCGGCCGATGCGCCGCATGCAGCCCGGCCAGTTCGTCACCGAAAATTACTGGTAAGGCCGGCCTTGCCACTTTTCCTGCATAGACATGTCCTTAGCCTTGACTTCGTTCGATCTGCCTTTCGGCAATTCCTTCGCCAGCCTGCCTGACGCGTTTTACACTCGGCTCGAACCAACGCCGCTGCCCTCGCCTTACTTGCTTGCAGTCAGCCCGGCGGCCGCTGCGATGGTAGGACTGGATGCGGCGCGTTTCGAGCAGGAAGAAATGCTCGCCCTGTTCACCGGCAATGCACGCGCGCCTTCTTCCCAGCCGCTGGCCGCAGTCTATTCCGGCCACCAGTTCGGCGTATTCGCCGGCCAGCTCGGCGATGGCCGCGCGATACTGCTGGGCGACCTGCCGGCGCCGGGCTTGCCGCAGCCCTCGGTCATGGAACTGCAGCTTAAAGGCTCGGGCATGACGCCCTATTCGCGCATGGGCGACGGACGCGCCGTATTGCGCTCCTCGATACGCGAATTCCTGTGTTCGGAAGCGATGGCTGCGCTCGGCATACCCACGACCCGCGCCTTGTGCATTACCGGTTCGGGCAAGATAGTGCGGCGCGAGATCCTGGAATCCGCTGCTGTCGTCACCCGCATGGCGCCCACTTTCATACGCTTCGGCTCCTTCGAACACTGGTACTACAGCAACCATCACGAGCTGCTGAAAACCTTGGCCGATTACGTGATAGACCGCTTTTACCCTGAGTTGCGCGAATCGAAGCAGCCCTACCAGGCTTTGCTGACCGAAGTAACGCGCCGCACCGCGCACCTGATTGCGCACTGGCAGACGGTCGGCTTCATGCATGGCGTGATGAACAGCGACAATATGTCGATACTCGGACAAACCATAGACTACGGCCCCTTCGGTTTCATGGAAGCCTACGACATCCGGCATATCTGCAACCATAGCGATACCCAGGGCCGTTATTCCTATGCGATGCAGCCGCGCATGGGGCACTGGAACTGTTATGCGCTCGGCCAGGCCATGCTGCCGCTGCTGGACAATGAAGAAGCCGTGCATGAATCGCTCTCCGTTTATCAGACCGAGTTCACCGGCAAGATGAATGCGCTGATGCATGCCAAGCTGGGATTGCAGAGCGATCAGGAAGACGATGCCAAGCTGTTCGATGACCTGGCCGTCATCATGCAGGGCAGCCATGTCGACTTCACGCTGTTCTACCGTCGCCTGTGCGATATGAAGCGGGATGATCCGGCTCAGGATGAACCCGTGCGCGACCTGTTCATAGACCGCGCCGCATTCGATGCCTGGGCAGTAAAATACCGGGCGCGGCTGGCCAGCGAGAACAGTGACGACAATGCCCGCCGCACGGCGATGCGCGCCGTCAACCCGAAGTACATACTGCGCAATTACCTGGCCCAGGTCGCCATCGAGAAAGCGCAGAACAAGGATTTTTCGGAAGTGCGAAAATTGCTGTCGGTGCTGGAAAAACCCTACGACGATCAGCCGGAAAATGAAACTTATGCCGCGCTGCCGCCGGACTGGGCCAGTCGCCTGGAAGTCAGCTGTTCATCATGAGAGAGTGAAATGATCGATAAAGTAAAAAAGACCGACGAGGAATGGGCCGCCCAGCTCGAGCCCTTCGATTTCCAGGTCACGCGCCGCGCCGCGACCGAGCCGGCGTTCACCGGCCGCTACTGGGATCACCATGATGCGGGCATTTATACCTGCGTATGCTGCGGCACGCCCCTGTTCGAATCCGACGCCAAGTTCGAATCCGGCTGCGGCTGGCCCAGCTATTTCCGCCCGCTCAACAAGAAGCACGTGAGCGCGCGCGCGGACCGCAGCTTCGGCATGGTACGCACAGAAGTGCTGTGCAATGTCTGCGACGCCCACCTGGGCCACGTATTCCCGGATGGTCCGCCTCCCACCGGACTGCGCTACTGCATCAATTCCGCCGCGCTGTCCTTCACACCGCTGTCCGAATTCAACAAGGAAAACCAGACTCCATGAAGTTCCTGTTCGATCTCTTTCCCATCCTGCTGTTCTTCGGGATTTTCAAATGGGGCCAGGGCAATCCCGAAGCTGCGCAACTGGCCGCCAATGATTATCTGGGCGCCATCGTCGCCGGCGGCACGGTTGCAGTCAGCCAGGCTCCCATCCTGCTGGCGACTGCGGTTGCCATCGTCGCCAGCGTCCTGCAGATAGCTTATCTGCTGGTACGCCGCCGCAAGGTCGATACCATGCTGTGGATTTCGCTGGCCATCATCGTGGTATTCGGCGGAGCGACCATCTACTTCAACAATGAAACCTTCATCAAGTGGAAACCCACCGTACTGTACTGGGCCTTTGCCGGCACTCTGCTGCTGGCACTGAGCTTCTTCAGGAAGAACCTGATACGTGCCGCCATGGGCAAGCAGATCACGCTGCCCGAACCGGTCTGGGACCGGCTGAACCTGGCCTGGATAGGCTTCTTCCTCGTCATGGGCGTGGTCAACCTGTATGTGGCATTTAACTTTTCCACCGAAGCCTGGGTCAACTTCAAAACTTTCGGCCTGATGGGACTGATGTTCGTGTTCATCGTGGGCCAGACTTTGTACCTGGCGAAGTATATGAAGGATGCAGAATGAGTAACAGGATGCAACAAATTCGAGAAAAACTGATGGTGGAATTCGCGCCGCTGGAGTGCGAGCTGATCGATGAATCCTCCCTTCACATAGGGCATCCGGGCGCGGCAGCCGGCGGTGGTCACTACCGCCTGCAACTGGTATCGGATCGTTTCAATGGTCACAATCGCATAGCACGTCATCGCCTTGTGTATGACTGCCTGCGTGATATGATGCATAGCGATATACATGCTCTCGCTATTACCGCGTTGACGCCGGCAGAAGCAAGTGCCGGCAAGCCGGCCTGACACCCGGTCACCTTTTGTCAATTTACCGTAGGAAAACAAATATGAATTTGAAATACGGACGTTTGCTTGCTGCTCTTCTGACCGCTTTTGCCCTGCCCGCTTTCGCACAAAATATTGCCACCGTAAACGGCAAACCCATTCCCAGCTCGCGCGTCGAAGCCATCGTCAAACAGTACACGGCCCAAGGCCAACCGGATTCGCCGGAACTGCGCAAGGCAGTGAAAGAAGAACTGATCACGCGTGAAGTGCTGATGCAGGAAGCCGGCAAGCGCGGCATCGGTGAAAAGGCGGAAGTGAAGAACCAGATCGAATTGGCACGCCAGGGCATTGTGATTCAGGCCCTGCATCAGGACTACGTGCAGAAAAATCCGGTCAAGGAATCCGAGATGAAAGCCGAGTACGAGCGCTTCAAGAGCGAGAGCGGCGACAAGGAATATTTTGCCCGCCACATCCTGGTCGAAACCCAGGACGAAGCCAATGCCATCATTGCCAAGCTCAAGGGCGGCGCCAAGTTTGAAGACCTCGCCAAGCAATCCAAGGATCCGGGTTCGGCAGCCAAAGGCGGCGCACTGGACTGGGCTTCTCCCCGCACCTATGTGAAACCCTTCGGCGATGCGCTGACCTCCCTGAAACCGGGCGAAACCACGCAGAAGCCGGTGCAATCCGAATTCGGCTATCACGTGATCAAGCTGGAAGACGTGCGCGCAACGGAGTTTCCCGCATTCGAACAAGTCAAGCCGCAATTGCAGAACATGCTGCAGCAGCGCAAGCTCGCAGCCTTCCACGAAGAATTGCTGAAGAAGGCAAAAGTCCAGTAATCCCGGGCCGCTCTACCCAGCCCCTCCCAAAGAGGGGTTTTTTATTGCCGCTGTAGTTTGCATTTGCTCAATAAACTTATGCGAGCTTGCAAACATATTCAGGAACCTGTGAGCATGCGGTTTATCCTAAGCCGCATTGCTCGCCTTTTTCACCTCCCGTTTTACTCACCCTGTCATAAAGGAGTTTTCCATGGCCTTAGAAAAAGTTGTTTACCGTTCCAAAGCTACTGCAACCGGCGGCCGCGATGGCGCAGCCAAGAGCGAAGACGGCAAGCTGAACGTCCAACTGTCCGTTCCCACTGAAATGGGCGGCGCTGGCGGCGACGGCACCAATCCCGAACAACTGTTTGCAGCCGGTTATGCCGCCTGCTTCCTGGGCGCGCTGAAAATGGTGGCCGGCAAGGAAAAAGCCACGCTGCCGGAAGATGTCAGCGTGATCGGCGAAGTCGGCTTCGGCAAGGCAGCTGTCGGCTTCGGTCTGGAAGTGGACCTGACCGTCAATGCAGCCGGCATGGACCAGGCGCAGTTGCAGGCACTGGTAGACAAGGCACATACCGTATGCCCCTACTCCAACGCCACCCGCAACAACATCGATGTACGCTTCAAGCTGAACGCGTAATTCGCTTCGGCAGATAAGTAAAAAAGGGAGCTTTCGCTCCCTTTTTTATTGGCTTAATTTCTTTAAGCTTCTTTCTTTAAGCCTCTTTAAACCTGAGGACCCCTACCGCTGTTTTCCGCCCGTCTCTTCAGGCGCTGATGCAATATCCGGCGAAATCAAATTCCACAATCAAATTCAGTGTTTTTATTAATCAATATCAACGCCCGCTTTTGAGAGATCTCTAACATACGCGTATCGGCGCTCTCAATCGTACCGAATTTTCTGGCCCATCCCTTACCCGGATGGGCTTTTTTCTCTTCTTGTCCGAGAAAATTTCTCAGATTTTCGAAGTGTCCCCGGCAGCGCATATGAGCCCCATTTCACTTAAGCTTGGTGCCGGACAAAGCTTAGGGCGTGCCCTCAATTAAGCCAGACAGTAATGGATGCCAAGTGCACGGCGGCGAGGAAATTGCGAGCGGTTTTATCATAACGAGTGGCGATAGCCCTGAACTGCTTGAGCTTGCAAAAGAAGTTT
>JAFAGG010000058.1 GCA_023422955.1 Pseudomonadota bacterium | reverse complement strand
ATGGATGTCTCTTTCCACGGCATCGTATCTCTCCATAAATACAATGCCGTAAAGTGTCCACCATGTCTCCGAACACCTGTCCACTATGTGGCCGGTCTATACACCCTCCCCTTGAAGGGGAGGGAATAAATACGAAAGAGCGCACCCAGGCTTGTCAGCCTGGGCCGTTGAGCAAGCAGGCGACATGTCGCCTGAAACCTTTGCTTCACCCCTCACCCCCCTGCGCCGCTGGCAAGCAGCTTCCATCCCTCAGCCATGCGACAATCCCTGCTTGCATGAAAGGAAGAAGGAAAAGCCCATGACATTGTTATCCATGCCAACCGAAGAAGTAAGCAATCTGCCCGCCTGCGAACCTCACGACGCCTTGCAGGCTTTCAATTCGCTACGCCACCATGCAATGGAGTTCGAGCAATCGCTCGACGAGCGCCATGAAGTTGGCGCCCGCCTGGTTTCCTTCGGCAATGCGATTTCGTTCCAGGTGCAGCAAATCGGCTATGCGCCGCCCAACCTGATTTCCTTTGACGGCATCACCGAAGATGGCGCGCGCGTGCGGCTGGTGCAGCATGTCAGCCAGCTGTCGGTGCTGTTCATTGCCATGCCCATCACCGAAGACAAGGTCAAGCGGCCGATAGGTTTCGTGCTGCCGGAAGAACCGACACCGCTAGCCGTCGCCTCCTAGACACTCACAGCGCCGCCTTCAAAAGCAGCACACGCATGGCGAACTGAAACGAAAAGAATTCTCTGGAAACGACGATGCAATTCAAACACTACAAGGGTGGCATTTACGAACTTGTCTGCGAAGCCACCATGGAAGCGGATCACACGCCGCTTATCGTTTACAAGGCAGCCAACGGCTCGATCTGGTGCCGCCCCAAAAGCATCTTTTTCGAGATGGTGAACGTCGACGGTAAACAGGTCCAGCGTTTTACGCCGGTCGATTCGGCGTAAAACGCTGGCGCAGTGCACGGGCAGCAAGGAATTAGGCCGGAGCAAGAGCTGCCAGCCATGAGACTAGATGCCGGCTGAATGCCCTGCCCCATCCGCGCCATCCCTTACGCCAGCTCAGAACGAAACAAGGCGGTCCATATCAAAGTGTTGACTCTCCCACCCATGATAAGGAAAGCGCCATGAGCCAATACCAGATCGCCGTGCTAGTCGGCAGCCTTCGCAAGGATTCCTTCAACCGCCAGCTGGCCAATGCCATCGTGAAGCTGGCGCCCTCCGAATTTTCGTTCAAGCAGGTGGAGATCGGCGATTTGCCGCTGTACAACCAGGATGACGATGTGCAGCCGGCGGAATCGGTCAAGCGCCTGAAGGCGGAGATCACTGCGGCGCAAGGATTATTGTTCGTCACACCCGAATACAACCGCTCGATTCCCGGCGTGTTGAAGAATGCCATCGATCATGCATCGCGCCCTTATGGGCAAAGCGTGTGGGCGGGCAAGCCGGCCGGCGTGCTGGGCGCATCGATAGGCGCCGTCGGCACCGCGCTGGCGCAGCAGCATCTGCGCAATATCCTCGCTTACCTGGACGTGCCCACATTGGGCCAGCCGGAAGCCTTCATTCATGCCAAGGAAGGACTGTTCGACGGCAGCGGCAATATCGGCCCCGACAGCAAGGAATTTCTGCAGGCTTGGATGAACAGTTATGTGGAGTGGGTGAAGACTCACGTTGGCTGAATTTGGTGAAAGCAGTACACAAGGAAATCGATGAAGAAGTGCCCGCGCTTGCATATGGTCGCCATTCAATGGCGACAGCGGGCAGGTCGCACAATGCAACAGGTATCGATATAAGTTTTCACGACAAATGCTGCTCACAGGCATAGGGGCAGCCGGAATTTGACTGCGTCGGCAATCTGCGGCAGTAGCGGGCAAGCACCAGGCCGGCTGAGAAGAAAGTAGGATTCATTTGCTTCTTACTACCGCCCTTGAGTTCCCCACACGAACAAACCTCCTGCTCAGTTCGGGTTTTACGGGCATTGGCAAGTGACGGGCGACGGGTATTTTTTCGTTCTTTGCCTTATCGACCGCAAGCAGTCGCTTGCAATGAAAATCTCCCACGAGGACTTCCAAAAGAAAAGGAAGTCGGAATTTGGCCTAATCTGCTCATTCAAAAAAATCGATCATAGCCGCCAAAATTTTCCGCTTTTTGAAGCAGCATGCCTTCTTCATAATGGATGAATCATTGCAGGCCTGAGCAGGCCCAAGCTTGAGTAGAGAAAATAGGCCTTTCCGGGAAAGCAGGGTAATCTTGTTCATGGAATGGCCTGCCACATCCGACTGCGGATATTGCTCCCTGTCTTGCTTGTCCGCAGTCCTTACCCAACTCCAAGGAGATCCGAATGTCAAAAGTCCTCGTGCTGTATTACTCCACCTATGGTCATCTGGAAACGATGGCCAATGCTGTCGCCGAAGGCGCCCGTTCCACCGGAGCGACCGTGGAAGTCAAGCGAGTGCCTGAAACGGTGCCGGAAGTAATCGCGCGCAATAGCCACTTCAAGCTTGATCAGGCTGCACCCATTGTGACCGTCGAAGAACTTCCCGGCTACGATGCCATCATCATCGGCTGCCCGACGCGCTATGGCCGCATGCCCTCGCAGATGGCCAGCTTCCTGGACCAGACCGGCGGCTTGTGGGCGCAAGGAGCGCTCAACGGCAAAGTGGGCGGCGCATTCACTTCGACTGCCAGCCAGCACGGCGGCCAGGAAACCACGCTGTTTTCCATCATCACCAACCTGCTGCACTTCGGCATGACCATCGTCGGCCTGCCTTACAGCCACCAGGGACAGATGGTGCTGGATCAGGTGGTGGGCGGCGCGCCTTATGGCGCCACGACCATTGCCGGCGGTCAGGGCGAACGTCAGCCCTCCGAGATCGAACTGGAAGGTGCGCGCCATCAGGGCATGCTGGTCGCGAAAACGGCCAACAAGCTGTTCGGCTGATTACCGGCCCAGCTCTTGCCCCCTGCCGCCAGGAGCGTCCTGGCGGCGCTTCCTTCTGCAACATCCTTTTTGCAACCACCTATAGAACAAGAGAGCTTGTTCAACTTGACGCCTGCCGCGCAACAGGCAGGTGCAGCAGGCCAGCCGGTGCGATAATTCATGCTTCCCGAGTAAGTCTTCCCTGGCCTTTCCCCTGCAAGAGGCGCGGACCAGGGAAGGCAGCAGGTCCCGCCCCAATCGGGCACAATGCTGAACCAATTGCTCCCTCAGGCGATAATGCAGGGACAGCGGCACCCGCGAGTGCCGCTTTTTTGATCAAAGCGAAAACAATATCAGGATGCCAACATCATCTAACAAGCCGGATATGCCAGTCCAAGCTCCCCAGCTCGAATGGGTGTCTGCCTGCGACTTGCCTACGCCGTGGGCCACTTTTCAGTTGCATGCCTTTGTCGAATCCGGCACCGGCAAGGAACATCTCGCCATTGCCCTGGGCGACCTGCGCACGGAGGAGCCGGTGCTGGCGAGAGTCCATTCGGAATGCCTGACCGGCGATGCGCTGTTCAGCCAGCGCTGCGATTGCGGCGCGCAACTGGAACAGGCATTGAAAACCATTGCTGCGGCAGGACGCGGGGTCGTGGTTTATTTGCGCCAGGAAGGGCGGGGAATCGGCCTGGTCAATAAAGTGCGGGCGTATCACCTGCAGGACCAGGGTGCGGATACGGTGGAAGCCAATCAGCGCCTGGGCTTTGCGGCAGACCAGCGCGATTACCGCTTGTGCGAACCGATACTCAAGCATTTGCAGATCATGCAGTTGCGCCTGATGACGAATAATCCGCGCAAGATCGCATCGCTGGAAACACTGGGATTCAAGGTGGTGGAACGTATTCCGCTGGTAGTTCGCGTGAATGCCTACAACCAGCGTTATCTGGAAACCAAGGCTGCCAAGCTCGGACATTTGCTGCCGGCTGTTACCGATACGGCATCGCTGGCCTGATCTAATCTGATCTGCTCTGCTCTGATCTTGCCGATCCAGGCAGACCGCGCTGCCTTCTCTTCACGGCTGCGGCACCTGCCAACCTGGCAGACGCCGCAACTCCGACCCAAGACTTTTAAAACTCTCTCGACGCGCTTACTTCGCGCCCGCCGTTTCGTCTGACGGACTTTCCACACCGGCCGGCTCTTCCTTCTTGCCGCTGGTATAAGTCGGACCCGAGCGTGCCTGATGCGGAACCGGTCTGCCGGGCAGGGGCGGCAGTGCCTTGGCCTTTTCCAGATCGATACCGGCGATCTTTGCCACGCGCGTGCCGTACTCCGGATCGCAATGCCACAGGTGCCACACCATGCGCAGCTGTATCGTTTCCGGGCACTGCTTCAGGTCGCCGCCCACGTTGTTGACCAGGTCATCGCGCTCCCAGTCTTCAAAGCTGCGATAACGCTCGCCCACCTGTTTGTAATCATCCAGCGTGCGTGTAGTCTGGTAGCGACCCAGATGGCCTTCCACCCACTGGTGATATTCCTTGTCCCGCTTCGGCGCTTCCTGCAAGCCACCCATCAGGCTGGGCTCGTAATTGATGTGCTTGTTGCCGCCGGTCGGATCGACGTAATAGGCCATGGAGCCGCCCTGCTGGTTGGTATGCGGTCGCGCCTTTTCCTGCGGCGCGTTGATAGGCAGTTGCAGGTAGTTGGGGCCGACGCGATAGCGCTGTGTATCCGAATACGACAGCGTGCGGCCCTGCAGCATCTTGTCGTCGGAGAAGTCGATGCCGTCGACCAATACGCCGGTGCCGAAAGCAGCCTGCTCGGTTTCGGCAAACACATTGTCGGGATTTCGGTCCAGCACAATGCGGCCCAAAGGCAGCATCGGGAACTTGTCTACCGGCCACAACTTGGTGTCATCCAGCGGATCGAAATCCAGTTCGGGATGATCGTCGTCGGACATGATCTGCACCGACATTTCCCATTCCGGAAAATCGCCGCGCTCGATCGCTTCGTACAAATCCTTGGTCGCATGGCCGACTTCCTGCGCCTGGATTTCAGCCGCCTGCGAACTGGTCAGGTTGCGCACGCCCTGCTTGGGTTCGAAGTGAAATTTCACCAGGTGGGCCACGCCTTCTTCATTCACCAGCTTGTAGGTATTGACGCCCGAACCCTGCATTTCGCGGTAGGTCGCGGGGATGCCCCACGGGCTCTTGATCCAGGTAATCATGTGCAGCGCTTCCGGCGACGACGCCACGAAATCATAGAATCGCCACGGTTCCTGGCGGTTGGTCACCGGGTCGGGCTTGAATGCATGGATCATGTCCGGGAACTTGATCGCATCGCGGATGAAGAAAATCTTGATGTTGTTGCCGACCAGGTCCCAGTTGCCATCCACCGTCTTGAACTTGATCGCAAAGCCGCGCGGATCGCGCGCAGTTTCCGGCGAATCCTTGGAACCGATCACGGTGGAAAAACGCAGGAAGATAGGCGTGCGCACGCCGACCTGGTTGAGCACCTTGGCGCAGGTGTACTTGGCGACCGGCTCGTTACCGATCTTGCCGTAAGGCTCGAAGTAACCGTGCGCGCCGGTGCCGCGTGCATGCACCACGCGCTCGGGAATGCGTTCGCGGTCGAAGTGCGTGATCTTTTCGATGAACTGGTAATTTTCCAGCGTAGCGGGACCGCGCTCGCCGACGGAACGCAGCGACTGGTTGTCGCTGACCGGATGTCCTTGTCGGGTCGTGAGCGTAGGACGTTCGGGTTGATGGCTGCTCATGGTAGGCCTCTTGTGCTGAAAGGGATGAAAGGAATGAAAGACAGGATAGGCGGCGAAGCGTCTTTGCATCCAATTGAATCGTCTGATAAAGGTGATAGCTTTCCAAAAGGAAAGCGCCACGATGCCTGAAGTGATTTAGCCCTCTGTAGAGGAAAATTCAAACCATCAGTTCCGCAAACAAGCTGCCGCTACGGCGACAGATGCAATAATGAGCGCGCGTTAGAAAAAATATGAAAGAGCTTGTGCAAGCGCCATGCAGGAACCATCTTCATCGCTGCTCGCAAGCCTTGCAATTGCTGCGCCAATGCAATGCTGAGAGGATAAGTGCGACTGCCCGCTGTCAAGACGGCATCGCAGTTGCGCAAGCGGCACTTGCCGTTAATACTGAATGCCTGATCGTTTTTTGACCCGACTTTCTTTCTGAGACCGGATGCCTACACCCGAAACAATCCGGCCGGCGCTACGCGCCTGGCTTGTGCTGCTGGCTGCTTTCCTCACTGTCCTGATCGCAGGCTGCGGCGATTTGCCCACGCTTGATCAGCGCACCGTTTCCCGCGCCTTGCCGCCCGATGCGCAAACCCGGCTGGGCCAGACGCTGGCGCCGCTGGTCGACGCGCATCCCGATGCTTCCGGCATCTATCCGCTGGCCAATGCGCATGAAGCTTTTGCCGCGCGCGTGTTATTGGCGCGCGCGGCCGAACGCACGCTCGATGTGCAGTACTACATCTGG
>JAFAGG010000016.1 GCA_023422955.1 Pseudomonadota bacterium | reverse complement strand
AGCAGGCGCTTCATGTCGCGCGAGCCTTCGTCATCGCCCAGCGCCGCCACCAGCTCCACCGGCGCCACCAGACGCTCCATGTAAGCCTGCAATTGTGTCTTTACGTTGGAATCCAGCATAGGTTCTCCCTTTATTCAATCCGTGTGATGCGTTATTCAAATGATGCGGTCATTAAACAGTCATGCGGCTTGCGATGTACCGATTCAGTCATGGCGGTTGAATGACCGCACATCCCCGCCGGGACGGCGGAAATGTGCGGGAAGTGAATCAGGCCTGCTTAGATCTTGCCGACCAGGTCCAGCGATGGCGCCAGGGTTTTTTCGCCCGGGGTCCACTTGGCGGGGCAGACTTCGCCCGGATGCGCAGCCACGTATTGCGCAGCCTGCACTTTACGCAGCAGTTCGCGAGCGTCGCGGCCGATGCCGTCGTCATGCACTTCGACGATCTTGATCTGGCCTTCCGGGTTGATGACGAAAGTACCGCGCAGTGCCAGGCCGCTTTCTTCAACCATTACTTCGAAGTTGCGGCTGATGGCGCCGGTCGGATCGCCGATCATCGGATACTGGATCTTGCCGATAGTGTCGGAAGTGTCATGCCAGGCTTTGTGGGTGAAGTGGGTGTCGGTCGATACCGAATAGATTTCCACACCCATGGACTTGAAGGTTTCGTAGTTGTCGGCGACGTCGCCCAATTCGGTCGGACAGACGAAGGTAAAGTCGGCCGGGTAGAAGAACACTACTGACCACTTGCCTTTCAGATCCGCATCGGATACTTCGACAAATTTGCCGTTATGGTAGGCAGTAGCTTTGAAGGGTTTAACGCTGGTATTAATCAAGGACATGATTTTCCTTTCTTGGTTAGAAGCAACTTGATGAAAACATGTCCAGAATAATAGCCCAGAACTATCAATTTAGGAATTTGATAGTTTTTATCATCGCAATAGGTTTTCCATATTTATTTTAATTATTTAATTAATTTTATGAAATCCTCTTAGCAGTCCTGGCCAAGACTCACCATTGCCCGTCATAAGCCGAGATAGTGGTGCAGGCAATCCTTCATTCCTGACCATTTCCTTTTCTCTATCTATCCAGGCAAATACTTAGTGACCGACTTTTTAGTGCCGCGCTGCCCCTACTGGTGTGCCAGCTACGAATAAAGCGTGATCCGCGACCTGGGCAGATTTCCTGGTTTTCTAGTAGACACCCATCTGAGGACGGGCCAGCCGTGCAGCGGGAATCGCATACCAGGCAGGCTTTCTGGGGTGATGAGCGGCTGGCTCCTGCACCGGCAACAGCCAGGGCAGGATGCTCGCCGTCTGCGCGCCAAACAGGCCGCGCCGCTTGAAAACCTGCAGTTGCAAGCGCTGCTGGATTTGCGCCAGACCTATGCGCAGCCCCGCTGGGGACGGTTGCCGAGCATGATGGCTTGCACGGTACAGCACCGCCATCGCATTGCCGCGTTCTGCTGCCAGATGCAGGCGTCTCAAGGTGAGATAAGGGAGACTTTGGCCCTTCAGGCTGGACAAGCCATTTTCCCAGATCAGCACCGCCCCGCAGGCGCCGGAACTCAGCGCCAGCTCGGCGGCCGGCAGGGCATCGCGCGAAGCGCCGGCGGGCACGACCAGCAAACGATCCAGGTCCACGCCAGCCTGTGCCAGCGCGGGAGCGTGGGGCAGAAAAGGCGGCGCCACCAGCAATACGCCCCGTTTTGCCGTCAGCCGCGCCAGCACCGGCAGCAACAGGGAGAATTCGCTTACGCCGGTTTCATCTGTCAGCAATTCCGTCAGCGCTCCTTGCGGCCAGCCCTCATCCGGTAAAACTTCATCCACTTCGGCAAAACCGCTAGGCAGGCCGGACCGGCTGTGCAAGGGCCCCTGCCCGGCTTGCCAGCTAGCAAGTCTGGCTTGCAAGGTATCGAGCAAGGAAGTAGCGGGAAGAGAAGTTAGCGTGACAGAGGTATTCATGGCGGTCTTCATAGAGAAAGATGGCATTTGCACTGTGTTTTTAACTAGTGCTGTGTTTTTGTACAGTATATTGAATTATTGTTCATTTGCAAGAATGTTTTTTCGCCCTGTCTCAAATTTTCAAGAAGAGACGCCCTTCCCGCGAGGTGGCAGCACCCATTCAATAAAAATGCATCGCTCTTTCAAGCACCGGAATTTCTGGAGACTTCTTCCTTTTTTACAACTTCGATAAAAGTCTTTTATTGGTAAGAAAACCGTGTCTACGCCCCATGCACCAGGCAGAACAGATTTTCCCGATTGCTCTTTTGCAGCTTCCGAGGCTTCGTTATTTCCCCCTTTGCCTCTTTGGAAACGCGACCCGACATACAATGCAGGCATGAATATTTCCTCTTCTTCTGCTCCCGGCACCCATCTTTTCGCCCGACTGGACCCTATCCTGGTCCTGGATGCGCTGGAAAGCGTGGGCCTGTACAGCGATGGCCGTCTACTGGCACTGAACAGTTATGAAAACCGCGTGTACCAGGTCGGCATGGAACAGGGAGCGCCGGTCGTAGTGAAGTTTTACCGGCCCAATCGCTGGACCAATGCCGCCATCCTGGAAGAGCATGCATTTGTCGATGAACTGGCGGCGCAGGAAATTCCCGTGGTGCCGCCGCTGCAGATAGCGGGGCGCACGCTGCACGAATTTCAGGATTTCCGATTCACTGTATTTCCGCGCCAGGGCGGACGCACACCCGAACTGGAAGACTCCGCTACGCTGGAATGGATAGGCCGCTTCATGGGCCGCATTCATGCCACGGGCGGGCGCAGCGCTTACCGGGAACGCCCGACGCTGGATTTGCAAACCTTCGGCGAGGCGGCACGCGACTACCTGCTGGAAAAGGATTTCATTCCCACCGATCTGAACGCTGCCTGGCAAAGCGTGGTGAACCAGGCGCTGGAAGGCGTGCGCCATTGTTATGACCGGGCTGGTGAAGTCCGGACATTGCGATTGCATGGCGACTGCCACGGCGGCAATCTTTTATGGACCGACCAGGGCCCGCATTTTGTCGACTTCGACGATAGCCGCATGGGGCCCGCCGTTCAGGATCTGTGGATGCTGCTATCGGGCGAGCGTGCCGACATGAGCCGGCAGTTGGCGGATGTATTGGCCGGCTATGAAGACTTCTGCGAATTCAATGCGCGCGAATTGCACCTGATCGAAGCGCTGCGCACGCTGCGGCTGATTCATTACTCCGCGTGGCTGGCTTCGCGCTGGGACGACCCCGCTTTTCCGGCGGCCTTCCCTTGGTTTGGCACCCAGCGCTACTGGCAGGATCGCATCCTCGAACTGCGCGAGCAGATCGCCCTGATGGAAGAGGCGCCGCTGTGGCCGGCCTGAATTACTCCAGCTTACTTCAGGCGGATCTTGAATTGCAGCGCCAGCGAACCATCCACCTGCCGGGCGATGGTCGGTATGTAGACGAGGTTAAGACCGACATCGTGTGAAAACACCTTGAAATGCCAGGTGGCCGCCGGGATCAGCGAGAAACTGACCTTGCCATCGTTCAGATCCGGATAGCCATCGATCAGCCCTGCCGCGCCTCCCAGGCGTATCGGACCGATCTTCAAGGGCGTCCACACATAGTGCAGGTAATGCGTACTCTCGCGCACGCTGTTGCGATAGGTGCCCAGCATGATCGCGCGCTCGTCATCGAAGTGCCATTCAAAACCGATGCCGGTATTGTTTTCGTTGTAGTTCGGGGAACGCTTGAAGTGATAGGAGCGAAAGCCGGTGGTCACCCACAACTGCGAAGCCTGTTCATCCTGAATAACGGAAGAAGACGCAGAAGACGAAGCTGCATCGCTGTTATTCGCTGACGCCATGCTGCATGCCAGCGAAGCCGCAAGCACGCATGCCAGTTTGACATTGAAGAAATGCCAAGATATATTGCTCATCACATGTTCCTGTTGACCGATGGGAATCTGTATCCCGCCTCGTACGGTTGCCGCCGTACGGGGCTTTCTTTTTCATTGTTAGCGTTGTCAAATCGGTTGCCGCCGACCTGATTAATTTTTAAGCAATGAAAAGATTGCTCTTCTTCATTGACCAAACGCAACACACCTCAGCATTCTCCGAGATTTATTGAGCTTCGTCACGGAATTTGTGACGAATTGAAACAGGCTGTACCCAAATCCGAACAGGAAATTGACGATATGGAAAATACTTTTAGCTTCCTGACATAGGTTTTGCGGATTACACTCTTCTTTCTTCTTACCCTTCGTTTTTTTACTGGTATTTCATGCAACTCGACGAACTTTTGTCCGACCAGGAATTCGATACGCTCGATCGTTTTCTGCTCTCCGATCGCTGTTCAGAAAATGCGATGACGCTGGATGCATTGCATGGTTATCTCACTGCCATCGTGATCGGGCCCGCCATCATTGCTCCGGAAGAATGGTGGCCGCAGATATGGGGTCCCTCGCCGGAAGATGTGCCGGTGTTTCAGTCCGGCCAGGAAGAAAAGCGCATTCGTTCACTGATCATGCGCTTCCTGAACGAGATCGCCATTACCTTCGAAGCAGCGCCGAAGGAATTCGAACCGCTGTTTCTTGAACAGGTCGAGCAAGGAAAAAAATTGCTGGATGGCGAAGCCTGGGCCTGGGGATTCTGGGAGGGCATGAGCTTGCGTGCCGAGGTATGGGACACCGGCTGGGATGCGCCGATTGCGCCGGTGCTGCGCGCGATTTACCTGCTGGGCGCGGAAGAAGTGGAAGAAGAGGAAGTGCCGCTGGCCGACACGCCGCAAAAACGCCATCAACTGGCGCTGGAAATCGAAGCAGGCTTGCCGACCATCCATCGTTTCTGGCTGGAGCAGCGCAAGAAGACCCATGCGCCACTGCAGCATGCAGAACCGAAACCGGGCCGCAACGAATTATGCCGCTGCGGCAGCGGCAAGAAATTCAAGCAATGCTGCGGCGCGAATTCAAACAACGAAGCCTGACAGGAAGCGGGCTTTTCAAACCCGCTCCATCGCCAGCGCAATACCCTGACCACTGCCCACGCACATCGCACACAAGGCATAACGTCCCTTGATGCGATGCAGCGATTGCATGGCCGACAGCACCAGGCGCGCACCCGATGCTCCGATCGGATCTCCGTAAGCAAGCGTGCCGCCCTGCGGATTGACGCGCGCATCATCATCGCGCAAGCCCCAGTCGCGCAACACCACCAATGCATGCACGGCGAAGGCCTCATGCAGCTCGATCACATCCATCTGCTCCAGGTTCAGTCCGATTTGCACCAGCAGCTTGCGCGCTGCAGCGGCGGCACCGATGCCGGCAACGCCCGGTGCAACGCCGGTTACCGCCATGCCCAGCACCCGCGCTCTCGGCAGCAGGCTATATTTGTGCGCAGCCTTTTCACAGGCCAGCAATGCGGCAACCGCGCCATCGCCGGCATGACTGGTATTGCCTGCGGTAATAGTGGCATCGCTCAGTAAAGGCGCGCGGGCGGCAAGTGCCTGCAAAGAAGCCGGCGCATTCAATTCATCCTCGGCCACGATGAGAGGATCACCGTTTTTCTGCGCCAGCGCTACCGGCGTCAGCTCATCCTTCATCCAGCCTGCCTGCTGAGCGGCCCTTGCCTTTTGATGAGAAGCCCAGGTGTAGGCATCCTGCGCATCGCGTTCGACATTCAATTCACGCGCCAGACGATCGGCACTGGCAATAGCTGTTTCATCGCCATACTGAATTTTCATCAGCGGATGAATAAAATAACGATGCGGCGATGCGAGATGTTGAGCAGTTTCGATGGCATGCCGCGCATAACTGCCACCTTGCAGCAGCGCCAGGCGGCTGGCCGATTCGATACCGCCTGCCAGCGCCATGCTAATTTCACCAGATTTGATTGCGCGTGCCGCTGTGCCCATGGCTTCCAGGCCGGAGCCGCACTGGCGATTCAGTGTCACGCCCGGCACACTGACCGGCAGATCGGCGAGCAACGCCGCAGTACGCGCGATATCGTTCAGCTCTTCGCCGACTTGATGGGCGCAGCCCAGCATCACATCGCAGACCTGCTCCCAGTCCAGGCCAGGATGGCGTTCAATCAGCGCAAGCAGGGGAAGCGCCGCGAGATCGTCGGCACGCAAGGAAGACAAGCGGCCGCCCTCGCGGCCGAAAGGCGTTCGGATCGCATCGCATAAATACGCAGATGTCATCATGATGAATCGTCCTTAAACAGACATCCACCCCCTTCTCCCTGCCTGCTGCTTTATTGTTTGGCTAGCAGCAAGCCGGCACCAGGCTGATCAAGCCTTGATGAAATGCTCGCGGTAATAGCGCAATTCTTCTATCGATTCCACGATATCCGCCAAGGCAGTATGCATCTGCTGCTTCTTGAAGCCGGATATCAGTTCGGGCTTCCAGCGTCGGCAGAGTTCCTTGATGGTCGAGACATCGACATTGCGGTAATGGAAAAAGGCTTCCAGCTTGGGCATGGAACGCGCCATGAAACGGCGGTCCTGGCAAATGCTGTTGCCGCACATCGGCGATTTACCGCTGGGCACATACTTCTTCAGGAAAGCGATCAACTCCTCTTCCACCTGCGCTTCCGACACGGTGGAAGCCTTCACGCGCTCGATCAGGCCGGAGCGGCCATGCGTGCCCTTGTTCCACGCATCCATCGCATCCAGCACTTCATCGGGCTGGTGCACCGCGAATACCGGTCCTTCGGCAATCACGTTCAGTTCGGCATCGGTCACCACGACCGCGACTTCGATGATGCGGTCGGTATCGGGATTCAATCCCGTCATTTCCATATCGACCCACACCAGGTTGAATTCATTGGGTGCTGCAGCCTTGACTGGCGCAAGCTCGGTTTCGTTAGCTTGTGACATAATTGGATTCCTATTCGTTTCGCCATTCTCTCACAGGCACAGCATGTCTTCACTCGCGTTTTCCATACTGTTTGTCGTCTTTCTGGCCCTCACAGTTTCTGTGCGTTTCTGGCTGGCGTCGCGCCATATCCGGCACGTCTTACGGCATCGCAATGCCGTGCCTGCGCAATTCAGCGAAAGCATTCCGCTCGCTGCCCATCAGAAAGCGGCGGATTATACCGTCGCGCGGACCAAGTTCGGCCTGGTCATACTGATGGTCAACACCATCGTGCTGGTCGGCTTCACGCTGCTGGGCGGCCTGCAATGGCTGTCAGTCACCTTGCCTGGCCTGTTCGAGTCACACATGCTGTATCAGATCGCGTTGCTGGCGGCATTCGCCCTCATTTCCGGCGCCATCAGCCTGCCGTTCGATTACTACCGTCAGTTTTCGCTCGAAGCACGTTTCGGCTTCAACAAGATGACGCCGGCGCTGTTCGTGTCAGATCTGTTCAAGTCCACCCTGTTGAGTATCGCCATCGGCTTGCCGCTGATCTGGGTCATCCTGGCATTGATGGAAAGCGCGGGCGATCTGTGGTGGCTGTATGCCTGGCTGGTATGGTGCGGCTTTCAGCTATTGATGCTGGTCCTGTACCCGACCGTGATTGCCCCCATGTTCAACAAATTCACGCCGCTAGCCGACGACAGCCTGCGCGCGCGCATAGAAAACCTGATGCAGCGCGTAGGCTTTGCTTCAAAAGGCTTGTTCGTGATGGATGGTTCCAAGCGCAGCGCGCATGGCAATGCCTACTTTTCCGGCTTCGGTGCGGCCAAGCGCATCGTCTTCTTCGACACCCTGCTGCAGCGCCTGGCGCCGCAGGAAATCGAAGCGGTGCTGGCGCATGAGCTCGGCCATTTCAAGCTCAAGCACATCGTCAAGCGCATCGTCGTGATGTTCTCTTTATCGCTGCTCTTGCTGGCGCTGCTGGGCTTCCTGAAAAACCAGATGTGGTTCTATGAAGGCTTGGGTGTCAATCCCGTCAGCGGCGCAAGCGATGCAATGGCCTTGCTGCTGTTCATGCTGGCACTGCCGGTCTTCACTTTCCTGCTGTCGCCGCTGACATCCATCAGCTCGCGCAAGCATGAATTCGAAGCCGATGCCTTCGCCGCCAAGCATGCCAATGCCCAGGACCTGGTGTCCGCGCTGGTGAAGCTGTACGAAGACAATGCTTCCACGCTGACGCCCGACCCGATTCATTCTGCCTTCTACGATTCGCATCCGCCAGCCACGATACGCATCAACAGGCTGCTGGCCAATTGATTGAAGAGGACCCTGCCATGACCACCGCCGCCGAATTGCTTGCCCGCCGCTGCAATCATCAGACCCAGGCCTTGAACGACCAGGAAATCGCCGCCTGCCTGCAGGCAGTACCGGAATGGCAGTTGGAGAACAAGCACATCAGCCGAGCATTCGAATTCAAGAATTACTACCGCACCATGGCCTTCGTGAATGCGATTGCCTATCTCTTTCACGCGGAAGACCATCATGCCGACCTGCTGGTGACTTACAAGCGCTGCACCGTCACCTTCCATACGCATTCGGTGGGCGGCTTGTCCGACAATGACTTCATCTGCGCCGCGAAAATCGATGCCATCTATCAGCAGTCAGCGGAACCGGCATGAGTGAACTGGCAGGTACCGTCATCGCCGCGCACGGGCGCCATTACCTTGTGCAAGCCGGCCAGACCCGGCTGCAATGCGTGACCCGAGGGAAAAGAAGCGATGTCGCGACCGGCGACCGGGTACGCCTGCGCCAGTCTTCGGCCGATCAGGCCGTGATCGAGGAAATCCTGCCGCGCGCTACCCTGCTGTATCGCTCGGACCAGTTCAAATCCAAGCTGCTGGCAGCCAACGTCACGCAAATGTTCATCGTGGTCGCGACCGAACCCGGCTATTCCGACGACCTGGTTTCACGCGCGCTGGTGGCGGCAGAAGCTGCCGGTATAACGGTCCACCTGATATTGAACAAGATCGATATCGAAGCATACCTGGACAGAACGCGCGAACGCCTTGCTCTGTATGCAGGACTGGGATACGCGATACATGAAGTGTCGGCCAAGGCAGATCCCGAGGCCACCGTCGCCAAGCTGGCGCCGATACTGGCCGGCCAGTCGACTATCCTGCTGGGCCAGTCCGGCATGGGCAAGTCTTCGCTGATCAACCTGCTGGTGCCGGGCGCGGAAATCGCCGTGCGCGAAATCTCGGCTGCGCTCAACAGCGGCAAACACACCACCACCTTTACCCGTCTCTACCAGATCGACGAGCGCACACAGGTGTTCGATTCACCCGGCTTCCAGGAATTCGGTCTCTACCATTTGACGGAAGGCATGCTGGAACGGGCGTTCCGTGACTTTACCCCGCACCTGGGTGGATGCCGCTTTTACAATTGCCATCATTTGTCGGAACCGGCTTGCGCGGTGCTGATGGCAGTGGAAAAAGGGGAGATCCATCCCATGCGTCACGATTTGTACCGGCAACTGCTGCACGAATCCTCGCAGAAACGCTATTGAAGCAAGGCAGTGGCACGGGCCGGGCCATGATGCTGTTTTTTCAGCAAAAATCTCTTATAATTGAACGGCTTACAAACACTTCGGCGGCAGGCGCCACCCTCGCCGCCGTTTCTATTTATGGCAATCAAACACTTTCTTCAATTCTCGGATTTCACGCTGGATGAATACGCCTACCTGATTGAGCGTACGCGCCTCATCAAGCAAAAATTCAAGAATTACGAACCCTACCACCCGCTGCAGGACCGCACGCTGGTCATGGTGTTCGAAAAGAACTCCACGCGCACCCGCCTGTCGTTCGAAGCCGGCATGCACCAGCTCGGCGGCGCAGCGATTTACCTGAATACCCGCGACAGCCAGCTGGGACGCGGCGAGCCGGTGGAGGATGCGGCACAAGTGATGTCCCGCATGTGCGACATCATCATGATCCGCACCTTCGGCCAGGAAATCATCGAGCGTTTCGCCGCCCATTCGCGCGTGCCGGTGGTCAATGGCCTGACCAATGAACACCATCCCTGCCAGGTGCTGGCCGACGTATTCACCTACATCGAGCATCGCGGTTCCATCGCGGGCAAGACGGTGGCCTGGATAGGCGACGCCAACAACATGCTGTATTCCTGGCTGCAGGCTGCGCAAGTGTTCGGCTTCCATGTGAACGTCTCCACGCCCAAGCGCTATGAAATCGATCCTGTGCTGGTCAATCCCGGCAACACGCATTACACCGTGTTTACCGACCCTTCGGATGCCTGCGAAAACGCCGACCTGGTCACCACCGATGTGTGGACCAGCATGGGCTGGGAAGAAGAAAACGCGGTGCGCCTGAAAGCCTTCAAGGGCTGGATCGTGGATGGCGCCAAGATGCAGCGCGCGCATCCCGATGCCTTGTTCATGCACTGCCTGCCCGCGCATCGCGGCGAAGAAGTGGCGGCCGAAGTGATCGATGGTCCGCAGTCGGTGGTGTGGGATGAAGCGGAAAACCGCCTGCACGTGCAAAAAGCGCTGCTCGAATACCTGGTTCTGGGGAGGATTGCCTGACATGCGAATTTCCCAGCGCCACGCCAATTCCTTATTTGCGCTGCTGATGTCCCTGAGCATGGCCTTCATCATGACCGGCATCGTCACCTTCGTGAACACCGGCTACGACAGCGGTTTCATAGCACGCTGGATGCATGCTTTCATCATCGCCTGGCCGATGGCTTTCATCTGCATCCTGATACTTGCGCGCCGCGTCCGCATCCTGGTCAATCACCTGACAGCCAGCTGACAGCCAGCTGACAGCCAACCGAACAACCCAGCCTGAACCCTCTTTATTCAAAGCAGAAATCATGTCGACCATACTCCAGTCCGTTCCCGTCAACCAGAAAGTGGGCATTGCCTTTTCCGGCGGTCTCGATACCAGCGCTGCGCTGCTGTGGATGCGCCAGAAAGGCGCGATTCCTTATGCCTATACCGCCAACCTCGGCCAGCCTGACGAACCGGATTACGATGCCATTCCGAAAAAAGCCATGCAGTACGGCGCGGAACAGGCACGCCTGATCGATTGCCGCGAACAGCTGGTGGCGGAAGGTATCGCCGCGCTGCAAAGCGGCGCTTTCCACATCACGACCGCCGGCGTTACCTACTTCAACACTACGCCGCTGGGCCGCGCTGTCACCGGCACCATGCTGGTCTCGGCGATGCAGGAAGACCAGGTCGATATCTGGGGCGACGGTTCCACCTTCAAGGGCAACGATATCGAGCGCTTCTACCGCTACGGCTTGCTGATCAATCCCAAGCTGCGCATCTACAAACCCTGGCTGGACGACACCTTCATCCAGGAACTGGGCGGCCGCAAGGAAATGTCGGAATTCATGATCAAGTCCGGCTTCGATTACAAGATGTCGGTCGAGAAGGCTTATTCCACCGACTCCAACATGCTGGGCGCCACGCATGAAGCGAAAGACCTGGAACTGCTGAGTTCCGGCATCAAGATCGTCCAGCCCATCATGGGCGTGGCCTTCTGGCGCGACGACGTCGAAGTCAAGCGCGAAGAAGTCACGGTGCGCTTCGAAGAAGGTTATCCGGTCGCGCTCAATGGCAAGACCTTCGCCAATGCCGTGGATCTGCTGGCCGAAGCCAACCTCATCGGCGGCCGTCACGGCCTGGGCATGAGCGACCAGATCGAAAACCGCATCATCGAAGCCAAGAGCCGCGGCATCTACGAGGCTCCGGGCCTGGCACTGCTGTTCATCGCTTATGAACGCCTGGTGAGCGGCATTCACAATGAAGACACCATCGAACAATATCGCGAAAATGGCCGCAAGCTGGGCCGCCTGCTGTACCAGGGCCGCTGGTTCGATCCGCAAGCCATCATGCTGCGCGAAGCCTCGCAGCGCTGGGTAGCGCGCGCAGTCACCGGCGAAGTCACGCTCGAACTGCGTCGCGGCAACGACTATTCGATTCTGAATACCGACTCGCCCAACCTGACCTATGCGCCGGAACGCCTGTCGATGGAAAAAGTGGAAGATGCACCGTTCTCCCCGCAGGACCGCATCGGCCAGCTCACCATGCGCAATCTGGACATTACCGACACCCGCCAGAAGCTGGGCATCTACAGCAAGGCCGGCCTGCTCGGCAACAACTCGTCGGTTGGCCTGCCGCGCCTGACCAAAGACAACGACTAATCATCCTTAAACACTAAACACCATGAGCAAGCAATTCGACAACGTCTCCGTCGTTACCCAGCCTAACGTTTACTTCGACGGTAAATGCGTCTCGCACAACATCCTGTTCGCAGACGGCAGCAAGAAAACCATAGGTGTAATCTTCCCCGCCTCGCTGACCTTCGGCACCTCGGCACCGGAAGTGATGGAACTAAATGCGGGCAAATGCCGCGTGCGCATGAAGGGCGAAGACAGCTGGAATGAATACCAGGCAGGACAAAGCTTCAAGGTGCCGGCCAATTCCAGCTTCGACATCGAAGTGCTGGAAACCATGGATTACACCTGCCATTACGGTTGATTGCCGGATTCGGCTCCAATAAAAAACCGGCCTGCAGTTCATGCAGTTGCCGGTTTTTTATTGCATCCACGCATGCAGCATGGAACGTCCCTGCGGCGAAATGGCCCAGGCCAGCAATGCGCAATGCAACACCCCAGTTATCCAGAAAATCGCCTGAAACGGTTGCTTGCGCGTCTTGTGCCGCAGCGTGCGTTGCGCCAGCCAGGCTCCCGGCCATCCACCCATCAGCGCCAGCAGATGCAAGCGGCTTTCCGGTATGCGCCAGCGCCCGTCGCGAGCGGCGGACTTGTCCAGCCAGTAGGCGAGGAAAGCCATCGCACTGGCAAGCAGGTAATAGAGGAGAATTTGCCAGGCTTGCATCGTTATATAAAAATCGGTTCCGGTTCCAGCTTCACATCGAACTGCCGCGCCACATCCTGCTGGATGGCAGCGGCAAGTTCCGCGATATCGCTGCCGCTGGCGCCGCCGCGATTGACCAGCACCAGCGCCTGCTTCTCATACACGCCGGCCGCGCCCGTTGATTTGCCTTTCCAGCCGCAACGATCTATAAGCCAGCCGGCAGCCAGTTTCACGCTGCCGTCCGCCTGCGGATAATTCACCAGGTCCGGATAATGCGCGAGCAAGGCATCGCGCTGCGCAACAGTAACCACAGGGTTCTTGAAAAAACTGCCGGCATTGCCGATCACCGCCGGATCCGGCAGCTTGCGGGTACGAATCGCGATCACCGCATCGCTGACAGTTCTCGGATCGGGATCGCTCACGCCGCGCACCGCCAGTTCCTGCGCCAGCTCTGCGTAGCGAATATTCGGCTGCCAGGATTTTGGCAAGGCAAAACAGACTTCCACGATGATGGCCTGCTCACGCAAGCTGCGCTTGAAAACGCTGTCGCGATAAGCGAATTCGCAGGCAGCTTTGTTCAGCGTGACTACTTGTCCGCTGTTCCGGTCGAAGTAGCTGAGCTTATGCAAAACATCTTTTATCTCGGTTCCATAAGCGCCGATGTTCTGTATTGGCGCCGCGCCCACGGTGCCGGGAATCAGCGACAGGTTTTCCAGTCCGCCCAGCCCGCGCTGCAGCGTCCACAGTACCAACGCATGCCAGTTTTCACCGGCGGCGGCGCGCACGTAAACCGCCTGCTCGTCTTCATCGACGATACTGATGCCGCGATTGCGCATGTGCAGCACCAGTCCGGGGAAATCACGGGTCAGCAAGATGTTGCTGCCGCCGCCCAGCACCAGCACAGGCTGGGCCGACAGGGCTCCTGCGGCATGCAGGTCCGACAGGGCCTGGACCTCGGTAACCGGCAGATAGGAAGCGGCTCTGGCGGCAATGCCGAAGCTGTTGTGCGCCTGCAGCAGGAAATTATTCTGGATGGGAAGCGTGACAGTCATGGCGGATGATTATAGCGCCGGGCGGCTTGCAGGCGCGATCCCTGCTGCAATCTTGCCGCCTACGCCTGTTACGCTTGAAAGCCAGCTGGTAGAATCGCTTGTCAGAATGGATAGTTATTTATCTATCCGCCTTTTGTGACTGTTTTATGACTGATTAGCGATAAAGGAAATACCATGCCCTCTTTTGACGTTGTATCCGAAGCCGATATGGTTGAAGTGCGCAATGCAGTCGACCAGGCCAGCAAGGATATTGGTACCCGCTTCGATTTCAAGGGTACCGATGCCCGCATCGAGCAAAAAGAACGCGAGCTGACCGCGTATGCCGACTCCGACTTCCAGCTCAGCCAGGTGCGTGAAGTCCTGACCACCAAAATGGCCAAGCGTAACGTCGATGTGCGCTTTCTCGATCTGGGCAAGATAGAGAAAATCGGCGGCGACAAGGTCAAGCAAGTCATCAAGGTCAGGAACGGCATCGAGACCGAAGCTGCCAAGAAGATCGTGCGCATCATCAAGGACAGCAAGATGAAACTGCAGGCCAGCATACAAGGCGACGCGGTACGCGTTACCGGCGCCAAGCGGGATGATCTGCAGGCGGCCATGGCGCTGCTGAAAAAGGACGTTTCGGATCTGCCGCTGGCCTTCAACAACTTCCGCGATTAAGGCATACGCCCTGCATGCGAAGAAAGCAGAAAAGAGCAGTAATGACCGGACGAGATCGTGAACTGACTGAGTGAGCAGCTCTCGATACCGGGCTTAATGTTTTATAAGCACACGCATGGTCCGCTCCCTAACGCTTTCAGCGGGAGCGGTAATCGCCGGGACAGCGTGCATCCCTAGCAAGACGACATGCGGGCGTTACCGGTTCAGAACAAGGGGAGAAAACGGATGCAGATGCGCACACTATTGCTGCTCACATCGCTATGCTTGTCGGGCCCATCAGCCTGGGCGCTGGACATCAGTGTCGTAGGCATCTTTCCCGGCAAAGCCGTGCTGATTGTCGATGGTGCCGCCCCCAAGACCTATTCGGCAGGCAACCAGATCAACAACGATGCCAAGCTGATTTCGACGGACAGTTCCTCCGCCACCTTCCTGATCTACGGCAAACGCGAAACCATCGCCATGGGCCAGCACGTAGCACGCTCATCTTCGTCCGGCATTCCCACCGTGACCCTGCATGCTGACAGCCTCGGCCACTTCACGACGACCGGCCGCATCAACGGCAGCAGCATCAAGCTGCTGGTCGATACCGGCGCCAGCATGATTTCACTTTCCGCAGCGGATGCATCCCGCATCGGCATCCCTTACAAACAGGGAAAAAGAGGCATGGTGAGCACTGCCAATGGCGTTGTCCCGGTGTATAAAGTCAAGCTGGATTCGGTAAAGGTCGGCGATATAGAACTGCATCATGTAGAAGCCAACATCCTTGAAACCTCGCTGTCGCATGCCCTGTTAGGCATGTCCTTCCTGAATCGCACCGACATGCTGCGCGAAGGCGGTCGCCTCACCTTGACCAAGCGTTACTAGCGTCACGAAATGCCATCATCGGTTTTTCATTGCCTGCGTGAGGCCTGAAGGACGAGAGCTACATGACTCGCCTGCATCCCCAAAAACAAAACGCTGCCGAAGCAGCGTTTTGTTTTACTCAGAATCAGTCATCGCTTTGCGCATTCACCTTGCGGCGTTCACGCACTGACGCAGCCAGGTCTTCCAGCAAGCCCAGGCTGTCTTCCCAGCACAGGCAGCCATCGGTGATGGACTGACCGTAGACCAGGTCCTTGCCCGGCACCAGGTCCTGACGGCCGCCGACCAGATGCGATTCCACCATGACGCCGACGATGCGGGTCTCGCCCGCGGCGACCTGGTGACCGATCTCGGCGCAGACGCCCACCTGGTTTTCCGGTTTCTTGCTGCTGTTGGCATGCGAGGTGTCGATCATCAGACGCGCTGCCAGGCCGCTGCTGGCGATCTCCTTGGCGGCGGCATCCACACTGGCGGCATCATAGTTCGGCGCCTTGCCGCCGCGCAGGATGATGTGGCAATCCTCGTTGCCGCTGGTGGAGACGATGGCGGAATGCCCACCCTTGGTCACCGACAGAAAGTGATGCGGCTGAGATGCCGCCTTCATCGCATCGATCGCGATCTTCACATTGCCGTCGGTGCCGTTCTTGAAGCCGACCGGGCAAGACAGGCCGGAAGCCAGTTCGCGATGCACTTGCGATTCCGTGGTACGCGCACCGATTGCGCCCCAGCTGATCAGGTCGGCCACGTACTGCGGGCTGATCACGTCCAGGAACTCGGTACCGGCCGGCAAGCCGAGATCATTGATATTCACCAGCAGTTCGCGCGCGATGCGCAGACCGTCGTTGATGCGGAAGCTGTTGTCCATGTACGGATCGTTGATCAAGCCCTTCCAGCCCACCGTGGTACGCGGTTTTTCGAAGTACACGCGCATCACGATTTCAAGATCGTCCTTGTAGCGCTCGCGCTCCGTGAGCAAGCGGTTCGCATACTCCATCGCTGCCTTGGTATCGTGAATCGAGCAGGGGCCGATCACCACCATCAGGCGGTCGTCCTGGCCATGCAGGATGCGGTGCAGCGCGATGCGCGCATTCGCCACGGTATCGCCGGCCTTGTCCGAAACCGGAAATTCGCGGATCAAATGCGAAGGAGGTGCCAGTTCTTTCATTTCTCTTATTCGTAGATCGTCGGTGCGCGGCATGGTTTTCTCCAGGATTGCTGCATAAACGAAAAAACCGCCATCGCGGCGGTTTAATCAGAAATTCGGTCTATCTCGTTTGTCGTTTCTACGTGAGCTTACCGCTTTTCCACCGCCATCGGGCTGGAATAGCTAAAGTAAAACCAAAAGTAAAAGCGAGCAAAAGACATAAACCGGACCAATTCAAGTCAATACATAGGGGCAATAGTGCTACAAATCAGCAGCTTTGGCAAGGCCGACTTTTAAAAGCCGCCTTGCCTGTTGACTTACTGTCACGCGGTACCGCCCACCGTAACGCCGTCCAGCTTCAAGGTCGGTTGGCCTACCCCTACCGGCACGCTCTGTCCTTCCTTGCCGCACACGCCGACACCGGAATCCAGGCGCATGTCGTTGCCTATCATGCTGATGCGGTTCATCACTTCCGGGCCGTTGCCGATCAGTGTCGCGCCCTTGACCGGATAAGCGATCTTGCCGTTTTCAATCACATAAGCTTCGCTGGCCGAGAACACGAACTTGCCGTTGGTGATATCGACCTGGCCGCCGCCGAAGTTCACGGCATACAAACCGTTCTTCACCGACTCCAGGATTTCCTGCGGATCCCTGTCGCCGTTGAGCATGTAGGTATTGGTCATGCGCGGCATGGGCAAATGCGCATAGGATTCGCGCCGTGCATTGCCGGTCACGGCCATCTTCATCAGGCGCGCATTCAGCGTGTCCTGGATATAGCCTTTGAGGATGCCGTCTTCGATCAGCGTCGTGCAGTTGGTCGGATTGCCTTCGTCGTCGATGTTGAGCGAACCACGTCTATCCGCCAGCGTGCCGTCATCCACCACCGTCACGCCCTTGGCCGCGACGCGCTCGCCGATACGGCCTGAGAACATGCTCGACCCCTTGCGATTAAAATCGCCTTCCAGACCGTGGCCCACCGCTTCGTGCAGCAATACGCCGGGCCAGCCGGGGCCGAGCACGACCGTCATCGGACCGGCCGGTGCCGGACGCGCATCGAGATTGACGAGCGCTGAGGCCACTGCATCGGTCGCATACTGGTCCAGCATTTCATCGCTGAAGTAGCCATAGCTGTAACGACCGCCGCCGCCCGAGCTGCCGACTTCACGCCGGCCATTCTGCTCGACGATCACGGTCAGCGACAGGCGCACCAGCGGACGGATGTCGGCAGCCAGCACGCCATCGCTGCGCACCACCAGCACCACATCGTATTCGCCGGCCAGACCTGCCATGACTTGCACCACGCGCGGGTCCTTGGCGCGTGCCATGCGCTCTACCTTTTCCAGCAAGCGCACTTTTTCAGTAGCGTCCAGCGACACCAGTGGATCATTCGGCAGATACAGGTCGCGCCCGCCGCCGTGCTGAATGCCAGCCGCCACTTTCACCTTGCCGGCACCCTGGCGTGCAATCGTACGGGTCGCAATTGCCGCTTCCATCAGCGCGCGCTCGGATATCTCATCCGAATAAGAGAACGCGGTCTTGTCGCCGGAGACGGCACGCACGCCTACGCCCTGGTCGATGGAGAAATTACCGGTCTTGACGATGCCCTCTTCCAGGCTCCAGCCTTCGCTTTTGGTGAACTGGAAATACAAGTCGGCATAGTCGACGCGATAGGTAAACATCTGTCCCAGCACATTCAGCAATTTGCTCTCATCCAGTCCAAATGGAGTGAGCAGAATTTCTCGTGCGACTGACAAAGTTTGCAGATTCGGTTCAAAAAGTTTCATCGATGCCTATTCCAATAGGGATACAACTAGGGATACAACTTTATTCAATAAAGCCCGTGACCAGGCTTATAACTTGCGGTGTTTCAGCGCCGGCAAGGCGGTGCGCACTTCTTCCAGCCGCGCTCTTTCCACTTCGCCGATAACAAGACCTTCACCTTCCGGCAACACCGCCCTGATCTCGCCCCAGGGATCGATCAGCATGCTGTGTCCCCAGGTACGACGGCCATTCACATGCTTGCCGCCTTGCGCTGCCGCCAGTACATAGCACTGGTTTTCAATCGCGCGGGCCCGCAGCAGGATTTCCCAATGCGCCCTGCCTGTCGTATAGGTGAAGGCGGCAGGCACAACTATCAAGGTGCATTCGCCCATCGCGCGATACAGTTCGGGAAAACGCAGGTCGTAACATACGGACAGACCCACTTTGCCGAAACTGGTTTCCGCCACGCTGACGGTTTCGCCGGCAACGATGGTGCGCGATTCGTCGTAGGCTTCATCACCCTTCACGAAACCGAACAGATGAATCTTGTCGTAACGTGAAACGCGCTCGCCATTCGGCTGATAGACGAGCGTGGTGTTCAATACCTTGTCGGTTTCGGGCGAGATCAGCGGCAAAGTCCCGCCGATCAGCCATATGCCCAAATCACGCGCCGTATCGGCCATCGCAGATTGTATCGGCCCATCATCCAGCGTTTCGGCATGGCGCAGCTTGTCTTCTTCACGCAGCCCCATTACCGCCCAGTATTCCGGCAGCAGTATCAACTTCGCGCCCTGTTGCGCCGCTGCTTTTGCCTGACGGCGCATGGCGGCGATGTTCTCTTCCGCTACCGGCGTAGAGACCATCTGTATGGCAGCGACATGAAAGCGATCAGGAATCACCGTTGTCATTGCCTCCTGCGAGTTGGGGTTTATCCGAGACGGCTGAACCATTGCCGGATTTGCGTTCTGCCTTGTGAACCGCGGGATCGTTCCACGGGCCGGTGATTTCGTATTCTACCGTGAATGCACGACGCAGCGGATCACGCAGGAAAAGCTGGGCCAGGAAGGAGCCCAGTCCGACCACGGGATTGGCCACCAGTCCGTACACAACCGAGGCGCCGCCGGCATTGATTTCCGGCACCACCACGACTCTCAAATCTTGCGTTTCCCTGGCGACATCCACTTTCCCGTCGAGCAAGACCGCTACATTGACGCTGCGCATCTTGAAATTCTCGGTAGTCATGATGCCATTAGCAATGTCCGCCGTACCGGCAATGGTGTCGAATGCCAATCCTTCAGAAAAAATATCGCGGAAATCCAGCGTCAGGCGACGCGGCAGCGATTGCAGGCTCAATACGCCGAGCAATTTGGCGGCGCCCGGCTCCACCTTGATGAACTGTCCGTTTTCCAATTCCAGTTTTATCTCGCCGCCCAGCGAAGCCTTGTGCAGGGCAAAGGGCAAGTCGTCCCAGTGCAGGTTGCCGGTCAGCGTGCCTTTGCCCCGATGCAGGATTCCCTTGAATCCCAGCCGGGACAGCAATTGGCCGGCATCGGCAATATTCCATATGTATTCCAGGCTGGACCGGTGTTTGTGGTTATAGCTGGTCCACTTGCCGTGCGCATTCAGGCTTGCATCGGCATTGACGATGGCGAGCTTTTCTATGTGCCATTCGCGGCGGCCGGTGACAAAGGAATTATTGGCAACCAGTTGCAGGCTTCCCAGCGCTATGCCGCCCAGCTCCACGTTTTCTGCCACGATATCCAGTGCCGGCAATTCGGTAGTCTTGCCGCCTCCTTCCAGCAACTCCGTCACATCGGACTTTGCAGATTCAGGAATCACGAGAGAAGCCAGCCGCGCGACCACTTTGCCGCTGGTCTCCAGGCTATCGCCCGTATTCCAGGTTACATAACCGGAGGCTTGCGCCGAATCGATATTGGCTTGCCACACATGGGACAGGCGCGAGGCACCGACCACGACCTTGTCCAGTTGCTTGCCCATGGCAATCAGCTGATTCGCCTGGGCTGCCACCGTATCGGGCTCCAGGTACTGGGCAAACTCGCCGTAACCCGGCTGTTCGCCACTGCCGCTACTGCTGACCCTGCCGCCCTTTCCTTCCTGCTTGCCGCCGCTGAGAGATTGCACCGCTGCCAGCCAGGCATCCAGGTCCAGCGTCGGCAAATCGACGTGGGCAAACAAGCCTGCATCCGGCTGGTGGGCCGGCGCATTGATGCCTATGCCACCCCTTACCACTCTCCACGGCGCATCCTTGTATTCCGGCTTTTCGCGTGTGTAATGCGCGGCAAAGGTCTTGCCCACCGCAATCTTCAACTCGTCGCGATAAGTGCCGCGCCGCTCCGGATCCAGCATGCGCCACTCCACGCGCGTGGGCAGCGCATCGCCGGGCGGCTTGTGCAAGGGAGCGGGAAAGTCCAGCCCCACGCCTTGCAAAGTGGTGTCCACGATGACTTCCGGATGTTTGTCCCGTATGCGAATCATCGCGTTGTAGCGCGTGCCGCCAGCAATATGCCGCAGCAGGTTCTCGGTCGCGCTGCCGGGGAAAACCGTGGCCAGCGCCTGGGTCGACAAGCCGCCCTGCGCTCTCACTTCCACCGTGCCATTGGCGCGCGTGCCGCCGCTGACATTCACACGGCCGCCTGCAAATTGAGCCCGCATGCCCTCCAGGCCAAAACCTTTTTCATTGAAGGTCAGGCGGCCCTGGGTTGCCTGCAAGGGCGGCAGGAAATCGAAAAGCCGTATATCGTTCTGCGCGAACTCCAGCGTGCCCTGCACCTTGGTCTGCTCCAGGTGCATCAGCGGCAGGGTCAGGTCCAGGGCCAGTTTTGCAGTGCCACCGGCTTGCGCGTCATCCGTGACATTCCCTATCCACTCCGCCACCGGGCTATCCTGCGTATAGCGTACGAAATCCTGCAGCTTGCCGGCAGCCTTGCCTGATACCTGCAACGTCACGTCTTTCGATACCAGGTCGGGAATCAACGCGTCGACATCCTTCAACGCAACCTGATGGGTCATTGCACTGTCCGCCTTGATGGACAAGCGGGTACGGTTGATGTCCAGCCTGCCGTTCACCTTTTCCAGCAAGGGCCATAGCGGCGGGCCGCCCTGCTCGTCCTTGCCCGAGGGAAGATAGTTCAGCACGCCATCCTTGATGCGCGCCGTCACGGAAAACTCGCCGGTCGGCTTGCCCGATGGTGTTTTGGGCGTGAAGGGGAAATCCGTCAGATTGCCTTTCAATATCACCTTCGCATCCTGCGCCTGCCCGCCCGCCAGCGCCGTGGACAACCATTCATGCAAGCTATCGGGCGTAATGGAGGGCAGATAGCGGCCCAGGCGCTTGAGGTCGAAGTTCGGCACATGCGCGACCAGGTCGACACTGCCGGGATTGATCGGCTCTTCCAATGACATCGTATGACGTCCCGACAGGCTTCCGGCAGTTCCTTCCTGCACGAAAGCCATCTTGTCGATCTGGAAGGTGAAGCGGTTGGCGTCCTGCCACGACCATTGAGCCTCCATGTCCAACTGCTCGAACGGCATGACCGCTTCAGAAAAATAGCCAGGAAGATGCACGATCGCCCCAGCGCTGTCCAGCTTGATCTCCCCGCCTCTTTCATTGCCGTTCACATAGCCGCTGACTTTCTCGAAGCCGGGAATGCCGGGCACTGGCAGTTGCGCCGCCTGCTTGCCCGACTTGGGACGCGCAGGTCGGGGCGCTTGTGCATTCAATGCCAGATCCTGGAAATGTCCACGCATCCGATAACCGGAAATCGCCGGATAGGTGCCCTCGGATTGAGCATAAAAATCGCGCAACTGTCCGCGCGGGGCAAAGTCGGCCAGGAACTGCCAGTCGGATCGGGACAGCGGCAAGTAGGCTGCCAGCTGGGCCAGCGCGCCGACATCGAGCACCGTGGCACTGACTTCGCGCCGCTCGGGCTGCTGGCCTACAGGCGGATGATAGGTTTGACTGACCGTGGAAGACGGCAGCTGCAATCCATTCCTGGCCTGCAGCGAGACATCGGCCACGGCCACGGTATAGCCATGCTGACCGAAGATTTCATTGCCGTCGCGTGGCTGAAGACCATTCGCTTCCTGCACCATGACGCGTCCCTGGGCCTGCACCAGATCCAGCATCTCCAGATCGTCCCGCATGCGCATCACCAGATCCGTCAGGCTGACATCGGCAATGAAATTGGTGATCTGGGTATGGTCAAAATACAGCCAGGTCTGTACTGCCCCCTTGCCGGCCATGACCTCGAAGGGATAATCGATATAGGTTTTCCAGGCTGACAAATCGGTATTGCCCCAATCCGCATACAGCGTGCCTTTCCACTGGCGCGCATCCGAGAAGCGGGCGGCAAAGACGGGATGGGAGAAGTCGGCACGCACATCGAGGGGCGTGGCGATATGGGCAGGCGGCGAGGCCTTGAGTGAAAACTGGTGACGATTGCGCTCATTGCGCAACACCAGTTCCACTTCGCTCAACAGGAGTTCCGGCGCATCGCGCTGATGATCGTTCCATCGGATAGCGCCGTCGCGGATCACGATTTCATGTTGCGTCAGCAGCCAATCCAGACTTTTGCCATCTTCGTCGCCCTCGCGATTGAGGTCGATAGGCACGCCGGCAATGAAAAGCTGGCCTTGCTTGTCCCGCACGATATCGAGATCGGGTTGAATGATCTCCAGCGATTTCAAACGCAGATTGGCCACCGCTGCAGACCACCACGACACCACGGCCGAGACCCTGGACAGATGCAAAGCCTGCTCGCCCTCTGCGTCGCGGATCACGACATCATCAAGAATC
Source organism: Pseudomonadota bacterium (assembly GCA_023422955.1). Lineage (GTDB taxonomy): Bacteria > Pseudomonadota > Gammaproteobacteria > Burkholderiales > Burkholderiaceae_D > JAEZLB01. The sequence continues at coordinate 39,063 of JAFAGG010000016.1, read as the reverse complement.
AGCTGGGGACTCACGCCCTGCCAGGCAGCATCGATGCGGCCTATCGTGATGGGCTGGCCGACTCCCTTGCTGGCCAGCTTCTCGATATGCGGCTTGTATTGATTGATGTTGGGAAGCACGACATAGCGCAATGCCAGGAACATCATGCACAGCGCGAAGTAGACCATCAACAGCGTCAGCAGCGTGATGCGCCAGGTACGGCCGATTGCCGAGGTGATAATTCCACCCGCGCGGCGCGGCGCTTGCTCCGAAGAGGCGACAGGAGCACTGCTCTGATTTACACTGTGTTGGTCGCTAGACATCAATGGAAAAACAATAAATGGCTTGCGTAGACTACCGAACTCATCCGGATACTACCTTTGCACGGACACTGCCTGAGTGCAATTCGTTCGGTGAACAGGCTGTTTTCTTTCTTCAATCATGCGCCCACTAGAGGATCTGGCAACCATGTCCCGCCCTTCGCTTGTCGATGCCCGCGCTTCCCGCTTCTATACCCGCTGGATCAGCGCCGCGCCCGAGCGTGAAGCCTTGATAACAGCACTGGATGGATTATCCCTGAACGCGGCGATGTTTGCCCGTCTTTTGCAACAGGAAATGGATGGCGGCTTGCCTCTACCGCGTGCAATGCGGCGTTTGCGCAACCTGGTCATCACCAGCCTGATACGGCAGGATCTGGCCGGACGCATCGGCCTGGCACAGGTGCTGGATACCATGAGCGCCTTTGCCGAGTTTGCCGTGCAGACCCACCTGGGCGCGTTGCATGCGGAATTATGCGCCTTGCACGGCGAGCCCATCGGTGATGATTCCGGCAAGCCGCAGCAAATGATCGTGATCGGCATGGGCAAGCTGGGCGGCGGCGAGCTCAACGTTTCTTCCGACATCGACCTGATCTTCATTTATCCCGAAGACGGCGAAACCCGTAGCAGCCTGCCGGATCAGCGCAGCTTGTCGAATCATGAATTCTTCGCGCGCCTGGGCAAGCGCCTGATTGCCGATCTGTCAGCCATCACCGAGGACGGCTTCACCTTCCGCGTCGACATGGCGCTGCGCCCCAACGGCAACTCCGGGCCGCTGGCCGCCAGCTTCAGCATGCTGGAACAGTATTTCGTTGTACAAGGCCGAGAGTGGGAGCGTTATGCCTGGGTCAAGGCCAGGGCGCTGACCGGCGACGCGGAAGATATCGCCGAACTCGACAATATCGTGCGGCCCTTCGTGTACCGCCGCTATCTCGACTTCGGATCTATCGATGCGATGCGCATCATGCATGCGCAAATCCGGGCCGAAGTAAAACGACAGGAAGCACGCCACCCCGAGCGCAGCAACAACGTCAAGCTGGGGCGCGGCGGCATACGCGAGATCGAATTCCTGGCGCAGGTATTTCAATTGATACGCGGCGGACGCGATCCGGAACTGCGCCATCGCTCAACGCGAACCACGCTGCACATCCTCGCCGACAAGGGCTTGCATGGCGAGGAAGAAGTTTCGCAATTGCTGGCAGCCTATACTTTCCTGCGTAATCTCGAACATCGCCTGCAATACCTGGAAGATGCACAGACCCATTCGCTGCCGTCGAACGACAGCGATTTGCTGCTGATGGCACAGATGATGGGATATGGCGATACCGCCTCCTTGCTGAGCGAACTGGAGCGTCAGCGTAGCATCGTCGCGGCGCAGTTCGATGCCATCTTCCGCGACAAGAAAGACGACGCCACGCCCGAGCAGGAGACGGATGAAGCGCTGATCCATGCCACGCTGTCGGCCAGCGATGGACAGGATGCGATCGAAGCGCATCTTCAGAACCTTGGCTACGATGAGGCCGCAGCAGCCGCACAGCGCCTCATCTCCACCTGGAAGTCGCCGCGCCTGCAGCATCTGCCGGAAGCCAGTCGCAACAAGCTGGTCGGCCTGGTCAACCTCGCACTGCCGCTGATCGCAGCGCAGGAAAACTCGCACACCGCCACGCTGACGCGCCTGCTGGAATTTCTGGAAACGATAGCCCGCCGCGCTTCCTATCTGGCACTGCTGACGGAATTTCCCCATACGCTCAAGCGCGTGATACGCATGATGGCGGCCAGCGACTGGGCCGCGCAGTATATGACGCGCCATCCGCTGCTGCTGGATGAACTGCTGGACGACAAGAGCCTGCACGAAGCGTCGGACTGGCCGGCCTTCGCGGAAGAATGCCAGCGCGTGTTAGGCAGCTTCGAAGGCGACACCGAACGGCAGATGGATGCGCTGCGCGAACTGCATCATGCGCAGCAATTCCGCCTGCTGGCGCAAGACCTGGAAGGCGAGCTCACGGTGGAAAGACTGGCCGATCATCTGTCGGCGCTGGCTGACGTACTGGTGGCCGCCACACTGCAGGCAATCTGGCAAACCTTGCCCAACGTGCACCGCGAAGCGCCGCGCTTTGCCGTCATCGCCTACGGCAAGCTGGGCGGCAAGGAACTGGGCTATGCATCCGATCTGGATGTGGTCTTTCTTTATGATGACGACCATGCGGAAGCGCCGATGCTGTATGCCAAGCTGGCGCAGCGCTTCATCACCTGGATGACCAGCCATACCTCGGCCGGACGGCTGTTCGATATCGATATCGCGCTGCGACCCGACGGCGCGAGCGGACTGATGGTGTCGCCAATCGCCGCCTTCGAAAAATATCAGCTGCAATCGGCGTGGCTGTGGGAACACCAGGCCCTGACGCGCGCGCGCTACTGCGCCGGCGATGCCGGCATCGGCCAGAAGTTTGAAGCGCTGCGCGACAAGGTGCTGCGCCAGCCGCACAACGAGGAAAATTTGCGCAGCGAAGTGCTTGCCATGCGCAAGAAATTGCACGATGCCCATCCGAACAAGTCAGGCCTGCATGACCTGAAGCACGACATGGGCGGCATGATCGATATCGAATTCATGGTGCAGTACCTGGTGCTACGTCATGCGTCGCAGTATCCGCAGCTCACGCCCAACATCGGCAACATCGCCCTGCTGAAGCGTTGCGGCGAACTGGGCCTGATCGATGCAACGCTAGCCGGCCAGGTAGCCGACGCTTATCGCAACTTCCGCCGCATGCAGCATCAGATCAGGCTGCAAGGCGCGGAACGGGCACGCGTGGAACTCGATCGTGTCAGCGAGGAAGTGCAGGCAGTCAAGCACCTGTGGCAACAGCTCTTCGGCGATGCACAGCAGTCATGAACATGAAGCCATGAGAACCAAAACAAAAACGCCCCATATAAATCATGGGGCGTTTTTTTGAGCAGGACTGACGCTTATTTTGCGTTCATCAGCGCTACCGTGGTGTCCAGCATGCGATTGGAGAAGCCCCAATCATTGTCATACCAGGAAGAGACTTTCACCAGGCGACCCGATACCTTGGTCAGCGTCGAGTCGAAATTGCTTGATGCCGGGTTGTGGTTGTAGTCCACCGACACCAGCGGCTCGGTGTTATAGGTCAGCACGCCTTTCAATGCACCGTCTGATGCTTCCTTCATGATGGCATTCACTTCTTCCACCGTGGTATCGCGCGCGGCGATGAAGGACAGATCGACCAGCGACACATTGATGGTCGGAACGCGGATGGCGTAACCGTCGAGCTTGCCGTTCAGTTCCGGCAAGACCAGGCCCACTGCAGCGGCAGCGCCGGTCTTGGTCGGGATCATGGACTGGGTTGCGGAACGTGCGCGGCGCAGGTCTTCATGCATCACGTCGGTCAGCACCTGGTCATTGGTAAACGCGTGCACGGTCGTCATCAGGCCGGTTTCCAGGCCGATCTTGGCATGCAGCGGCTGCACCAGCGGCGCCAGGCAGTTGGTAGTGCAGGAAGCGTTGGAGATCACGGTGTCGCTGGCTTTCAGCACATTGTGGTTCACGCCGTAGACCACGGTCGCATCCACATCCTTGCCGCCGGGCGCGGAAATGATCACTTTCTTTGCGCCGCCTTTCAGGTGAGCCGAAGCTTTTTCCTTGGTGGTGAAAAAGCCGGTGCATTCCAGCACCACGTCTACGCCCAGCTCGCCCCAGGGAATATCGGCCGGATTGCGTTGCGCGAACACGCGGATCTTGTCGCCGTTGACGATCATGTAATCGCCGTCCACTTCCACCGTGCCCGGGAACTTGCCGTGCGCGGTATCGTAGCGGGTCAGGTGAGCATTGGCCTTGGCATCGCCCAGGTCGTTGATGGCAACGATCTGGATGTCATTCTTCTTACCACCTTCGTAATGAGCGCGCAGCACATTGCGTCCGATACGACCATAACCGTTGATGGCAACCTTGATAGTCATCTTTTTCTCCACACGTAAAATTAAGCTGAAGCTGAATCTGATTGATTACGACAGTACCGCCTGAACCGCTTCCACCACTTTCTCGGTGGTGAAGCCGAAGTGCTTGAACAGCACGCCGGCCGGTGCCGATTCGCCGAAGGTATCGATGCCGATCACACGGCCTTCGAGTCCGACATACTTGTACCAGTAGCTGGTCACGCCCGCTTCGATCGCCACGCGCGGCAAGCCCTTGGGCAGCACGCTGTCGCGGTAAGCCGCATCCTGGCGCTCGAATACGTCGGCGCAGGGCACGGACACCACGCGCACAGCCACGCCTTGCGACGCCAGTTGTTCCGCCGCCTTCACCGCCAGTTCGATTTCCGAACCGGTTGCGATCAATACCGCTTTCGCATTCGCGACATCATTCAGCACATAGCCGCCGCGCTGGATGTTGTTCACCTGCTCTGCCGAACGCTCCTGGAACGGCAGATTCTGGCGCGAGAAAATCAGCGTGCTCGGACCGTTGCGGCGCTTGATGGCCTGTTCCCATGCCACGGCGGCTTCCACGGTGTCGCAGGGGCGCCAGTTATCCAGATTCGGAATCAGGCGCAGGCTGGACACGTGTTCAACCGCCTGGTGAGTCGGGCCATCTTCGCCCAACCCGATGGAATCGTGCGTGAACACGAAAATCGAGCGGATCTTCATCAGTGCCGCCATGCGCAATGCATTGCGGCTGTAATCCGAGAAAGTGAGGAAGGTAGCACCAAACGGGATGTAGCCGCCATGCAAAGCGACACCATTCATGATCGCGCTCATGCCGAATTCGCGCACGCCATAGTTGATATGGTTACCGGCCTTGTCGGCGCGCACCGGCACCGACTCTTTCCAATTGGTGAGATTGGAGCTGGTCAGGTCGGCAGAACCGCCGAGGAATTCCGGCAGCACCGGCGCAAACGCCTGGATCGCATTCTGGCTGGCCTTGCGGGTTGCGATGGTTTCCTTCTTCTCGGTGCAGGACTGGATGTAGGCCTGCGCGGTCGCGTCGAAATTGCCGGGCAAATCGCCTTTCATGCGGCGCAGCAGTTCGCCCGCTTCCTGCGGATAGCGCTCGCTGTAGGCAGCGAATTTTTCTTCCCATGCCTGCTGCAGCACCTTGCCGGCCGGCTTTCCATCCCAGGCGGCATAGACATCTTCCGGAATTTCGAAGGGCGCATGATTCCAGCCCAGCGCTTCGCGAGTCGCGGCGATTTCCTTGTCGCCCAGCGCAGCGCCGTGCACCTTGTCGCTGCCCTGCAGATTGGGCGAGCCCTTGCCGATCACGGTCTTGCAGCAAATCAGTGTCGGCTTGTCGGCCTGCTTGGCCTTGGCGATCGCGGCGTCCACCGCGTCCACGCTGTGACCGTCGACATCGCGGATCACGTTCCAGCCATAGGCTTCGAAACGCTTGGGCGTATCGTCGGTGAACCAGCCTTCAACCTTGCCGTCAATCGATATGCCATTGTCGTCATACAGCACGATCAGCTTGGCCAGGCGCAGGTTGCCGGCCAGCGAGCAGGCTTCGTGCGAAATGCCTTCCATCAGGCAGCCGTCGCCGGTGAACACATAAGTGTAATGGTCGACGATGTCGAAGCCGGGCTTGTTGAATTCGGCCGCCAGCAGACGCTCGGACAGCGCCATGCCCACTGCATTGGTAATGCCCTGGCCCAGCGGGCCGGTCGAGGTTTCGACGCCGCAAGTGATTTCGAACTCGGGATGGCCGGGTGTCTTGGAATGCAGTTGACGGAAATTGCGGATTTCCTCCATCGGCAGGTCATATCCACTCAGGTGCAGGAGTGCGTACTGCAACATGGAGCCATGTCCGTTTGACAATACAAAACGGTCGCGATCCAGCCATTTCGGGTCGGCCGGGTTATGGCGCAGATGCCGGGCCCACAGGGCTACGGCAATTTCGGCCATACCCATGGGCATGCCAGGGTGACCGGAGTTGGCTTTCTGTACGGCGTCCATGGCCAGGGCGCGGATAGCGTTGGCCATTGTGGTAGTAGGGATGGATTTCATCTTGACTTGGATAGAGGCAGCGCTAAAAAGCGAGGGGTTAGGAGCGGTACTGCAAAGCCCCGTATTTTATCAGAGTAGGAGCTCTGCATTAAAATTGAAAGCCGTTCAAGCTTTTGCCTTCGCGGGCGGGCTTGCCGCAGCCTCGGGAATTATCGAATTGAAATTGACCGATATGCTCCGTTTTATGCTCGATTTAACAACCTGATTCACCTACTGACCACACCTGTCCATGCCCCGTTTTTATTGCGAACAAGCGCTTCCTACCGGCGCCACCATCAGCCTGCCCGAGCATATCGCCCATCACTTGAGGGTGCTGCGCATGGAGCCGGGCCAGCGCATCACGCTGTTTGACGGCCAGGGGCAGGAAGTTGATGCGCGCTTGACCGCTCTCGACAAAAAGAGTGCCAGCGCCGAAATCCTGGAACAGATTACGCGCAATACCGAGCTGCCTTATCGCCTTATCCTGGCTCAAGGGCTACCGGAAGGTTCGAAAATGGACTGGATTATTGAAAAGGCGATAGAACTGGGCGCGTCCGGCATACAGCCGCTGGCAGCGCAGCGCAGCGTGGTCAAGCTTTCGCCCGAGCGCGCCGCAAAACGGCGGCAGCACTGGCAAGGCATCATCATTGCAGCTTCCGAGCAAAGCGGCCGCACCCGCCTGGCGGAACTAGGCGACGTGACCGACCTGGCCCGCTGGAGCGCGCAACCGCTGCCGGCGCAGCGGCTGCTGCTGACGCCGCGTGCCGACCATTCGCTGGCGGCCTGGGTCGCCAAGGAAACGCCGCGCGATATCGCGCTGACGATAGGGCCGGAAGGCGGATTCAGCGAGCAGGAAGAGAACTTGCTGATTTCACAAGGCGCGCTTCCGGTTTCGATGGGACCGCGCATCCTGCGTACCGAAACCGCCGGCCTGGCTGCATTGAGCATCGTGAATGCGGCCTGGGGACAGATGTAAGCCTCTGAACCACAAAGGAAAACTCCTGACATGAACTGGTTTCAGCGTCTTTTTCACCGTCCCAGGATTCCTGCAGCATTGTGGGCGGACTGCCTGCAGCGCTTGCCGTTTCTGCAGTGCCTCAATGCCGGGGAAAAAGCCCGGCTCAAGACCCTGAGTGAATCCCTGCTCGCCGAAAAAACCATGACGGGAGCGGGCGGGTTCATCCTGACCGATGAAATAGCCGTCGATATTGCGGCCCAGGCCTGCCTGCCCATCCTGAACCTTAATCTGTCGCTGTACGACGACATGCCCGGCATCGTGATATATCCGGACGCCTTCGTTGTGCCCTACAGCGAGATGGATGAAGCCGGCGTGGTGCATGAAGGCCATGAACCCCTGGCCGGCGAGGCGATCACCGCCGGCGGCGTAGTCGTATTGTCATGGGCCGACGTGACGGTGCCGGAGAACGCCGGGCAGAATGTCGTGATCCATGAATTTGCCCATGTGATCGATCTGTCCAACGGCAGCGCCAATGGACGCCCTCCCTTTCTGCACCGTTTTCACGACGACCTCTATGCCGACGAATGGCAGACGGCATTCGCGTCCGCATATGCGGACCTGTGCCGGCGGGTGGAAAGCCTGGAACGCCAATTGCCGGCGGATTTCGACCCGGCGCACGAAAACCATGCGGCGCTGGCGGAGCAGCTGTTTGCCAGCCTGCCTATCGACGCCTATGCCAGCGAAGACCCGGCCGAGTTTTTTGCGGTGGCCTCGGAAGCCTTCTTTGTCCACCCCACATCGCTGGCACGGGCTTATCCCGAGGTGTACCGATTGTTAAGCGCCTACTATCTTCAGGATCCGCTGATCCAGGGTAGTTAAAGGCCTTTCCATTAAGGAAATCCGGGGAAAGCATTTATAATCAGGAGTTTTTGCGAAAAGCGACATCCATGAAGGTTTATCGCGGACTGCCCAATGAAGATGCACGCATGCCCTGCGCGCTGGCCATTGGCAATTTCGACGGCGTGCACCGTGGCCACCAGGCCATGCTGGCGCGCATGGGTGAAGCGGCGGCCTGCCTGAAGCTGAGCACTGCCGTCATGACTTTCGAGCCGCATCCGCGCGAGTATTTCGCTGCCTTGTCCGGTGATCCGGGCAAAGCGCCGACCCGGATTGCGAATCTGCGCGACAAGCTGCAAGCGCTGGCCAATGCCGGCGTGGACCGCGTCATCGTCGAGCATTTCAATGCCGGTTTTGCCGCGATGGCGCCGCTGGATTTCATCGAGCGCATCGTGGTCCAGGGCATGCAGGCGAAATGGCTGATCGTCGGCGAGGATTTTCGCTTCGGCGCAAAGCGTGCAGGCGATATCGGGATGCTGATGGAAGCAGGCAAGCGCTACGGTTTCGAAGTGGAAGCGCTGCCTACGGTACTCAATGCCGGCACCCGCATTTCATCGTCCGCAGTGCGCGAAGCGCTGGCATGCGGCGACTTTGCGCAAGTCAGGCAAATGCTCGGGCAGCCGTATGCCATTTCCGGTCGCGTGATCCACGGCCAGAAGCTGGGACGCAATCTCGGTTTTCCGACGCTGAATCTGCGCATCGCGCATAAGCGCCCTGCGCTGTCGGGAATTTTTGTGGTGCAGGTTCACGGCTTGGCCGAGCATGCCTTGCCGGCAGTCGCCAGCCTGGGCATACGTCCGACCGTGGATGACAGTGGCCGCGTACTGCTGGAAGTCCATGTGTTCGATTTTTCCCAGGCTTGCTATGGCAAGCTGGTGCGCGTGGAATTTATTGCGAAGCTGCGCGACGAGGAAAAGTACCAAGACCTCGCCACGCTCACCGCCGCGATAGAACGCGATGCGCAACAGGCGCGCGACTATTTCAGGAACAAGGGTGACACGCCTGCCCGCGGCTTAGCGTCGCAATCCTGAACGAACTTATTTGATTGAAGCGATATTCTTACCATGTCCGACAACAACGCCAGCAAGCCTTCCGGCAAGCCCCAGAACAAGTACCCGGTCAACATGCCGGAAACACCCTTTCCGATGCGTGGCGATCTGGCCAAGCGCGAGCCGCAATGGGTGAAGGAATGGCAGCAAAAACAGATTTATCAGCGCATCCGCGCAGCATCCGAGGGACGTCCGCGCTTCGTGCTGCATGACGGCCCGCCGTATGCGAACGGCGACATCCACATCGGCCACGCAGTCAACAAGATCCTGAAGGACATGATCGTCAAGAGCCGCCAGCTCGACGGCTTCGACGCGCCTTATGTGCCAGGCTGGGATTGCCACGGCATGCCGATTGAAATCCAGATCGAGAAACAGTACGGCAAGAACCTGCCTACGCAGGAAGTGCAGGCCAAGTCGCGCGCCTACGCTGCTGAACAAATCGAACGTCAGAAAAAGGATTTCATCCGCCTGGGTGTTTTGGGTGAATGGGACAATCCCTACCAGACCATGAACTTCTCCAACGAAGCCGATGAGTTGCGCGCACTCGGCAAGCTGATGGAGAAAGGCTATGTCTATCGCGGTCTCAAGCCCGTGAACTGGTGCTTCGACTGCGGCTCGGCCCTGGCTGAAGCTGAAGTGGAATACCAGGACAAGCGCGATCCGGCGATCGATGTCGGCTTCCCGTTTGCGGAACCGGAAAAAATCGCTGCGGCATTCGGCTTGGCCGAGCTGCCTGCCGAAAAAGGCTATTGCATCATCTGGACCACGACGCCGTGGACCATTCCCGCCAACCAGGCACTGAACGTACACCCTGAGGTCGAATACGCACTGGTACTGACCGAGCGCAACGGCGAAGCCGTGCTACTGCTCCTGGCCAAGGACCTGGTCGAAGGCAGCCTGCAACGCTATGGCCTGCAGGGCAGCATCATTGCTACCTGCCTGGGCGAAGCACTGACCAACATCCGTTTCAAGCATCCTTTTGCATCGGCTGATGCCGGCTACGATCGCACCGCGCCCATCTATGCGGCCGAATACGTGACGCTGGGCACCGGCACCGGCATCGTGCACTCGGCGCCTGCTTACGGCGTGGACGACTTCATTTCCTGCAAGTCGCATGGCCTGAAGGATGACGACGTGCTGAACCCTGTCATGGGCGATGGCCGTTATGCATCGTGGCTGCCATTCTTTGGCGGCATGACGATCTGGGAAGCGTCCAAGCCCATCTGCGCCAAGCTGGAAGAAGTCGGCTCGCTGTTCAAACTGGTGATGTTCGATCACAGCTACATGCACTGCTGGCGCCACAAGACGCCGATCATCTATCGCGCCACCTCGCAATGGTTCGCCGGCATGGATGTCAAACCCAAGGCCAGCACCGCCACGCTGCGCGAGACCGCGCTCAAGGGCGTCGAACAGACCGCCTTCTTCCCGAGTTGGGGCAAGGCCCGCCTGCATGGCATGATCGCGAACCGTCCCGACTGGACGCTGTCGCGCCAGCGCCAGTGGGGTGTGCCGATGGCCTTCTTCGTGCACAAGGAAAGCGGCGAACTGCATCCGCGCACGCCGGAGTTGCTGGAGGAAGTGGCCAAGCGCGTGGAGCAACACGGCATCGAAGCCTGGCATGCGCTCGACATCAAGGAACTGCTGGGCGACGAAGCGGCGATGTATGAAAAGAACCGCGATACGCTGGACGTATGGTTCGATTCCGGCACCACGCATTACACCGTGCTGCGCGGCTCGCACAAGGAAGAGTCCAGTTATCCGGCCGACCTGTACCTGGAAGGCTCGGACCAGCATCGCGGCTGGTTCCATTCTTCGCTGCTGACCGCCTCCATGCTGGACGGCCATCCGCCCTACAAGGCTCTGCTCACGCACGGCTTCGTGGTCGATGGCGAAGGCAAGAAGATGTCCAAGTCCAAGGGCAACGTGGTCGCGCCGCAGAAAGTATCGGATACGCTGGGCGCGGAAATCCTGCGTCTGTGGGTCGCTGCCACCGACTACTCCGGCGAATTGTCGATCTCGGACGAGATCCTCAAGCGCGTGGTGGAAGCCTACCGCCGCATCCGCAACACCTTGCGCTTTTTGCTCGCGAACACCAGCGACTTCGATCCTGTGAAAGACGCTGTGCCGGTTGCCGACATGCTGGAAATCGATCGTTATGCGATTGCCCGCATGGCGCAATTGCAGGAAGAAATCCGCCAGCATTACACCGTGTATGAATTCCACCCGGTGGTGGCGAAATTGCAAATGTATTGCTCGGAAGACCTGGGCGGCTTCTATCTCGACATCCTGAAGGATCGTCTCTATACCTGCGGCGTCGATTCCGCATCGCGGCGTTCCGCACAGACTGCGATCTGGCACATCACCCATGCGCTGCTGCGCGTGATGGCGCCGGTGATGTCGTTCACCGCAGAAGAAGCCTGGTCCTTCTTCGCCGGCAAAGAAGCGCACCAGGCCGGCGGCGAAACCATTTTCACGCAAACTTTCCATACGCTGCCCGAAATCAACAACGCTTCCGCGCTGCTCGATAAATTTGCACAGTTGCGCGAAGTGCGTTCCGACGTCACCAAGCGACTGGAAGAAGTGCGCATGGAAGGCAAGATCGGTGCACCGCTGCAGGCGGAAATCGATATCCGCGCACAGGGCAGCAAGTATGAATTGCTGGCGTCGCTGGGCGAGGATTTGAAATTCATCCTGATCACGTCGCGCGCCAGCGTCACGCAAGTGGGCAGCGTCGAGGAAGAAGCCATTACGGTCACGCCTTCCGGGCACCAGAAGTGCGAGCGCTGCTGGCACTATCGTCCGGCAGTCGGCCAGCATGCCGAGCATCCGGGCTTGTGTGATCGCTGTGTAACCAATCTTTTCGGTGGCGGCGAAGCCCGTAAATTTGCCTAACAATGACACCAGCCGCTGCTGTTCCCGAAGCATCGCAGCGGCCCACCTTTGATAACCCTATCTATGGCTGACAACTTCCACTTGTATTCCCGTCCTCGACTTGCGCCGTGGCTGGCAATCGCCGCCGTGGTGGTCGTGCTGGACCAAGTTACAAAAATCCTGATCAGCCAGTCGTTTTCCTACGGTGAGTCGGTTCCGGTCACGTCGTTTTTCAACCTGGTGCTGGTGTATAACAAAGGAGCGGCATTCAGCTTCCTGGCGTCGCAAGATGGCTGGCAACGTTATTTCTTTACCGCGGTGAGCGTCATCGCCAGCGTGGTCATCCTGTATCTGCTGAAGAAGCACGGCGACAAGCCCTTATTCTCCTGGGCGATGGCGATGATACTAGGCGGTGCGGTCGGCAATCTGATAGACAGGATCGCCTATGGCCATGTGGTCGACTTCCTGGATTTCCATGCCGCAGGATGGCACTGGCCAGCTTTTAACATCGCTGATTGCGCCATCTTTATCGGCGCTGCCCTGTTCATCGTCGATGAATTGCGACGCGTGAATAAATAATCCGCATGTCACCAAGTACTGCGGTATCGATCGGGAGTGTGCATGGATCTGGCAGGTAAAAAAATCGTGTTGGGCCTTACCGGCGGCATCGCCTGCTACAAGGCTGCGGATTTCACCCGCGCCCTAGTCAAGGTGGGCGCCTCGGTGCAGGTCGTCATGACGGAAGCCGCGCTGCAATTCATCACTCCCGTCACCTTGCAAGCGCTGTCGGGCAATACGGTCTATCACGATCAGTGGGACGCGCGCCTGAGCAGCAACATGCCGCACATCGATCTGACCCGCGATGCGGATGCGATCGTCATCGCGCCCTGCTCTGCCGATTTCATGTTCAAGCTGGCGCACGGCGCCTGCTCCGATCTGCTGTCCACCTTGTGCATCGCCCGCCCGGCGCGTGTGCCCTTGATGATTGCCCCGGCCATGAACGTGGAGATGTGGGAAAACCCCGCCACCCAGCGCAATGCCGCCCAACTGCGTGCCGATGGCATTGCCATAATGGGCCCGGGCGCCGGCGAACAGGCCTGCGGCGAAATCGGCATGGGACGCATGCTGGAGCCTGAGCAATTGCTGGATGAAGTGATCCATGCCTTCCATCCCAAACTGCTGCATGGGAAGAAAGTATTAATCACTGCCGGCCCGACCTTTGAGCCGATTGACCCGGTGCGCGGCATTACCAATCGCTCGTCGGGAAAGATGGGCTATGCCATCGCGGGCGCTGCGCGCGCTGCAGGTGCCGAAGTTATGCTGGTATCCGGCCCGACCGCCTTGCCAACGCCTTATGGTGTGCAGCGCATCAACATACAGACTGCGGAACAAATGTATGACGTGGTCATGTCGCACATCACCCAGCAGGATATTTTTGTAGCGGTAGCAGCAGTCGCTGACTGGCGAGTGGTCAATCCCAGCGATCAGAAGATCAAGAAAGATCGCAAGGGAAGCATGCCGACATTGCAGTTCGAGACGAATCCCGACATCCTCGCTGAAGTCGCTGCGCTGCCGCAGCATCCTTATTGCGTGGGCTTTGCCGCGGAATCGGAAAACCTGCTTCAGAATGGGAAAGCCAAGCGGGAGCGTAAAGGTGTGCCGCTGCTGGTTGGCAATATCGGGCCGCAAACCTTCGGTGAAGATGAAAATGAGCTCGTCCTGTTTGACGACAAGGGCCATCTCAGACTTCCTTGCGGCACTAAGCAGCAACTCGCACGACAGCTGATCGGTGAAATTGCCCAGCGCATTCCCAGCTGATTCAATCTGAGCAGCGGCTTGCCTCTCCGGCGCTGCTCAGCTTTTTGGACATAACATGAAAAATATCGACGTCAAGATTCTGGATCCGCGCATGAAGGAGCAAATGCCGGCTTACGCGACGCCCGGCAGTGCTGGCCTGGATTTGCGCGCCTGCATCAATCAACCCCTGGTGCTGGAACCTGGTGCTACCCATCTGATTCCAACCGGTCTGGCCATACATATCGGCGACCCCGGCTATGCCGCCATGATCCTGCCGCGCAGCGGCATGGGTCACAAGCATGGCATTGTGCTGGGCAACCTGGTCGGTCTGATCGATTCCGACTATCAGGGTCAACTGATGGTATCGGCCTGGAATCGCGGCATTGCTACCTTCACCTTGAACCCGATGGAGCGCCTGGCTCAGCTGGTTATCGTGCCGGTACTGCAGGTCGGCTTTAATATCGTTGAAGAATTTGATCAAAGCGCTCGCGGTGCCGGCGGTTTCGGCAGCACCGGCAAACTCTAAGGGAGGCCCTCATATGCCCAGCTTGACCCCCGTTTCTTCTCACAGCACCGGCAAACGCAGCAAATCTTTGCTCATCGCGTTGCCGCTCGTCCTGCTGCTCGCTTCCTGCTCGGCTCCGCTCATTGACGGTGGCGCAGACAGAACGCAGCAGAGCACCCTGCAGCAACTCGTTGCCCAGCAAGATCGTGTCTACCGTGTCGCAGCGCCGTTGATGGTCAATAACGCAGAACTGTGCAAAGACAATGCGCGCAACCTGCTGGGCTTTACCGCAAAGAACAAGTACTCCTACTCGGGTGAACTGACCGGCGCGGCAACCTCGCTGCTCGGACTGGGAGAACAATTGCAAGTCGTGGGCGTGTTGTCGGGAGGCGGCGCTGCCAAGGCCGGCCTGCGTGAAGGTGATCGCCTGGTTTCCGTAGAAGGGCAAACCATTCCCAGCGGTCCGAATGCCGAACGGGAAGCAGCTGCCTTGCTGGCTCCCATGGTGCGTGACCGCGACAGCGTTTCCCTGACTGTCGCTCGCGGAAGTTCACAGACTACACTCGCCGTTCCGCTGACTCATGCCTGCGCCTTCAGTATCGAAGTCGGCAACTCCGACAGCGTGAATGCCTACAGCGATGGCCGCAACATCATGATCACGCGCGGCATGCTGAACGTGGCGCGCTCTGATGACGAGCTGGCCTACGTACTGGCAAAAGAGCTTGCACATAGCACCTTGAGACATGCAAGCCGCTTGCGCACCAATGTGGCAATGGGCACTGTCATCTCCAACCTGCGCCGTGTGAATCCTGATCCGAATGCGATTCGTGAAGCCTATTCGCGCATACGCCCCTATCCGGCGGATCTGGATACGGCAGCCGATGCGCTGGCCTTGTATATGCTCGCTCGCGCCGACTATGACATTGATGATGCAGCCCGTTTCTGGGAAGGCCTCGCCCGTCAGTATCCGCAGAGCGAATCCACCGGTTACACTGCGCTGCATCCCTCCAGCGCTCAACGTCTTGTTGCCATCAACAAAACGGTAGCCGAAATCAGGACCAAGGAAAGAGCACGCAAACCTTTACTGCCTTAATTCCGACGTTCGGATCTCCTGAACCCGGACTGTGTCCGGGTTTTTTATTGCCCGCCCGGTTCCACTCATAAAAAAAAGCCCGAACATCAGTTCGGGCTTTGATCGTCAAATATAGCTTCAGCTTATTCGACTTCGACTGCTTCCTGGGGCGGCGTCGGCGGTGTTGCATCGCCTTCCGCAAACTCCAGTCGGATTTTTTCGTTCTCGTCCATATCGACCGTGACACGTCCGCCATTCACCAAGCGACCGAACAGGAGTTCGTCCGCAAGCGCCTTGCGTATCATGTCCTGGATCAGGCGCGCCATCGGACGAGCGCCCATCAAGGGATCGAAGCCCTGTTTTGCCAGGAAATGACGCAAGCCGTCGGTAAAGATGGCTTCCACCTTCTTCTCGTGCAGTTGCTCTTCCAGTTGCATCAGGAACTTGTCCACCACACGCAGGATGATTTCTTCATCCAGCGCACGGAAGCTGATGGTCGCATCCAGACGATTGCGGAACTCCGGCGTGAACATGCGCTTGATGTCCGCCATCTCGTCACCTTGCTGCTTGCCCTCGGTGAAACCAATGCTGCGCTTATGCAGGCTTTCGGCACCCGCGTTCGTCGTCATGATGATGATGACATTGCGGAAGTCTGCCTTGCGACCATTGTTATCCGTCAGCGTGCCATGGTCCATCACCTGCAGCAGGATATTGAAGATATCCGGATGCGCTTTTTCGATTTCATCAAGCAGCAGCACAGCATGGGGCTTCTTGGTAATCGCTTCGGTCAACAGACCGCCCTGGTCAAATCCGACATAGCCCGGCGGCGCGCCGATCAAACGGCTCACTGCATGACGCTCCATGTACTCCGACATATCGAAGCGGATCATCTCTATGCCCAAAATGAACGCGAGCTGCTTGGCCACTTCGGTCTTGCCGACACCCGTGGGGCCGGAGAACAGGAATGAGCCAATCGGCTTGTCGGTCTTGCCCAGACCGGCTCGCGCCATCTTGATGGCGGACGATAGTGCTTCGATAGCCGGCTCCTGGCCGAACACGACATTCTTCAGATCGCGGTCTATCGTCTGCAGCTTGCTGCGATCATCCTGATTGACAGTCTGCGAAGGAATGCGCGCGATCTTGGAAATGATTTCCTCGATCTCGCCCTTGCCTATGGTTTTCTTCTGCTTGGACTTGGGCAGTATCCGTTGCGCAGCGCCAGCCTCATCGATCACATCGATAGCCTTGTCCGGCAAATGACGGTCATTGATGAAGCGTGCCGACAATTCTGCCGCCGAAGTCAGCGCCGAGGCAGAATACTTCACGCCATGATGCTCTTCGAAACGGGATTTCAGCCCGCGCAGGATCTGCACGGTTTGTTCTACCGTCGGCTCGTTGACGTCGATCTTCTGGAAGCGCCGCGACAATGCATGGTCTTTTTCGAAAACCCCGCGGAATTCGGTATAAGTCGTCGCACCGATGCACTTCAACTGGCCGCTGGACAAGGCTGGCTTCAACAGATTGGACGCATCCAGCGTTCCGCCTGAGGCGGAACCCGCACCGATGATGGTATGAATCTCATCGACGAAGAGAACGCCGTTAGGATTATCCCGGAGCTGTTTGAGCACGGCTTTCAGACGCTGCTCGAAATCGCCTCGATATTTAGTGCCGGCCAGCAGCGCCCCCATATCCAGTGAATACACGACAGCATTCTGCAAAATTTCCGGCACATCGCCTTGCACAACGCGCCATGCCAGGCCTTCGGCAATCGCCGTTTTGCCTACGCCCGCCTCTCCCACCAGGAGCGGATTATTCTTGCGACGGCGGCACAGCGTCTGGATCACGCGTTCCACTTCGGCGTCCCGACCGATCAGCGGATCGATCTTGCCTTCAGCAGCCAGCTTGTTGAGATTCTGGGTGAACTGATCAAGCGCGCTTTCCTTCTGCTGGCCTTCAGCCTGCAATTCCTCGCCGCCCTCTGCCGCTTTCTGGCTTTCGTTCGGCTGATCCTTGCGCACGCCGTGAGAAATGTAATTGACCACATCCAGCCGCGTTACACCTTGCTGATGCAGGTAGTAGACGGCGTGCGAATCTTTCTCGCCGAAGATGGCAACCAGTACATTAGCCCCAGTGACTTCCTTCTTGCCGTTGGATGCCGACTGGACATGCATGATCGCGCGCTGGATGACACGCTGGAAACCCAGCGTAGGCTGGGTATCCACCTCGCCCGTGCCAGGTACCGTAGGCGTATTGTCATTAATGAAATTTGTCAGCGTCTTGCGCAAATCTTCAATATTGACTGCGCAAGCACGTAGTACTTCTGCAGCGGAAGGATTATCGAGCAGAGCCAACAAAAGATGCTCGACAGTAATAAATTCATGCCGAGCTTGGCGTGCTTCGACGAACGCCATATGCAAACTTACTTCCAATTCCTGGGCAATCATGCTTCCTCCATCACACACTGCAGAGGATGTCCTGCTTTCCTCGCGTGATTCATCACCTGTTCAACCTTCGTGCTGGCGATATCTTTTGGATATACGCCACACATACCTTTTCCATCACGATGCACCTTGAGCATGATCTGCGTCGCGGTTTCCCTATCCTTGTTGAAGTACTCCTGAATTATTGCGACGACGAATTCCATAGGGGTAAAGTCATCGTTTAACAACAACACCTGATACATTGGGGGTGGTTTGAGCTTGCCCTCCTGCCGCGCAAGAACTGTACCATTCTCGTCCATAGTTGCCATAGGTTATTCTACTGCCTCAATCTCACGGATGCCCGTAGCTAACGCAAAATCCGTACTAATAATATTACGCGCTTTCTGTGTACTGCACAGATGGCGACACAAAACTCTCGTTCAAGTCCTAATTGATTCCTCTCAGGAAAAAGTTATTAGTTTCCCAAATTACTTGACATTTCTTTTTTTTGCGCGAAAAATGGACTTATTAGTTTGTGTAAGCCAACACTCACTGATACAAAAAAGGAAGGAGCAGGGTTAAAAAGGGGGGCGACGTAACGCGATGCTTCTTGTTTTTACGGCTCGTGTGATTATTATTATTTGAAAGACGCTTTTTATGGCAACAGGTACCGTTAAATGGTTTAACGATTCTAAAGGCTTTGGCTTTATTACGCCGGACGATGGTGGTGAAGATTTGTTCGCCCATTTCTCCGCTATTCAAATGCCTGGCTTCAAAACCTTGAAAGAAGGCCAAAAAGTCCAATTTGAAGTCACGCAAGGCCCAAAAGGCAAACAGGCTTCTAACATTCAGGCTGCGTAATCTGAGTGTTGAAAAATCCCTGCCAAGGCAGGGATTTTTTTATGTCTGTATTTTGCATGACCAATTAATTCCACGCCGCACCTTCCCCGACACGCATTACATCCATCTCAAAATCCATCCTTTCCGCTGCACGGCCCTTCGTCTTATTCAGTAAACCAGATAGCGGCAGAAATAGCCAAGCGTCTTCATGCTGCCATGCAACAGGATGGCATTTTTACAGCATGAGTGGCCAATAATTCACAGCAGCTCCGCACCAACCCATTTTCCTGATGGGCCGAAGAAGGCAGCGCGTCTTCTTGCCTTGTCCTTCTTTGCGTGATGCTCTTGTAAAATTGACGCACCTTCCTAGCTTAACCTTCCATGCCTCTCATTCTTTTTAACAAACCGTGTCAGGTGATGTGTCAATTTTCAGCTCATCCCACCCGAAAAACCCTGGCGGATCATTTATCCATCCCCAATATCTATCCGGCAGGCCGACTGGATGCAGATAGCGAAGGCCTGGTTTTGCTGACTGATGATGGAAATTTACAACACAAGATCAGCCACCCTGATCGCAAGCTGCAAAAAACTTATCTGGCCCAGGTGGAAGGAGCAATAACGCACGACGCCCTGGAACGATTACGACAACCTCTGGATCTAGGCGACTTTACTACGCAGCCCTGCGATGCCCGCGCCGTACAGGAACCTGCCTGGCTCTGGCCCCGCGATCCGCCAGTCAGGCAGCGCACTCACATTCCGACCGATTGGGTAGCCATTACCATCAGCGAAGGAAAAAATCGGCAAGTGCGCCGAATGACGGCAGCAGTCGGTCTGCCGACCTTGCGCCTTATAAGGATTGCTATCGGGCCCTTTTCCCTTGAAAGCCATCCACTCTGGCCCGGTGAATGGCAGGAAGTAGCATTTGACGAATAGGGAATAGGTTACGGATGGTCTTTAGGGCTGCGTATAATTGAAGTTCTTTGAGCTGCTCATGTTTTTGACTTCATACGCGATGAACCAACGAACTATCAAAATGCTCTCGGCAGCATTTTTCTCGATTTGCGCAAGCCATACTGCCTTGGCCCAATCCAAATTACCCGTAGTTCCGCTCAATATCGGCATTCATCTCATCAAGGCGGAAGTGGCCGCCAATGATCCGGCACGCCAGCAAGGGCTCATGTTCAGGCAAAGCATGGGGCCCAATGAAGGCATGGTGTTTATCTTTGATGAGCCTGCCCGAATCTGCATGTGGATGAAAAACACCCCCCTGCCTCTTTCGGTCGCCTTTCTCGACAAGGAGGGGCGCATCCTCAATATTGAAGACATGCAACCCCACACTACCGAAAGTCATTGCGCTCTGAAGCCGGCACGATATGCACTGGAAATGAACCAGGGATGGTTTCAGAAAAAGAATATTTTGCCCGGCACCCCGATTGCGGGCTTGCCGAATTAGCTTCGCCACCGTACATCAATTCACCAGCAACGCAAAAAACCCACATGAAATCAATCATGCGGGCTTTTAACTCATCCAGAGACTGAGCGCGCGTACTGCGCGCTCCAACCAACTTAGGCGGCTGCCTTCAGAGCGGCTGCCAGACGGCTCTTGTGGCGAGCGGCCTTGTTTTTATGGATGATTTTCTTGTCAGCGATGCGATCAATCGTCGACACCGAGGATTGGAAAACCTGGGTCGCAGCAGCCTTGTCACCACCGGCGATTGCCTTGCGCACTGCCTTGATCGCGGTACGCAGCGTCGAGCGCAGGCTGGAATTGTGTGCGTTCTGCTTAACTGCCTGACGAGCGCGTTTGCGTGCTTGTGCGGTATTTGCCATGAATTGATATTTCCTAAAACGTAATCTGAAATTGCTGCAAACCTGCGGCTTGCGAGCCAGAATCTGTAGAGCCCGCAATTATATCGCCATTTTCTCAAACCGGCAATTCCTGCTTTCACATCCCTGCCAGCGAAAGAAACCCGGTTTTATTTCACACCTTTTGGCCTTGGACCAATTCTGCCAGCATGCTTCTCTCAGGCCGAAGTCCTGACCGCTATAATTGCTTCCCATGAACTTACATAGAACGCTCGTAACCGTTTCCGGCATGACCATGCTCTCACGCGTGACCGGCCTGATTCGCGAATTCCTGGTCGCACGAGCCTTTGGCGCTTCTGCCGCTACCGATGCCTTCTTTATTGCATTCCGGATTCCCAACTTGCTGCGCCGCTTGTTTGCCGAAGGAGCATTTTCCCAGGCCTTCGTACCGATTCTGGCAGAGTATAAAAGTCAGCAGGGTGAGCAAGCCACTCAAACCCTGATTGATCACGTTGCAACCGTGCTTGCCTGGACGCTCTTGCTAACCTGCGCGATAGGCATGCTGGCCACGCCTGTTATTGTCTTATTCATCGCAACCGGCCTGAGGTCCGATCCTGCCACCTTCGATTTGACGGTAGCAATGACTCGCCTGATGTTCCCCTACATCGGGTTCATGTCGCTAGTGGCCCTGGCGGGCGCCGTATTGAATACCTGGCGCGAATTCAGAATCCCGGCTTTCACGCCCGTATTGCTCAACATTGCTTTCATCGTTGCAGCCCTATTTCTGGCGCCCCATTTGCAACAACCGATTTACGCCTTAGCCATAGCCGTACTGGCAGGCGGCGTGCTTCAACTCGCCATTCAGATCCCTGCTTTGTACCGCATTGGCATGCTGCCGCGCCTGCGCCTGAATTTCAGGCCGGCATTTCAGGATGCCGGCGTGCGGCGCGTACTGAAGCAGATGGTGCCGGCAACGTTTGCCGTCTCGGTAGCCCAATTGAGCCTGATCATAAACACCAATATCGCCTCCCATCTGCAGGATGGCAGCGTGTCCTGGCTTTCCTACGCGGACCGGCTGATGGAATTACCCACGGGCCTGCTGGGCGTGGCATTGGCCACCATCCTGCTGCCTAACTTATCGAAGGCTCACTCCACCGGCAATACGGAAGAGTATTCCTCTCTTTTGGACTGGGGCTTGCGATTAACCTTCCTATTAGCTTTGCCTGCAGCAGTAGGGCTGGCCATTTTATCCGAACCCATCACCACCACCCTTTTCCATTATGGAAAATTCGATGCCCTTTCCGTAGAAATGACGAGCCGCGCCTTGATCGCTTATGGGGTGGGGCTGATAGGGCTAGTCCTAGTCAAAATTCTGGCACCGGGTTTTTATGCCAAGCAGGATATCAAGACGCCCGTGAGGATTGCAGTTTGCGTACTGATCGCAACGCAATTGATGAACCTGGTTTTTGTGCCCTGGATTGCGCATGCGGGCCTGGCCTTGTCCATTGGTATTGGCGCCTGTTTCAATGCCATCTTTCTCTATCTTGGCTTGCGTCGCCGCGGGATTTATATCGCTCATCCGGGCTGGGGAAAATTTTTCCTGCGCCTCGGACTGGCCTTGATCCTGCTGGCAGGCATAGCACTGTGGCTGGGAAATCAATTTGACTGGATCGCCCTGCAGCAACAGCCTTTTCATCGCATCGGCGCACTATTCATGATCATAGCGATCTGTGGTGCTGCTTATTTCGGCACGTTGTTTGCAACGGGATTTCGTTTAAGGGACTTCAAGCGCATTGCGTCCTGATATCCCGACCAAAATTATTGGCATGAATTTGTCCTTTACCTAGCGAGCTGCATAAAGTGTGTATATGATGGACTGCATATGACGATCCAACATCTCGATTACTTTGCATCGTTAGTGCAGCAAGACGAGTCCATCCCCTTGTTCGAAGCCGCGATGGCCGTTGCACAGGATGCTGATCCACAACTGGATTTGGCTGCGCAGCAAGCTGAAGTGGATACGCTTGCCGCCAAGCTGAAACGGCGCCTGCCGAGCGATGCATCGCACATCCAGAAGCTGCGCATGCTGAATCATTTCTTCTATCGCGAGCTAGGATTTGCCGGCAACATCAACAATTATTACGATCCGGAAAACAGCTATCTGGACCGGGTATTAAATAATCGCCGCGGCATTCCCATCTCACTCGCCTTGTTATACATGGAGATAGCGGCGCAAATCGGCCTGGAAGTGAAAGGCATTTCCTTTCCCGGTCATTTCCTGATGAAGTTGTCGGTGCAAGCCGGCGCCATCATTCTCGATCCCTTTAATGGCGAAAGTCTTTCGCGAGAAGAGCTGGAAGAAAGACTGGAACCCTATTCCGTGCAAGACGAAGACTATGCGGGAGATTTGCCGCTTGCCCTCTATCTGCAGGAAGCCAGGCCGCGGGAAATCCTGGTGAGAATGCTGCGCAATCTGAAAGCCATCTATTCGCATCCCCCTCAATGGAAACACTTGCTGCAGGTGCAGCAGCGACTGGTGATCCTGATACCTGAGGATATTACCGAGCGACGCGATCGCGGCTTGGCGTATGCACAGCTGGAATGTCCTCAAGCCGCAGCACAAGACATTCAGGCTTACCTCACCGACAGGCCGAACGCACATGATGCAGACGATTTGCGCAGCAAGCTCGCCGAGTTGCAGCTTGCCTGCAAACGGTTAAATTGAGCCAATTCTGATCCAATTGAATGATTAAATTGAGTGAAAAATGTTTTTCCACTCAATCAAGTCACCTCCCAGCCTTCGCCTCGATCGCCTCCCATTTTTCGAGGCACTCCAACAATAGCTGATCGATTTCCGCATAACGCTGATTAAGGCCCTGCGCTTCTTCAGCGTGATTTTTATAGAGCTCCGGATCGGCAAGACGGGCAGAAATACTGACCTGCTCCTGCTCCAATTGCGCAATGCGCGCCGGCAGCTCTTCGAGCTCGCGCTGCTCCTTGTAACTGAGCTTCTTGGGTTTGCTAGCCACAGCCGCTGCCGACTTTACTGCGGCACTCGCCTCCTTGCCATCAGTTTTCGCTGCAGTCTTCGTGGTGACTGCAGCAGAGCCGTGCAAACGCTCCCAGTCGCTGTAGCCCCCCACATATTCGCGCCACTTTCCTTCACCCTCGGCCAATATGACTTGGGTGACGACATTGTCCAGGAATGTGCGGTCGTGACTGACCAGGAACACCGTGCCGTTATAGTCTTCCAGCAACTCTTCGAGCAATTCAAGCGTGTCGATATCCAGATCATTGGTCGGCTCATCCAGCACCAGCACATTGGCAGGTTTCGCGAACAAACGTGCCAATAACAAACGGTTGCGCTCGCCACCCGACAAGGACTTGACCGGCGAGCGCGCCCGCTCCGGCGCAAACAGAAAATCGCTCAGGTAAGTCATCACATGCTTGCGCTGGCCATTGATCTCCACCCAGTCACTGCCGGGAGCAATGGTATCCGCCAGACTGGCTTCTTCATTGAGCTGAGCACGCATCTGATCGAAGTAGGCAACTTGCAGGCGCGCACCCACGCGGATTTCGCCGCGGTCCGGCTGCTCCTCTCCCAGGATCAGTCGCAGCAAAGTGGACTTGCCTACGCCATTCGGCCCGATCAGCCCCACCTTGTCGCCGCGAAGTATGGTGGCACTAAAATTGTGCACGATGACTTTGCTGCCGTAGGCCTTGTCGACCTCGATTATTTCCGCAACGATTTTTCCAGAGCGCTCGCCCGTCGCCAGCTCCAGCTTGACCTGCCCCTGCCGTTCCCGCCTATCGGTACGAACTTGCCGCAAGGCTTCCAGACGGCGTACACGGCCCTCATTACGCGTTCGCCTGGCTTCTACGCCTTTGCGTATCCACACCTCTTCCTGTGCCAGCAATTTGTCGAACTTGGCATTTTCAATCGCTTCGACAGCCATTTGATCCGTCTTGCGGGTTTGATAAGCGCTGAAGTTGCCGGGGAAAGAGAGTAAGTGCCCGCGATCAAGTTCAATGATGCGAGTGGCGATATTGTCGAGAAAACGCCGATCATGCGTGATGAATAACACGCTGCCCCGAAAATCCTTCAGCAACCCCTCTAGCCACTGGATCGACGCGAAATCCAAATGGTTGGTCGGTTCATCCAGCAACAGCACTTCTGGAGCACTGACCAGCGCCGCCGCCAGCGCCACGCGCTTTTGGGTACCGCCGGATAGGGTAGAAAGTATCGCCGATCCCTCAAGATTCAAACGCGCAAGAATCGCATCGACCCGACTTTTCAGATTCCATGCATCGGCAGCGTCGAGCTTGGTCTGCAGCTGATGCAATTGCTCCATCAGCGCCTCATCATCACCCATGCGCTCGGCAAGCGCCTCGTATTCCGACAGCCAACCCCACACGTCGCCCAACCCGGCGGCCACTGCTTCAAATACGGACATGCCCGGATCAAACTGCGGTTCCTGCTCGACATAGGCAATGCGCGTCCCCTGTTGCATCACCAGCAGGCCATCATCAAGTTTCGAACGACCGGCGATGATCTTCAGCAAGGAAGATTTACCCGTACCGTTACGCCCAATCAGGCCAACACGCTCATTGGCTTCCAGCGAAAATTCCGCATGATCGAGCAAGGCCACATGCCCGAACGCCAGTTGTGCATCAGTAAGAGAAATAACTGCCATAAAATCCTGCTTCGAGCCAAGCGACAAGTCGCTTTCGTTATAAAGCTCGCATTCTACAGACATCTATCCTGATGCTGGTCTTTACGAACAGGTCAGATATAATGGCGCCTGCCCTTTTTGCTCACGGGCTAAAGCGTCTCGCCGTAGTTCAATGGATAGAACGAGTGCCTCCTAAGCGCTAGATACAGGTTCGATTCCTGTCGGCGGGACCAAAGCTTCCCTTCCTGGGGAAATTTATCTACTTTCTTCTCCCGACCTCCCGCATCGCGCGGCGAATTTTGCCGCAGGCATTCAGCGTATTGCTCCTTGAAACACCGTCTCGGCTGCCAGTTCCAGGGGAACGAAATGCATGCCTTCCTTTCAAAATGAGCACGACCATTCTCCGAAAGGAGCTGCCATGAAACCGCCTGTACTCATTACTTTGCTTGCTGCAGGAATGCTGACTGGCTTGGGACTGATATTCATTGTCTTGTAACCAGTGCATCACAAGCACCCTCATCGCCTGAAGCTAGCGGGGCTTTGAGGGGCGATTGCGTGATTCGGGTTGGCGTGGGGGAAAATCCCTGGTGTTGGCGCCGGGGTCCATGATTTCTTCATCACTGACCTGGGTGCTGGCCGGATCAATCGCATTCGCGATTTTCTCCAGTTTGCCCTCTGACTCTGTTTGAGGGGTAGATGATTTTTCGTGCGGATTACGGTTCGGGCTCATGATCGTCTCCTCAAATTTGATGGGACTCAGGAGCAGGAGAAAATGTTCCGGGCAGGCAGAGTTGCCTCACTCCGCACATTTGCCAGTCGAGCGGGAAAAGTTTTTGAAATTCCGTCCGAACAGTTCTATTGAAGGGATCTGATCCTGCCCGGATTTCATCCTTGCAAGACGAAGAAGCTTCATCATCATTAGCGTTGTTCAAATTCCACCAGGATTTTCATGATGGAACGTACCGGCTTGCCTTCCTTGACTCCCGGCTGCATTTTTACTCCCCTGAACGTTTCCACGGCGACTGCCTCAAACTCTTCAGGAAGCGTCGAATCTTTCACCAGGATGCGGTCAACACTGCCATCCTCACCGATGAACAATTCCAGCATGCCCTCGACTCGTCCTCCTTCCCAGGTCGTTTCGGGAAAAGGAATCAGAACCGGTACCTCGGCCCATGGCCGCTCATCCAGTTCGCGAGCATTCAGATAAGGCAGCGGCAACGCTGGCATGACTGAGGAAGGAGCGCCCGCTGCATCCGGGCGCTCTTGAACAAGGGATTTTTTTTCAGTGTCTGATGCTGAAGTTGAAGATGGCGATGCCAAGGCTGACCAGTCCTGCCCTGGCGAGGCAGAAGCCTCTACTGGAAACAGCGCCGATTCACTTCCGGGCGCTGCTGGAGAGAGCAAGTTGACCCTAAGGACCTGCTCCCGGGGAAAGGCCGCTGCCGCCCATCGAAACTCCTGCCATTGCAGCCCTATGAGCAAAACCGGCACAAGATGCAGGGCCAGGCTCCCCAGCATGAACAACCGTTTCTGATGCGGCCGCATGAATGTTGCGGCCGCTGCTTGCCAGTGCATGGTTTATTCAGCCTGCCTCTTTATTGCACGATCTCACGCCATGAGGAACGTTTCAGGACGGGTGGTGTCGGCGGTGTCGGCTCCTCCGGCTCAGGTGGTGGCTCCACGCCCTTGCGGATATGGATGTTTCCATCCGTTCCTGTCACCACTGAAACCCCGCCTTTCATGTCATGCCAGCGCAATCCGGCAAACATGGCACCTTCAAGGAAAACCGAACCGATATCGCCGGTAGCAAGCGGGTTGGTAATATCCACCTTGTATTCAATGCCATAACCGCCGATGACACAGGGATCTCTATGCGGCACATTGGCGCCGAACCATAATGTGGGCCCCGGAATGACCACCATGTCCACATTGACACGTTCCGTAGGCGAAGCACCATTGGGATTGAGATCGATATACCATCCGCTGTCGCTGGTCCAGTTAGGCTCCTGCCCGTTGATGTAACGCACCCGTACATTGCTCAGTTCATCCGTATAAGGATTCAAGCGCTTCTCTACTTTTTCTTCCATCGCAAACGGCACCATTTTCTCGCTTCTGACATTGATGGCCGCCGTCGCATGCGGATCGTCTTTCAAGGCATAGACGGTTTGCTGACTAATATCGATAAGATCACTTTCCCCCAGCAATTTTCCTGTTCCCAGTAGGACGACATCGTGCTGCTGGTTGGCATATGTGATCGTGGCAAGTTCGGGCCTGATGGTAACGGGCTGCCGCTTGCCGGAACCATCTTTCAGTACCGCCAGCAGACGAGCCTCTGTCCCATTCGGCGCATAGTTGTCATCGAAATCGAAGCGCCACACGTTGCCCAGCAAATCCCCGCCATACACACGATCGGCCACCGGATTGGTCGGATTATCGACCCAGGCATTCACTTTCGCCAGGCCGCTGGGCGTCGAAGTCGAGCCTACCGCCTGACCGCCCACGGTAGTAGAGATCTTGCTGATGAGGGCACCGGTTGCGGCATCCACCACGTACAGGTGACCATTGCCATCTCCCTTAGTAGCCGAGCACCCGCTTGGATAATTGTTATAGCCGGATGAGAAAATGACGACCCATTTCCCTTCCTTGTTCTTTACCACCTGCGGGTTGCCGTAAGTAAAGCCAAGATCACCGAAGTTTTGCTGCTCCGCGTCGACTTCCCACAAGCTTTTCGGCTGATCGGGATTCGTTACATCCAGCGCGTAATACCCGCATCCTCCCTTGCCGAGGCCACCTATCAGAATGGTTTTCCAGTCGCTGCTGGATACGCAATTTCCGGTTGCGGCATGCACGTTCGTGCAGACATCCGCGACCGTAATAATCCCGTCGACGAAGTAGCGATGCGTATAGTCCCGATCGGCCAAACGCCAGAGATCAGGCATGATCATCCCTGGAATATAGGCCCATTCCTCCTTGCCATTTTCAGCATTGATGGCATGCAGCATGCCATCGTTAGAACCGGTATACAGCATGGAACCCCGATCTTCCATGCTCGCCGCGAAGCCGGCATAGCTTGGGTCGCTGTAATTGAACCGGGTTCTCTTCACATAATTGGGATTGGTATGAACGATATCGCCTAATGCATATTCGCGGCTGCGATAGGCGCGCTTGTCCATGGCATTCCCGGGGGCTTCCTCATATTCGCTACTGCCTCGCAAATAGCTCACCAGGTTTTCACCTTTGTTGGCATTCGCTTTTTGCACCGCATTCAGGTCATCCGCATCGCCATCGCATTGCGCAATGCGAGGGTTCTTGTTGCAGATATTCTGGAAGTGCTGCGCCAGGCCGTCGCTCTGCAAGTTGGCGGGAGTGAACTCGGTCAATTGGCTGTTGCTGCCCCTGTAGAGGATTTTTCTTTGGGCCGGCTCCAGCTCCTGCAACTTGTCGCGTCCGTACCAGCGAGGCGGCTTGATGATGTTGTAGGGATATTCCTTATCCCAGTCCACACCCAGCGCATGGATGTCGCCGTCCCAATGCACGGTTCGATACAGGCCCACATAGACCGTGTTATCCCCTTGTTCCAGCGACGAAGATGCCGCCGCGGCGGCAGCGCCAGACTGTGGCCGCATATTGGATAGCGCCTCGCGTATGCCCTCAGTCAGCGTTTCGGGATCTTTGGCACTGTAGTAGCGGCCACGGCCATTAATGGCCGCATGCCACAGGTCGTCGATCTTCTGATCGTCGCCGGCCGAAGGCGAGGGCCAGTTTGTTCCACTCATGATCGAAGCAGGACCGCTCTCATAGCCTTCTTCATAAGGCAGGGTGCCACTGACCCCCAAGCCCAATGTGAAGGTAACCATGTGCTGCCGAGTGTTCTGGTTGCTAAGATCGGCTCTCACGTTATCCACACACAAATCATTGGCCGTAAGATTGTCCCGGTTGCGGCAATTGTCAAATGCGTCCTTGTTCCGCAAGTCGGTCGAATAGTAATAGTAGGCGACGTCGGCAAGCGTGTTTGCAACCTTCAGGCCATCTACCATCGGGATTGCTATATTGGGGTCGACACCTATTCCATCGACATCGCCTATCGAACCGCCTTTAACTTTGAGTGGCCCATAACTCCCCGATGATTCGCCTTGCGTATTCCAGTAACCATCCGAAGACAGCAGGGTGAAGTTCTTCTGGCAGGAATACTGAACCGGATCCCAGTTGCTGAATTGCCCGGCATACATGCGTCCCATGCGGGACAAGGCGCCTCGCAATGGTGTCCAGCCATTGCTTCTATTGCCATACAGCGTGGTATACCAGTTCTGCCTGTGATTCCCCTTGAAGTCGCCCACCTTCAAATCACTATTTCTATTGCTTGTGTTGCTCGCGCCAGAATTGGTACTGTTGATGAAAAACAGGCCCACCCGGAAGCCATCGACATCCAGATCCTTGAATGCCTCGCCGGCAGACACCTTCATCAAATAGGCGCGGCGACGGTAGTAGGAATACCAGTTCGCATAGTTGGTCTTGGCTGCGGCACTTCCTTTGGCCGCACCCGGAGCTTCAATATTGCTGGCACTGGTTATGCGGGTATATTGATTGCTGTTCTGGCAGCCGGATTCACCACTGACATTCCCGGTGTAGACCGTGTAGTAATACTTCGTACCCGAATTAGGAAGATTCGAGGTTTTGCTAAGGTCCACCTCGGAATTAGAACGAGAACCACCACCGAAGGTCCAGCCACCTTTCGTGAAATATCCATCCGCCAGGGCAGCAGTGAACTTGGCATCGGCAAAGCGGCGCTCCTGCTTCCCATTGATATCGGTGTAGGTCGCGCCGTCCGGCTTGTACGGCGGCGTGTAGGTGTAGTTGGGGTTATAAGCGAGGGTATTGTATTTGTACCATCCCCAGCAGCGCTCATCCTTGTTGGTTCCGTCGCTATCCGGCATGTTCTGATCATTCATGGAGCCGGAATCGTCCACAACGAAAGCGATATTCGGCTTCACGATGCCCGCATTCTCTCTATCCATCACGATAGGCTCATTTGCCAGGTCAGTGGGCGCAGCAAGTGACGCTAAAGGAAAGAGCGCACTGATCAGTGCGACGAGATAGGCAGATACAAATTTGGTATGAGGGACATGCAGGCTCATATGGCCTCCTAGAAATTAACGTAGGCTTCTGTAAAGCTGACCGTGTTGCGAGCTCCGGCGGAGCGGACAATAACCCGGTAATACACTTCTGGAGGCACTGCCTCGCTAGGCGCCCCCGGAGATTCATAGCTGGTAGCCCCCCGATCCCCAGCGCCTGCAAAAACTTTCACCTGCGGCCGTGCGCATCGCAATCCCCAGGCAGCATGGGAGCCGGCTCCTTCGCACTGGCGAATGATGACGTAGCGGACGGCGTGTGCAATGGCATCGCTTTCCGCAACCGGAATACTCGCCGTGGACAGGCACCGATTAGCTGGCACACCGCTGCCCTGACATTGATTGTTCTGCCAATCGATCAGCACGCGGTTCGGATCGGAAGAAGTTCCGGCCAGGTCCAGTTCGGGGCGCACCGAAGCGTAATAGCCATCATTCGCGCTGTCGCTCTCCACTGTCGCACTGGTGCCGTTATTGACCAGCCAGGTCATCGCCAACTCCATTCCGCGATCGGTGGCCGCGGTTGCGGCCTGCTTGAATGCGACGTTACCCACGATCATGGCTCCAGAATCGGTCATGCGCACCAGCCCTACCGCTGCGAGCGACATCACTACCAGCGATATAAGCACCATCGCAAGCGATATCCCGCGTTGCCGGAAAAAACCTGAGTGGGCTTCGATATGCATTTGTGCGCTCGTTCCATATTGCTTAGGCATGACTTGTTCTCTCCATCCAGACATCAGCGCCAGATGGCATTGCGCAGAGGGACCGTGGTTTCCAGAACCCGATAGTGGTAGTTGCGCCAGTCAGCACCCGCTATCGATATGGCCACCTGATTCCCATTGGGGTCTGGCCGCCAGCAAACCGCTGTCGCCATACCGCAATTACCCACGCCATTGGCAGGATCCGGCGTGACTTGCGTCGCTTCGCGCTTGGTACTGCGTGAGACGATCGCCACTCGCACTGCGATGACTTCACTCCATTTATCAGAGTCGATTGGCAGAACCGTATCCCAGAGATCCGCGGAACCATTACCGTCCGTATCTTTCCCGTATGTCGCCTGCAGCTGAACGATATGGGGATAAAGCACTTGCGTATCAATACGATTCATGGCCGCAAAATAGTTATAACTTCCTAATGTCAGCTCGCTCCCGGCACTGATTGCATAGACTTGCTCAACGCCCGTGCCCAGATTCAGCAAATAATCCCCTTTCCAATAACGATTCTCATACATGGGAAAGATCGCCTGCTGATTCCAGGGACGGTCATTATCGGCAGCATGGCGAATTTCCAGCTGATCCGCCGACAGAGAGGAAACCTCGAATACGCTGCACCAGGCATCGGATGTCGGCACGATAGGCACTGCCACCATGATGTCGCCAGCGCTGACACCCAGCGCCTGGTGAACATGGAAAACGCGACTGGTCTGATCATGCTCCCTGATAAAAATGGGAAGCGGGAAATTGGTTTTATTGCTGGCCATGATACGAATCGAATCCGCAGCGCCATTGGCGCCATCCACGATCAGTACCGGTGCGAGCGATGTGATTTCCTGCGGCTGAGACTCGTATTGCCTCCTGACCGGGCATCCCAGAGATTGGCGAATAGGATTCAGGCCAAATCCTGCATTCTTGAGATCACGCTCCAGCGTGTACAGGCCCAGCGTCGCATTGAGAAGCGAGTCGGTGCCGCCTACCGAAGCCTGCTTGCGTTCTGTGGACGCAACCAGGACTTGGGTCACGACCAGGAGCGTAATAAGGCCGATCACCATACTGATCATCAACTCCACCAAGGAAAATCCCTTAGAAAAGATGGGCCGACACTTCATGCGATCGCTCCTTAGTTAGTAATTCTTGTGTCGATCTGATACTGATTTGGATGTGCGTCGTCACCCGGCAAGGTCCAGGTAAGCCTGATCGTCACATTGTTATCCGCATCCACCACCACATTGGCCGACCCGCTTGGCAAGATGCTGGCTATCTGGTTGCTCCAGGCCGTGCAGGCAACATGGCTGGTGTCATTACAGGCTCCGCCTGTCACCTGATATTTATTCAGATTGCCGACATCGACCCACATTTGCCCCATCAGCTGAGTAGCCAGGAATGAAGCTTCGCTACGCAGTTTGGCCTGCGTGGCGTTCTGGCTCATCGAGGCCTGCATCGTCACCAGCCCCATGATGCCAACTGCCAGCAGCAGGACGGAAATAAGGACTTCTATCATCGCCACGCCGCACGCATGCCTGATTCGAAAAACACGTGGAGTCGATTTGTGCATGCTTGTCTCTCTAACTCGGACAACGGACAGGATTCGCGCTATCGCTAATCGAGGGGTCGCATAAGCGCACACTCCCTCCATCCACTTGAATACGCAGCGCCCGGCCTCCCGATTCGGAAGTGAGGTTGATAACTGCCAGCCGTGCCAATCCTCCCGGGCAGGCAGATTCGACCGCACCAAAACCGTTGAAACTGATGCAGGAAGCCGCAGCACCGCCGTTGGTCGTGGCCGCGATATTGATACCGGTAGCCGCCTCGCTGCCGATGTGAGTCTGGACGATACGTGGGTTCGTGGTGGGTGAAGCCGGCGTATCACAATTGTTCGCCGGGCTATCCAGGCTGACTACCCATGCATTGCCGGCATCACTTGAAGCGCAGCTTGCTGAAGTATTCGTCACCATCCAGAAACTGACCTGGGTATTGCGACGAATAGCCTCGCTGCGCGCCAGATTAATGCCGGCCAGGAGACTTTCCGAAAGGCTGCGCACTTGTGCATTGCGCATAAACGTTTGCAAGGAAGGAGCAGCAATAGCCAATAGAATACTCAGTACTGCCATGACCACTATCATCTCGACGAGCGTAAAACCTGGCATGTGCAGCTTAGACTTGCCGATGCTTAGCATTCGCCACCTCTCACCAGCCAACATGACTTCGTCGCGCTATCACCTTTAAATTTCTTTGTGGCGCGGGCGTTACCCTGGTCCAGTTCATACTCATGCCCCCGAGCACTTCCACTTGCTATGCCGGTAGCTGTTAGCAAATACCCTTGCTTATCAACATCCAGATTACAGCCGTAACTGAAATTGTCGGTATTAGCCCAGGTGACACGCTGCGCGACGCCATCATTGCCACAAGCGGCAGATCCATAGTTGCGATTGTTTTGATAGAACTGTTCCAGCTTTATCCGTACATCCGCCAGCGTTGCAAGCCCCTCCTGTATCGCGCTTCGCCTTACATAATCCTGGTAAGCAGGAAGCGCGACACTTGCGAGAATGCCGACAATGACAACAACGATCATCAACTCAATCAAGGTAAATCCCTTTGAGCGATCATGTTTTTTCACGGTGGCAATCATTTTTATAGGGGGAGCTAATTGCGGGAATTCATTATATTGAGTTTTTCACCATGTAAACTGGCTGGCAGTGACAAGGTAGAAAGGGGGATTAGGCGAAAAGACTATTACTAAATTCTAACGAGCCTTGCTAAAGCAGGCAGCATGCGGCTCTTCAAAGAGCGCCTAATTTTCGTCGAAAATTTATTGCAATAATGGAATTATTTTAAAGCACAGAAAGAATTGCGTATTTACAACAATTCTCTGTTGTGGAAAGTAATTCCGGCATTAAAGAGCACTTCTCTGTCCACCCGAAGGCTCGGAGAAAGTCTAAGGATCTGCGCGAAGTCTCTATCTAGCAGCCGTCAAAGGAATGCAGGGAACTCTGCGTCAATCATTTTTATAGTTGGAATTACGCGCTCAGTCAGCAAGCTCAAGAAATTAACAGGGTTATGCGTCCTGATATCTCGGGCTAGACCTATGAGTAATCGAATTCCCTGAGAAGGAAATCAAAAGAGGATAGAGACAATGGTAGATAGCCTTATTCATTGAAGGCATATCCGACAAGAATGTAGTCAGAAGGACTGCTTCCGCCAAGCTTGGCTAGACAAAGAGGGCACATCATTTTCATTTCATCCGAGAAAAATAAGTGATGCACCCTCTCCACTTCCAATTACTAATAAGTTAGTGCAGCGAACCTCCCTGGCTGGAACGTTCTCCTTGGTCAGCCTGACTGGATTGATTGCCTTCTTCGGCGACAGCATCACCCTTGGGCTTGCCTTGCACATTGCTTAAACGATACTTGGTACGACGATCGCCCATCAGATCGCGCAATTCGCGAATATTCATACCGGTCAGCTCATGCATACGAATCAGCAACGAGGCACCGACCGGCAGGCGCTTATGGCGAATCTTGCTGATAACAGGCGGTGCCACTTCAAGAGCACGACACAAAGCCGCATCGTTTTTCAGTTTCATTTGCTTGATTAAAGTATCCAGCAGATGGTTAGGGTCATATCCTTTTTGCTCTGGTACTTGGTCCTGGTTCATAGTTTCCTCTTCGGTAAGCAAAAATAAAGTGTCTTTACGTGATACATGACAACTTGATCAGACTTAAATTCCCAACAGACCATATATTGAGTAGGTATTAATGCATTCTTGCTTGCCCCACCTCAAAATCTAGCGCCTTAGTCTTATCGGAAATCTGGAATGCTTGAAAATTTCCTCAATAAACCTTGCTGAATCTTCCTCACATCCCAAATTCCATAAACGCGCACTAGATGGTCCATCAATCATTGATATAACCAAGTTCCCGCTTCTCCCTTTCCTCTTTCGCTTGTATTACAGCGGCATGACCATGCTGCGTACCAGGCGATATCCTTCACCTTCTAGCAAGTATGCTTTTTGTTAAGACAGATTCATTGTAAAAGTCTGCGAAACAAAATGTTTCAAATAGCTCAAACTTCTATTAGCTACCTGCAAACGATTACTTTACAAAATCCTTTTGATGCATTTTTTTGATTCATTTATGTGAGCATTTCCCTCAACAATTCCTATTTAAAGAATTTTTATCTCTAGGGAACTGCTGAAAATTAATCAATCAACAA
Organism: Pseudomonadota bacterium; assembly: GCA_023422955.1. Classification (GTDB taxonomy): domain Bacteria; phylum Pseudomonadota; class Gammaproteobacteria; order Burkholderiales; family Burkholderiaceae_D; genus JAEZLB01. The sequence continues at coordinate 3,831 of JAFAGG010000016.1, read as the reverse complement.
AGAAATATTGCAATTTAAGACGGGCAAATTGCATAACAGTTTCCCGATAGTGAAGAAAAACTGTTCTTGCTTGAAGTGTGGTTCCCAAATTCGATCTTCTTCTGCTTTATGCCGAATTTATGGAACCTTAGCAGTAAGAGGACTCTCTTTTTACACTCAGCTTGGAAGATGAATAAGGTCCCAATACTCGGGTAAAACACAGGGAGACAAGCAGATAAACTCTCTTTGTTACTGATTTTTGATTAACATCAAATACATTAATGCAAAGAAATTTAATAGTTCCCTAAGACATCCGTTAATTCAATAAAGAAACACTTGGATGTCCAACACGATTTGAAAAGAATCGGTATAGAGCCTGTAAGATGCAAAGGAGGCAACATGATGATGCAATATTCGACCGATACAATGATTGACGAGATGGTAGAAGCTATCCAAGGAAACAAGGCCTCATCGCGTCAGAAACATTTGTACCAGGAATCGCTTAGAGCCTTGGTAAGACTGGCAAAAGTAGAACAGTTGCGGGAAATGCGCAGAGATCTACACAAAGTTACCAGCGAACCTGTGCCCGACCTGCATCATTACGGAGAAACGAAATAGATTTTTACACGAAGAAAAAGGGCGCCCTGCCCTTTTTCTTTTAGTGCCGTTTTTGTGTCATTGTGCCGCCTTAAAACGGTTTCGCATAAATCCCTTCTTTATTTCCGCAAACAAGGCCTTACTTTATAGTGCAGGCTCTCGCTTCTAGTTCGTCATCTCTTCTCTTGGCGCCTGAATAGAATGCGATAAGCGGTTATAAACTCATCCTGATACCTGTTGTCCAAACATGGACGACTTCTTCATCGGGAACAAGTTTTGCATCCCGCTTTTCTCGCAGCCGGCTTATTCGATACTTGCCCATTCAAGGGGCGGGAGCGTTTTATTTTTTACCTACCTTTCACGGATGCTCAGGAGGCCATGATGTTTAACCGCTTGCGTCGCTTATCCCGGGTGTTTGGCCGTGACACGGTAATGTTGTGGTATGCATGCCGCAATCCCGCGACACCTCTGGGAGTCAGATTGGCGACTGCCCTGCTCGTGATTTATCTGATTTGTCCGCTCGACGTGATACCCGACTGGCTGATACTTTTCGGCTGGCTGGATGATGTGGCACTTCTGGCCTTTGCCATCCCCCTGATTCTCAAATGGGTGCCGGGTTATCCGCGTTATGAAGCGCGCCTGGCGGCAGATCGCTTCCTGTCGCGCTGGAAGTTCTGGAATACCGGGCACTAAGCAGCCTGATACGAATCTTGTAATATTTTCTTATGCCTCACCCAGATAGGCTTGCCGCACCGCCGGATTGTTGAGCAGATCACTGGCAGGGCCGCCAAGCGTAATCAAGCCCGAATCCATTACATAAGCGCGATGAGCTGCCTGCAATGCTAGCCTCGCATTCTGTTCGACCAGCAGTATCGTCACGCCACGCGCCGCCACTTCCCGTATCACTTCAAAAATACGCTCCACCATGATGGGAGACAATCCCATGGAAGGCTCATCCAGCAATAGCAGGCGCGGATGACTCATCAAGGCACGAGCCATGGCCAGCATCTGTTGCTCGCCGCCCGACAAAGTACCCGCCAACTGCGAGGATCGTTCTTTCAGACGGGGAAATACGCCATACCATTTTTCGATATCCGCGGCGACACTCTCCTTGTCCCGCCGGATGTACGCTCCCATCAGCAGGTTTTCATGAATGCTCATGCGCGTGAAGACGCCGCGCCCCTCCGGCACCATGGCGAGTCCGCGATGAATCAATTCATGCGAATGCAGGCCCTTGATGGGCTGCCCCGCATAGTCGATATGACCTTCCACAAGACTGGGCGGCAGAGTGCCGGTGATGGCGCGCAAGGTCGTAGTCTTGCCTGCGCCATTGGCGCCGATCAGGGTGATCAGCTCTCCCTCTGCCACTTCCAGGTCGATACCCTTCACCGCCTGGATGCCGCCGTAAGCCACCTTCAGCGCGCTGATGCGCAGCAGGGTTTTCGACATCAGTGCGTCCCTCCGAGATAGGCTTCGATCACGGCCGGGTCCTGCTGCACCTCCGCTGGCAAACCTTCTGCAATCGTCTTGCCATAATCGAGCACGGTAATGCGATCGCATAATCCCATCACCAGTTTCACATCGTGTTCGATCAGGAGAATCGTGGTGCCCGCTGTGCGTATCTTCAACAAGAGTTCGCGCAAGGCCATTTTTTCTGTCGCATTCATGCCGGCAGCGGGTTCATCCAGCGCCAGCAAGATCGGTTCCGTCGCCAGCGCACGCGCAATTTCAAGACGCCGCTGGTCGCCATAAGCCAGGAATTTCGCCGTGCGGGAAGCAAGATGAGCGATGCCGACAAAGTCCAGCAACTCCATCGCACGCTGACGGATCGCGGCTTCTTCCATGCGCGCTGCCCGGTGATGAAGAATCGCACCCAGCACACCTTGCCTGGTGCGCACGTGACGTCCCACCATCACATTTTCCAGCGCCGTCATTTCACCGAAAAGACGTATGTTCTGGAAAGTGCGTGCAATGCCTGCCCTGGCTACTTCATGCGGCGCAGACGGCGAATACGGCTTGCCGTTCAGTTCGAAACTGCCGCCATCCGGCTGGTACAAACCGGTAATCACATTAAAAAAAGTCGTCTTGCCGGCACCATTCGGGCCGATCAGGCCATAGATCTGGCCTTCACGAATCTGCAGGCTGACATCGGACAGCGCTTGCAAGCCGCCGAAATGCTTGCTCGCGCCGCGTATGTTGAAAATCATGCGCTCGCTCATTCGCACCTCATGCTTGCACCACACCTACCGGCTTTTGCAGCCTGTCGCCACTGGCATCCGGCCGGTCTTCATGACGCGGCGCCGGCCACAGGCCGGAAGGCCGGTACAGCATGATCAGGACCAGCGCCAAGCCGTACAGCAATTGCCGCAACACTTCCGCCTCGATCAGCACGGTGCCGAACAGCGCCAGCTGTATCGGCTCCACCGTATGACGCAGAATTTCCGGCAAGGCCGCCAGCAGCAAAGCACCCAGCACCACGCCCGGGATATGCCCCATGCCGCCCAGCACCACCATCGCGACCACGGCGATCGATTCCATGATGGAAAAGGACTCGGGCGAAACGAATCCCTGGAACGAGGCGAACATGGCGCCCGCCACCCCGCCGAAAGTCGCGCCCATCGCAAAGGCGAGCAACTTCACATTGCGCGTGTTGATGCCCATGGCCTTGGCCGCAATCTCGTCCTCGCGTATGGCAATCCAGGCGCGGCCAAGACGCGAATGCTGCAGGCGTACGGCGATGAAGATGCTGGCTATTGTCAGCGCCAGAAAGAGAAAGTAATAGGCATTCACCGAAGGAATGGCGAAGGAGCCGAGATATACCGTGGCATTCGACCCCGGTTCGCCAGCCAGCGACACGCCTGCAATGCGCACCGGGTCGATCATGTTGATGCCCTGAGGACCGTTGGTGATATTGACCGGGCCATTCAGGTTGTTCATGAAAATGCGGATGATCTCGCCAAAGCCCAGCGTGACAATCGCCAGATAGTCGCCGCGCAGCTTCAGCACGGGAAAACCGAGAATCATCCCGCACAGTGCAGCAAGCAGCGCCGCCAGCGGCACCATGATCCATACCGGCAGATGTATGCCGTGCTGCGCGATCTCGGGACCGAAGAAACTGATGAGCGCATTGCCCAGGACCGGATATTCGAACGCGAGCGACTCCAGCACCACGGCAAATTGCGGTGAAGCCAGCAAGGCGGCGGCATAGGCGCCCACGGCATAAAACGCGATATAGCCCAGGTCGAGCAGACCGGC
>JAFAGG010000126.1 GCA_023422955.1 Pseudomonadota bacterium | reverse complement strand
AGCAATCAGTACATTAAACCCATCCCCATCCCAACCTCACGGCTCACCGCTGGTAAGCGGTTCGCGTTCGGCAGGCGCAACGCATGCGTTGCGAAACCCCTGCCTCACCCCTTGAAGGGGAAGGAGTGTTCGACCTCCCGCAGGCATCGTCTCGAAACTCTGCTTCACCTTCCAACCACGCCCTACACCCTCTCCCACTCCGCTATCCCGCCTGGCTCCACCTGAAACAGCGGATGAGGATCGGGTTCCGGAATCGCTTGCACACGTTCATGCACGTGCGGCGAGCGCTGCAAAGTCTTTTTCAGGTAATGCTCCCACTCAAAGGCTATCTGCCCTTGCGTGACCAGCATGCGTGTCTGGCCGCTGCGGTTTGCAACCTTGGACGCATCGAAGTTGTAGCCGCGCGCCTGCGCTTCCTTCACCACTTCCCACAAGTAATCGCCAATCGCTTCAAGCGGCTGCTCCATTTCCGCAAAGCGCAGCAACTGCGGATGATTGCGGTAACCCTTGGTCTGTCCTTGCAGCACCTTCTGCGCCAGCAGGGTTTCACGCCACAGGGCCACCAGGCCTTGCGGGTCGAGATATTTGGGATGAATGGACCAGATGCGCATCGCTGTCGTTTTCAGTTTCCGATTTGAACAGCGATATTGTGCTTCAACTTTGCCGCCTCGATAGCTCCCGGCTGCAAGCCATGGCGAGGAAACCGGGTCAAGTCCGGGGCAGGACTGTCCCGGCGCTGCCTATGGCCTATGACGCTTCCTTGCGGGACTTTCCGAACAGGCGTCCATACAGCATGACGCCGCCCAGCACGATCGCTCCCGCCACGATACCGACCAGGCCGCTCGCCACGGCGGTCAGCAAGCCTCGTACGATGCCGCCCTCTCCTATCAGGTCATGAATGCCGTTTTCGAGCACGGGCAGGCCATGCACCAGGATGCCTCCGCCCACCATGAACATGGCGGCCGTACCCACTACCGATAAGGTTTTCATCAGGTAGGGTGCGGCCCGCAGGATGGCGTGCCCCAGTCCTTGCTGGAAAGCGCTGTCTTGCTGGCTGAGGTAAATGCCGGCGTCATCCAGCTTGACGATGCCGGCCACCAGGCCATACACGCCGACGGTCATGATCGCGGCAATGCCGGTCAGAACGATCAGTTGCTGCGTGAAGGAAGCGCCGGCGACGGTGCCCAGCGTGATGGCGATGATTTCCGCGGAAAGAATGAAGTCGGTGCGCACCGCGCCCTGGATTTTCTCCTTCTCGAACGCCACCATATCCACGGAAGGATCGTTTAATACGCGCAATTGTTCGGCATGATGCGCGCTGTCCTCTTCTGGCTTGTGCAGGAACTTGTGCGCCAGTTTTTCGAATCCTTCATAACAAAGGAAGGCGCCGCCCACCATCAGCAGCGGCGTAACGGCCCAGGGCGCCCAGGTGCCGATGGCCAGCGCTGCCGGCACCAGGATCAGCTTGTTGCGCGTCGAGCCCTTGGCCACTTCCCATACGACCGGCAGTTCGCGCCGGGCCGACATGCCCGTCACCTGCTGGGCATTGAGTGCAAGATCGTCGCCCAATACGCCAGCGGTTTTTTTCATCGCCACCTTGGTCATGACCGAAACGTCGTCGAGCAAAGTGGCGATATCATCAATCAAGGTTAATAAGCTGGCTCCCGCCATAACTTTTCCTGTTCTCAAGTCCCGAATACATGTCTTCCTGGCTGCTTGGAAAGCAGAAAGGAAGACATTTCGCTCTTGGACCGAAAAAAACCGGGAAGGATGCAGGACGTCAGGCAAATTCGCGCAGGGTTTGCGCTTGCTTAGTGCCTGGACAGCAACTTAGAAGCCGGACCCCGGCTGCTTGAGAAATTCGAGTTCCTCCTGCGTGGAGGCTCTGCCGAGCACGGCATTACGATGCGGGAAGCGCCCGAAGCGGGCAATGATGTCGCGATGGCGGATGGCAAAATCGAGAAATCCGTCGAAAGTAGCTTGCGCCTCTTGCGGCACAGTGGCTTTCAGCTGCTCGAACAGGCGTACGGCCTCGTGCTGATCGGCGATGGACTCTGAATGTTCCAGCGGCAGGTAAAGAAACACTCTTTCTATCGGCCGCAATGCCTGATCCGCTTTGCTGGCCAGTCCTTCCTTGGTCAGCGCCAGCGCTCGGCTATCGAGCGAAAACGCCTGCGGCGTATCGCGGTAGATATGCCGGGTGAACTGGTCGCACAGCAGGATCAATGCCAGACGGCCGCGCGGCTCCTGCGCCCAGTCATCCAATGCTCCGATGCCGGCCTGCGCGACATGTTCGCTGAAGCGGTTCTTGATATCGGCATCGACCTGTGCGTTTTTCTTCCACCACAGCTGAGCCTGCGCTTGCGCGGCCGCCACGTCTTCCGCTTGTTCGCCAAACCAGTAAGCCAAGATGCTGTCGATTGATTCCTGCATGCTTTTTCCTTTCGGAGGGAAGAGAAGAGAGAAGAGAAACGGCACGCTGCCGTCACAGCTCGTAGGATTCCTTGCTGCCGCTCATTACCTGCTCTATCAGCTTGCGATTCATGGTCGGGGCCAGCAGTTCCATGAAGGTATATACATAACTGCGCAGGTAAGCACCCTGCTTGATTGCCAGACGCGACACATTGGAGCCGAACAGGTGGCCGACCGGAATGGCTTTCAGGTTCTTGTCGCGCTCGGCGTCGTAAGCCATGCTGGCGATGATGCCTATGCCCATGCCGAGTTCAACGTAAGTCTTGATCACATCGGCATCGATGGCTTCCAGCAGGATGTCCGGCTTCAGGTCGCGCAGGGAAAAGGCATGATCGATCTTGTTGCGCCCGGTAAAGGCGGCGTCGTAAGTAATGATGGGGTACTTGGCCATTTCTTCCAGCGTCGCTCCCTTGAGGCTGGCCAGCGGATGATCGTGCGGCACCACCACTACATGCTCCCATTGATAACAGGGCAAGGTTAACAATCCATTCACTTCCGCGATGGATTCGGTGGCAATGGCCAGATCGGCCTGATCTCGCAAGACCATGTCGGCAATCTGCTTGGGATTGCCCTGCAGCAGCGACAGGCGCACTTTGGGATATTTCTGCGCGAAAGCCTGCACCACCTTGGGCAAGGCATAACGCGCCTGGGTGTGGGTGGTTGCAATCGTCAGGCTGCCGCTATCCTGGGCCGCGTACTCCTTGCCTATGCGTTTCAACCCTTCGATTTCCTGCATGATCATTTCTACCGATTTCAACACTTCCCTGCCCGGCTCGGTCAGGCCCCGGATGCGCTTGCCGTGGCGGGTGAAGATATCCACCCCCAGTTCCTCTTCCAGCTCGATGATGGCCTTGGAAACGCCGGGCTGCGAGGTAAAAAGCGCCTTGGCCGCTTCGGTCAGATTGAAATTCTGCCGCACCGCTTCACGCACGAAGCGCAATTGATGAAGGTTCATGAGTTCTTTAGCGCCTTTCTGGGCATCCGTATCTATATGCTCGTGAGGAATATAAGCAAATGAATACTTTGTAGTTGGTTATAAGCGCCAAGTTTATTACGATTTCACCTATTTCGCGAAGGGAAGCCGGAAAGAGCAAGGATGCCGGCGACGCTGGCGCTCCCGGAATGGTGAAAATGGGCGAAAAGGCACAAAAAAGACCATGCTCAGGCCGTAACAGTGAAGGCACTGCCTGTCATCCCAAGGGCGACGCGAGCGGGCAAGTTGTTTACAATGTCGGCCACTGGCGCCGGCCCCCGGCGCCGAATTATTTATGCCGCCGTTTTGTGTTCGCCTAGCGCGCCGCGAAGCACGGCATTCCGCCTGGACCTTCCCCGGCTTTTCTGACGATAGCGCTGACCGGTTCCCCTGGAATCGGCCACGCAAGGTGCAGCTTGAAAAGGATGAGAGATGTATCGCTACGACAAATATGACCAGCAAATCGTAAACGAGCGCGTCGCGCAATACCGCGACCAGGTGCGCCGCCGCCTGTCGGGCGAGCTGCTGGAAGATGAATTCCGCCCGCTGCGACTGCAGAACGGCCTGTATTTGCAACGCCACGCCTACATGCTGCGCGTGGCGATTCCCTATGGCTTGCTGTCCAGCCCGCAGATGCGCAAGCTGGCCTATATCGCCCGTCATTATGACCGCGGCTACGGCCACTTCACCACGCGCCAGAACATCCAGTACAACTGGATAGAACTGGAGCAGACTCCCGACATCTACGAGCACCTGTCCTCCGTGGAAATGCACGGCATCCAGACTTCCGGCAACTGCATCCGCAATATCACCTCGGACCAGTTCGCCGGCGTGGCTGCCGATGAAATCATGGATCCGCGCCCATGGTGCGAAATCCTGCGCCAGTGGAGCACCTTCCACCCGGAATTCGCCTACCTGCCGCGCAAGTTCAAGATTGCCGTCAATGGCGCAGAGGAAGACCGCGCCGTCACCGATGCCCATGACATCGGCCTGGACGTAGTGCGCAATGCACAGGGCGAAATCGGTTTCCGCGTGCTGGTTGGCGGCGGCCTCGGCCGCACCCCCATCCTGGGCAGCGTGATCAAGGAATTCCTGCCCTGGCAGCATGTGCTGACCTACATCGAAGCCGTGATGCGCGTGTACAACCAGTATGGCCGTCGCGACAACATGTACAAGGCGCGCGTCAAGATCCTGCTGAAAGCCATCGGCGCCGAAGAGTTCGCGCGCCAGGTCGAAGAGGAATGGGTCGATCTCAAGGACGGTCCGAGCACGCTGACGGAAGAAGAAGTTGCACGCGTGGCCGCCTTCTTCGAACCGCATCCCTATCAGTCGCTGCCGGCTGTCTCTGCGCAATTCGAACAGCAGAAAGCCGACAACAAGGCATTCGCCAACTGGGTGAAGCGCAATGTAAAAGCACACAAGGTGCCGGGCTATGCGATTGCAGTGGTATCGCTGAAAAAGACCGGCGTGCCGCCGGGCGATGCGACCGCCGAGCAAATGGACTTCATGGCCGACCTGGCGGAGCGCCACAGCTTCGGCGAAATCCGCGTGACCCACGAACAGAACCTGGTGCTGGCCGACGTCAAGCAATCCGAGCTGTTCGAAGTGTGGCAACAACTGAAGGAACATGGCCTGGCCACGGCGAACATCGGCCTGCTGACCGATATCATCTGCTGCCCCGGCGGCGATTTCTGCTCGCTGGCCAATGCCAAGTCGATTCCGATTGCGCAAGCGATTACCGAGCGTTTCGACAACCTGGATTTCCAGCATGACATCGGCGACATCGAACTGAATATCTCCGGCTGCATCAACGCCTGCGGTCACCATCACGTCGGCAACATCGGCGTGCTGGGCGTGGACAAGGATGGTTCCGAGTGGTACCAGGTTTCCATCGGCGGCGCGCAAGGCAATCAGAGTTCGGTAGGCCGCATCATCGGCCCTTCTTTCGCCGCAGACCAGATGCCCGAAGTGATCGCCCGCCTGCTCAACGTGTATGTCGGGCAGCGCATTGAAGAGGAGCGTTTCATCGACACGGTACGCCGCGTCGGCGTCGCACCGTTCAAGGAACAGGTTTATGCGACCGCGATTCCTTCGTCGCAGAAAGTCGGAGAGGACGCCCATGCGTGAAATCATCAAGGATAAAACCATCGTCCAGGACGACTGGAACGTCGTGCGCCTGGCTGAAGGCGACACGCCGGAAACTTTTTCCATCCCCGCCGGCAAGACCGTCGTGCCGCTGAAAGTATGGCTGGCGCAGCGCGACACGCTGTCGCAGCGCAATGACATCGCCGTGTGGATCGCCAGCGACGAGCGTCCGGAAGTCCTGAAGGAAGATGTGGCCAAGCTGCCGCTGATCGCCGTGGACTTCCCGAAGTTCATGGATGGCCGCGGTTATTCGATCGCGTACAACCTGCGTTCCCGCCTGGGCTTTGCCGGTGAGCTGCGCGCCATTGGCGACGTACTGCGCGACCAGCTGTTCTACATGCAGCGCGTAGGCTTCAATGCCTTTGCCGTGCGCGCCGACAAGAACATCCACGATGCGCTCAAAGGCCTGACCGACTTCTCCGAGCCGTATCAGGCTGCGCTGGACATCAAGGCGCCGCTGTTTGCCCGCGTGCAGGACCGCGGACAGAAAACTTCCCAGTAATGAGCACTCCGCACGACGAGGCCCTGGTTGCCGCCACCCGCGAAACGCTGGAGCGCATCGCCCGCGACTTCACGCCCGCGGTGTTTGCTTCCAGCCTCGCGGCGGAGGACATGGTGCTGGCGGACCTGATCCTGCGCGCCAAGCTGCCCATCGCCATCTTCACGCTGGAAACCGGCCGCCTGCATGCTGAGACACTGGGCATGGTTGATCGCATCAAAGAAACCTACGGTTATGAAGTCGCCCTATACAAGCCGCAACCGCAGGCCATCGACGCCTATGTGCGCGACCATGGCATGAATGCGTTTTACGACAGCGTGGACATGCGCAAGGAATGCTGCCGCATCCGCAAGGTCGAGCCGCTGAATCGCGCGCTGTCCGGCAACAAGGCCTGGATAACAGGCCAGCGCCGCGCCCAGTCCGCTACGCGAACCGAGCTGGCAGTGCAGGAAGACGATGCTGCGCACGGCATGGTTAAGTTCAATCCGCTCGCGGACTGGTCGGAAGACGACGTATGGCACTACCTGCGCAGCAACCAGGTGCCTTACAACCCGCTGCACGACAAGGGTTATCCGTCCATAGGCTGCGAACCCTGCACCCGCGCCATCCAGCCCGGCGAAGACGTCCGCGCCGGACGCTGGTGGTGGGAAAGCGCGGATACCAAGGAATGCGGTCTGCATCTGGTCACAGATGCAGACGGCAAGACTCGATTTGTCCGCACTTCGGCGAAGGCTGACATGAGCGAAGCGAGTGTCAAGTGAACGCAGTGAACGGCCGTAGCCAAAACCAACACGCCAAAGAATGCGGCTTGCATCTCGTTGACGGCAAGCTGGTCAGAATCAAATCGGTAGTCGAAGCACAGTAATTCAAAAAATCCAGAGGCAATATGAACACAGCAGTAGATAAATTTTTCCTTGATGCGGCATCCAACCGCCATCTGGACTGGCTGGAATCCGAAGCCATCCACATCATGCGCGAAGTCGCCGCCGAGTGCACGAATCCGGCACTGCTATTCTCGGGCGGGAAGGATTCCATCGTGCTGCTGCGCCTGGCGGAGAAAGCCTTCCGCCCCGGCAAGTTCCCCTTCCCGCTGGTGCATATCGACACCGGTCACAACTTCGATGAAGTGATCGCCTTCCGCGACAAGCGCGTGGCCGAACTGGGCGAGCGCCTGATCATCGGCTCGGTCGAAGATTCGATCAAGCGCGGCACGGTACGCCTGCGCAATCCGGATACCGACTCGCGCAATGCGGCGCAAGCAGTGACCTTGCTGGAAACGATCGCTGAATACAAATTCGACGCCTGCATAGGCGGTGCGCGCCGCGACGAAGAAAAGGCCCGCGCCAAGGAGCGCATCTTCTCGTTCCGCGACGACTTCGGCCAATGGAACCCAAAAGCGCAACGCCCCGAACTGTGGGACCTGTATAACACCCGCGTGCATGCCGGCGAAAACATGCGCGTGTTCCCGATCTCGAACTGGACCGAACTCGACGTGTGGCAATACATCGCTCGCGAGAGGCTGGAACTGCCGTCCATCTACTTTGCGCACAAGCGTGACGTGATTCCACGTAACGGCCTGCTGGTGCCGCTGACGCGCCTGACGCCGCCCAAAGAAGGTGAAACCGTATCGAACCAGATCGTCCGCTTCCGCACCGTCGGCGACATTTCCTGCACCTGCCCGGTCAGCTCCGACGCCTCCACCGTGGAAGCGATCATCGCCGAAACCGCGGTTACGCAGATCACCGAGCGCGGCGCAACGCGCATGGATGACCAGACATCCGAAGCATCGATGGAAAAACGCAAGAGAGAAGGATATTTCTGATGAACGCAGTACTCGCCGCCCAAGACATCCCTGCAGCCGTTCAAAACGAACGTGGCCTGCTGCGCTTCATTACCGCCGGTTCGGTGGATGATGGAAAGAGCACGCTGATCGGCCGCCTGCTGTTCGACAGCAAGGGCATTTTCGCCGACCAGCTGGATGCGATTTCGCGCTCCAAGCACAAGCGCACGGTCGGTGACACCGTCGACCTCGCCCTGCTGACCGACGGCCTGGAAGCCGAGCGCGAACAGGGCATCACCATCGACGTCGCCTATCGCTACTTCGCCACGCCCAAGCGCAAGTTCATCATTGCCGACGCGCCGGGCCACGAGCAGTAC
>JAFAGG010000054.1 GCA_023422955.1 Pseudomonadota bacterium | reverse complement strand
CAGCACGACCCTCATTTCGGCTGTGATTCTGAGGATTCGCTCTCCGACGATGCAAACAAATCCCACGCCGCGATGAAAAGCGCGGCGATCACCGGGCCGATCACAAAACCGTTCAGCCCGAAAAGCGCCATGCCGCCCAGCGTGGAAATCAGCACCACGTAGTCGGGCATGCGCGTGTCCTTGCCCACCAGTATGGGACGCAATACGTTATCCACCAGTCCGATTACCAGCACGCCGAACAGGATCAGGATCACGCCCTGCCAGACTGCGCCTGTAACCAGGAAATAAATGGCGACCGGGCCCCAGATCAATCCGGCGCCTATCGCCGGCAGCAGGGACAGAAAGGCCATGACCACACCCCAGACCAGCGCCGCCTGTATGCCCAACAGCCAGAATATGATGCCGCCCAGCGCGCCTTGCGTAATGGCGACCACGATATTGCCCTTGACGGTGGCGCGGATCACGGTCGTGAACTTGCTCAGCAATTTGTACTTGTGCTCGGTGCTGAGAGGAATCGCCGTCATGATCTTGCGCGACAGGTCACGCCCGTCGCGCAGCAGGAAGAACAGCAGGTAGAGCATGATGGCAAAGCTGATCACGAACTCGAAAGTGTTCTGCCCTATCGTGAGCGCGCGCGTTGCGATGAGCTGGCTGCCTTGTGCTGCTGCCGTCGCCAGTTTTTCCTGCAGCCCCCAGAGGTTGTCAACGTCGAAGCGGTTCAGCAGGTCCAGCAGCCAGCTCGGCAGCGCATCCATCACTTGCTGAAAATACGCGCCGAAGTTCAGCGTGCCGGATCGGATCGACTGATACAAGGTCGTGACTTCCTGCACCAGCGCGGCCGTAATCACGGCGAGCGGGAAAATCACCATGACCAGCGACAGCAATACGGTCGTCAGGGCAGCCAGATTTTTTCGTCCGCGCATCCCGCCCAGCAATTGGCGATAAAAGGGCTCGAACAGGATGGCGAGCACGGTGCCCCAGAAAACGGCGCCGTAAAAAGGCAGCAGCACCCAGCCGAATGCAATCGAGACGACCAGCAACAGGGCAAGGAAGGTTTTCCAGTGAAGTTCAGAATGACTCATCGATTCCTCCGCCTTCATCATCTCGCAAGAAATGCGCCGGGATGAAGCGATTCTCTGACAAGAATAAGCCTGGTACGAAGCGGGCATCATCGGCAAGCGCAAACCTTTGCACAGATTCCGGCTCCGACGCGGGCACTGGCCGGGAAGGCGACCGGGTTTTCCGAATGGCAAGCGGCTTTCGTCACTCGGCTATTGGGTGTGTGTGCGGCAGGTAACGCGGAAGGCAAGGCCGATGGAGAAGGGCGCTGCATTTTCGGATCAAGCCAGAAATCTCCAGTCTTGGCATAAGGTTAAGAGCCTGAAGGCCCATAGCGGTTTAGGGGATCTCGGTCGATAACAAATAGATAAATGCCAAGATCAATATGTATGGCCGGTGATAAAAAACTTGCGACACGATATCTGCTTCACCGGATAATCATGGTCCTGAACCAGGGCCGTCATCCTCTTGCCGTCAGATGTCGAAGCCGGACAAAAACAAAATATTTCCCCACGATTTCATCTGCCAACATTCATGCTAGGCCCTGTTAATCTGCTGCTGATCACGGCTGTGCTGTGTCTTGTCATGCTGCTGGTGCTGAGTTCGCTGGCCCGCAGCGCAACGCCAGGTGTGAAGGAATGGGTGCTTGCCAATGCTGCTGCGTTTATCGCGCTGCTGCTGTTTGCGGGGCGGGGCACACTGCCGGATCTGATTTCCATCGAAGTCGCCAATGGCATGCTGGCCGGCGCCATCGTGCTGGTGTACACAGGATTGCGCCGCTTCTTCGGACTGGGCATTCCATCGAGAGCGTTGGCGGCAGGCTGGACGCTGATGCTGGCGGGCGTCATGTTCTTTCACTATGCGATCGATTCCATTACGGCGCGCATCGTGGTGGTATCCGTCTTTCATGGAGCGATCAGTTTGCTCATAGGCGCGACGATAGCCCGCGCCAAATCAGTGCGCTTGCGTTATCCCTATCTTTTCACGGCCTGCATTGCCTTCCTGTTCGGAGCAGGGCATTTCATACGCGGCGCCGTCTATCTGACCGGTTCCGATACGCTGACTTCCACCTTGCAGGCATCCGGCTGGAATCTCATCTTTCTTTCCATCGGCACGCTGGTGCTGCCGATCTACAGCATGGGTGCGGTCATGATGGCGCATGACCGGATGATGACCAGGGCGCTGGATGATGCCAATCATGATTTCCTTACCTCGGCCTGGACCCGGCGTGCCTTGTTCGAGTTTGCAGAGCGTGAGCTTGCCCGCAGTCGGCGCACCCATAGAAAACTTTCGCTGCTGGTGTTTGATGTCGACCATTTCAAGCAGCTGAACGATAGCTTCGGCCACGCCGCCGGCGACCAGGTGCTGATCGCGATTGCAAAATGCACGCTGCAGCAGGTGCGCACGATGGATTATGTCGCCAGGATAGGCGGTGAAGAATTTGCGATTCTCCTGCCGGAAGTGGATGAGCCTACCGCTTTCAATATTGCTGAAAGATTGCGGCGCACCCTGCACGAACACAGTTATCCCGAAGTGAAAAAAATCAGCGCCGGTGCGCCGATTGCGGTATCGGTCAGCATCGGCGTGGCCACCGCCGAGGATAATGAAACCATTTCGGAACTGCTCAATCGCGCCGACAAGGCGCTCTATCAGGCCAAAGCTGCAGGCAGAAACCTGGTGCGGCAGGCTGATGCGGGAAGGCTGATTCCACCAAGCGAGAAAACATACGAGCAGCCATTCTGATCCGCAAAGAGGCATCATGGCCGAGCGCGCTTGCGCGCCTGCCTTGCCATGCCTTGTGTCGCCGCCGAGAAGGTCTGCCTGGCGCTAGGATGCATAGATGGGGGAACCGGTACGCCATGCTAAGCGCAAGGACGCGTCTTTTCTAATTGAGCCATGATTGAGCCATGCTCGGATTGCCGGTCGCCTGAGAAGCCTGTGCCAGGTTTGTTTTCATAAGCCAATAGCGAGTTAGAGTTGCTCTGGCGCTTAGGATCTTGTTGAAAAATTATTCCTTCGTAATGATTAGCATGCCCGGCGTCGGCGCTGGCGATGATGACAGTGACGAAGCGCGTCGTTAAGGGAAGATTTTTCGCATCCTAATTATTTCCGCGATTCAATGTGGATCAAGTCGAAATGCCTTCATGATGCTATAGTCCGGTGTCATCACTACGACTGGAGAAGCAATATGTCGAATCTAACGAAAGCGCGTCAAGCCATTCTGGCCGAGCTGCATCATGCCGAACAGGGCGCCGCTTACTACCAATCGCGTGCCGAGGCATTGCGCGCAGCATTGGAGCAACTGGAACAATCCGATAATCCGCGCGCCCTGCCAGCGCAGAAAAAATCTGCTGCATCGGCCAAGTCGGCAAAAGGCAGCAAGCCCGCTGCCGGTCGCAAGGCGTCGTCTTCGCGGCAAACGCTGCCCAAGACCTCGCAGGAATTTTGGCTGAGCTTCATTGATCAGCAGCCGAAGACCGCCGCTGAAATCGCCAACGCCGCTGTCGCCTCTCTGGATTTTGCGCCGACTGCCCAGCAGGCCAAGCAATTGAAAAGCCGCCTGGCGCCTACGCTGCAAGCCTTGCTGAAATCGAAGCGGGTGCAGGATACGGGCAGCGGCCGGGATCGCAAATACAAGCTAGGGGCGGCAAAAGCCTCGGAGACGGCAAAGGGAAAAGCCAAGAGCGCTTCCGCTAATCTGGCCGGACTCACCAACGGCAACGCCGTGCATCATTAAGCTAACTGGCGCGGGAAACCGCCGCCAGATGAAAGGAAGTATCGGTGACAGCACACCGCTTCCTTCTCATGCATTGACTTCCCCGAGCATTCAAAAGGTCTGTGCCAGTCGGGCCTTGCTCATCTCCGTATGTTGCCGTTCCCTATCGCGCATTAGCATGCCGGTTGTTTCCAGCCATGCCGAACAGGCTGCCATCCCATGAGCAGGCATGTACCTGCCTGTTGCCGTCATCCATCACCGCAATGCGCAGGGATCGACCCTGAATCGACCCTGAATCGACCCTGAATGGCAGGCATCGCAAATACTGCGCCCGGATTGATTTCCGACAGGTGTTGCCGGTAGCGGATACCCAGCTTGAAATTAAACAAAAGCGCTTCGCGTCAGTCTTAGTCCTATCCGGGCTGTTCCTCCCTTTACTCGAATCTGATCCCCATGGATAAACTCGCTTCGGCAAACGATACTCCCAGCAATCCGCCTTCGCTGGCGGCTCGCATCGGCCTTTGGCTGGGCCTGTTTTGGCTGCTGCTGGTCTGGATAGTGCCTGCGCCGGGCGGAATGAAGCCGGAAGCCTGGGCGTGTGTCGGCCTGGTGCTGCTGATGGCAACATGGTGGGCGACCGAAGCCATACCCATCCCGGCGACTTCCTTGCTGCCTATTATCCTGGTGCCGGCGCTGGGCATAGGCAAGCTTGGTCCCGCGATTGCCGAGTATGCCAATCCTATCGTTTTTCTCTTTTTGGGCGGCTTCTTGCTTGGCACCGCCATGCAGAGGTGGAATTTGCACCGGCGTATTGCCTTGAAGGTTTTGCTGGTCATGGGACAACAACCGCGGCGCCAGATTGCCGGCTTCATGATCGCGACGGGTTTCATCAGCATGTGGGTGTCCAATACCGCGACCGCGATCATGATGCTGCCTATCGGCATTTCGGTAATAAGTTTGCTTGGCAAGGATAACGATGCAGCCGAAGTGTCCCGCTATGCTACCGCCCTGTTGCTCGCGATAGCCTATGCGGCCAGCATAGGCGGGATTGCTACCCTGATCGGCACGCCGCCGAATGCACTATTGGTCGGCTATCTGGCTGCGGCGCACGATATTCAGATCGGCTTTGCGCAGTGGATGATCATAGGTTTGCCGATCAGCATAGTCATGATGCTGTGCGCCTGGTGGTGGCTGACGCGCACCGGCTTCAAGCTGAACAATGGAGAAAATGGCGACCAGGTGCTGCGTGCCGAGCTCGGCAAGCTGGGTGTGATGAACCATGCGGAAAAACGTGTTGCCATCGTCTTCTGTCTGGCTGCCCTGGCATGGACAGTCCGCCCATTGCTAAACGATGCCGGGCTCACCTGGCTGTCGGATACCAGTGTCGCGCTGATAGCGAGCATGCTGCTGTTCCTGCTACCCAGCGGCATCGTGCGCCATGCGGCCTTGCTCGACTGGGATGATGCGAAGGGTTTGCCGTGGGGAGTGCTGCTGCTGTTCGGTGGCGGACTGGCCATGGCCAAGGTGATTGAAGCCTCGGGACTGGCGGAATGGATCGCGGGTCAGTTAAGCGTATTCGGCAGCCTGCCACTCATGCTTCTGATCGGCCTGGTTGTATTGGTCATCATTTTCCTGACTGAAGTCACCTCGAACACGGCTACTGCGGCGGCTTTCCTGCCTTTGCTGGGGGCGCTGGCGGTATCGCTGAATATCGATCCCTTATTGGTCACCGTGCCCGCAGCCATCGCTGCCAGCTGCGCCTTCATGATGCCGGTGGCGACCCCACCCAACGCCATTGTGTTTGCCACCGGGCATCTGAAGATTCAATCGATGATACGGACTGGACTGTTCCTGAACCTGATCGGTACGCCTATCATCAGCTGGGGCGTGGTCACGCTGATCCAGCTGGCGTGGTTATAGGATAGGAAGCTGCCGGCCTGAGAGGCGGGCGGCCTTACTGGAAACCGTATTTTTTCAGGATGGCTTGCCCCGGAGCTTGCAGCACGAATTCCACGAAACGCTGGCCCTCGGCCGAGTCGGCATGGGCGGCAATGCCGTAGGCGCTGCGCACGTTGAGCTCATCGGGAATGCGCACGATCTCCAGCTGCGGCACGGCTTTCTTGGTGCTGACTGCATTGGTGCAATACATGATGTAGGCATCGGCCTTGTCGTCTTCAAACGCGGTGACATAAGGCAGCTTGGCGCCAGGTGCCGGCGCGGCTGCGCCCGACAGCTTCAAGGCCTTGGCATCGAAGGTGGCATACAGGCCGGGCTGTTTCTTGTCGGCGTTCCTGAAGAACTGCCAGGTGTAATCGCCCATGGGGTCGCTCACCGGCGTCGAGGTCGCAACACGAACTTGCGGACGGCTCAGCACCTCGAGCAGATTGGATGCCTGCAGGCCCAGGCCGGGACGGGAAGCCACGCACAGGTCGTTGTGGGTAAACAGGCGGGATGGTCCGAGCAGCTTTTGCGATGCCAGCGCTTCGGTATGGCCGGTCGAGGCGGAGGCGAAAACATCGACCTTCTTGCCGGCTTCGATATCCTTGCGCAGCTTGCCGGAAGGGCCGAATTCGGCCGCGAAGCGGGTGCCGCCCTGGGCTTCGTAAGCGGCCATGATTTCCTTCATCGCCTGGTTCAGGCTGCCGGCTGCCACCAGCAGCGGCTGGGCAGGAGAGGAAGCCTGTTGCGCATGAACGTTGACAGTCAGAACCATGGAAAGGCCTGCGGCGGTGAGTAGGGTTTTAAGAGAGGTCATGGCTAGCCTTCATAAGAAGTAAAAGGCCGATCATACTCAGGCTGGTCTGGATTCAGAATATGAGCACCATGTCCTATTTAATAAGGAAGATCATGCCGGAAGGGGCGTGCGGCAGCGCCTTCTTAGTGCGCATCCATCGGAGCACTGACCGCTTCCTGCATTTCTTCTATGGCATCCGCAGGCGTGAAGCTGCCTATGCGGCCTATCATGGGCAGTTTCAGGCCATTGCGGCTCACGCCCACATTCAGACCCAGCACATTGAATTCGATGCCGTCCACACTGCTGGCGGCAAATCCCAGCACGCCCGCTACTGAAACCTGAAAGCCGCTGCCGCTGGGCGCGGTGGCAAATATCGAACTGCCGAGATAATCCTTGCCTATCGCGGTGGCCGGCAAATCCATTTCCAGTTCCGGCACCGCGCGCCCTATCCATGCAACGAAGGTATTCGAGTTCGGTCCCGGCCAGGCGCGGTATTCGTGAGCATGCGGATAGGCATGCGCAGCCTCATCGATGCGCGCAATCAGTTCATCGACGCCGGCGCCGCGCTTTTGCGCATACAGCTCGGGCATCTCGCCGAACCAGCGTCCATCCGGCGCGCGGTTGCGCACCACCACCACGTTGCCGGTGGAACGCAGCCGCCAGCCCACCACTTCATACACGGTCCACTCGCTCGCATCGGTAGGTTTGACGGCGACCCAGGTATGCACGCCGAACAGGCCCTTGGCGCCGACGGCGCGCGCGCCATAGACTTGCACCATCGCTTCTTTCACGACGGCCGGATCGGGCGCCAGGCCCACCGGTTCGCGGCTGGCGGTGCGCCAGTCGCCGGCATGGCCGGGCGTGCCGGCAGCGGCCAGCACGATGGCTACAAGGATTCCCGTTAGCCAGTGCAGCGCGCGGCGCTGGGTGAAAGAGTAGGAATTAGAGACGGCGTTGTCGGGCATCGGTTATCGGGTATCAGGGCAAAAACGGGGACAAGAATCGGTGCAAGAAAAATAAGCGCCTGCCTATAAGCCGGCCCGTTTGGCAATGGCCTCGCGCAATCGCTTGACCAGGTAAGTGGTCTTCAAAGGACGCACCAGGTAGCGCACCGGGTAATGCATCAGGATATTGGCCAGGCGTTCCACCCGTTCGGGTTCGATCTGGTTACCCAATATCAGGATGGGCGCATCGCTATGGTCGCCCACGCGTATGGCTTCGATCAGGGTTTCCAGGGCCGTCGATTCAGGCTGCCAGTCGGCAAGATAATCCAGCACATATGCATCGAACTTGTCGCGCTCGTGCGCCTGCATCATCGACGGCATATCGTAAAAGGCATAGGCATCGAAGCCGGCTTCCTGCAGTGAGTTGCACAGTTCATCAGCCAGATGCTCGTCACTGTCCAGCACCGCGACGGTAAAGGGTTTCGGCATCCACGGCCGGGATTCGATAGGGTCTGGCATGAAGATGATGAGTGCAGTTGATGACCGAGTTGAAAACAATAAGCCGGTTGCTGCTTGCCTATCTATTATTGCTACGGTACTCCTGTTGCGCACGATGCGGCTTGCTTCAGGCAAAGCTTAACGCATTCCGCGAAGTCGGGCAGAGAGGATGGGAGAGAAGAGATTGAAAAAGAAAACAAAGGAAATAAGAAAGGCTGCCGGCAGTGCGGCAGCTTTTCAGGCTTGCTCAATCGTCGCGCATTCTAAGCGTCAGCGCTTTTTTCCACTGCAGGTGCTGCTTCAGTGGCAGCAGGTTTGGCAGTTGTGCCTTTTACCTTGCCGGCTGGAATACGCTTGGTATTCCTGAATTCGTTGTACTTGGTGCCGCTGCGATCCGCAGGGAATTTGTTTTTAGGATTTTTGGCCATTTTCGCTCCTTGAATAATGTGAAAGAAAGACGTTCCTTGTTAGGTACGCAGGCGCGTGCAAGGTTTCCTGGTATTGCATTATTGCTTCCACTTAAGTCCCATTGCCTCTCGTTTATACCATGTATCGTCGCGTGATTGGGAGGGCCGGCCTTTTGCATCTTCAACATGAGTGCTTATATATTCAGCAGCGAGGAACACGCTGTCATTTGTCTTGTCATTCCCGGAAGAGCGCAGCGTCATGAGTAGGAAGCTTTTAATTTCACGGAAACAAGGAGTGCAGCATGGATGCAAATGAAAACCTGAACGGCATGCGAGTTGCCATACTCGTTGTAGATGGCTTTGAGCAAATCGAGCTGACTGGTCCGAAGGAGGCGCTGGAAAAACAGGGCGTCAGCACCAGCATCATCTCGAAAAAAGCGGGCAAGGTGCAGGGCTTCAAGCATCACGACAAGGGCGACAGCTTCAAGGCGGATCTCGGTTTCGACAAGGCCCATGCTGCCGACTTCGATGCAGTGCTGTTGCCGGGCGGCGTGATCAACGGCGACGAGTTGCGCGCGATACCGGAAGCGCAGCGTTTCGTGCAGCAGATCGACGAAGCCGGCAAACCCATCTTCGTGATTTGCCACGGCGGCTGGATACTGGTGTCATGCGGCCTGGTGGATGGCCGCACCATGACCAGCTGGCCGACGCTGCAGGACGATATCCGCAATGCCGGCGGCAACTGGGTCGATCAAGAGGTCGTCGTCGATGGCAGCTGGGTCAGCAGCCGCAAGCCGGACGATATTCCTGCCTTCAACAGCAAGCTGATCGATGTGCTGCATCAGCATCGCAGCGGGCAATTGCGGGAACAGCGCGGCGAGCAGCAGGGGATAGGCTTGGCGGGGTAATGCGGAAGAGTAATGCGCAAGAGTGATGCGGCTGGGTGCTGTCAGCGCTCGCCTTCTTGCGCTGTTTCAGGAGCATGGCCGGGCTTTCGATTGGATGTGCAATACATGCGTCGGCGTTGCCGCCATTTCTTGCATCAGGCGAACTGCCCGGCTTTTAAATAATCAGCGTCTAGCCGATCAGTTCGCCGAATTTTTTCAGCACCCCAAACGCATGCTGAGTGGGTGCGATCTGCTGCAGCACTTCCTCGGATTGCCTGCCCGCTACCCTGCCCTGTTTCGACATGTGTTTCACGTAAGCCGCCATCGCTTGCGGGCTGAATTCCGGATGGAATTGCACGCCCCACGCGCGCTCGCCGATCCGGTAAGCCTGGTGCGGTTCGAATTCATTGCCGCCCAATAGCGTGGCGCCTGGCGGCAGCTTGCGCACGCTTTGCCGGTGCACCACTTGCGCAGGGAAAGTATCCGGCATGTCGCCTAACAAGGCATCTTCCTTTGCCGCCTCATTAAGCCTTACCGCAACGGTGCCGATTTCCAGGCCGACCGGATGATGGCTGACTTCGCCGCCCAGCGCGTGGGCGAGCAACTGATGGCCGTAACAGATGCCGAGTACGGGGACTTGATCGGCCACGGCATTGCGCAGCCACGCCGCCAGGTTTTCGCTCCAGGCTTCGCGGTCGGTGACCATAGCATGCGAGCCGGTGATGATGGCGCCTGCCACGGTTGACGATGGCGGCAAAGGGCCGTTCTCGCGCGGATCGATGACGGCGACCGGCAGGGCGGTTTGCCCCAGTCCGGCTTGTATCCATTGTTCGAAGTCGCCGATTTCGGCTGCGAGATCGGCGAAGGTGTCGCCTGCTTTGAAGATGACCAGGGATTTCATGGGATAGGCTGAGAATGCTGGGGAAAGAAACGGGGCGCAGAGAAATGGGGCAAAGAACAGTCAACGCGGCGTAGTGAGCAAGGGCATTATCGTTTCGAGCAAGTCGGCGAAATGGAAGGGCTTCTGGATAAATGCATCGAAATCTGCTTGCGACAAGTCATGATACTGCGGCGCGGCGCTCATGAGGACGATGGGAATATGGGAGGTTTCGGTATCGCTGCGCAATGTGCGCGACAGCGTTATGCCATCCATCACCGGCATCATGCAATCGGAAAGCACCAGGTCGGGAGGGTGGTTTTTTATGGCGGCCAGGGCTTGCTGGCCGTTATGGACATGCAGCGTGCGCAAGCCGTGCAGTTCCAGCAGCATGGACAGGGTCGAGCCCAAGTCGTATTCATCCTCGACCAAGAGAATGAAGTATGTATTGCGGTCCCTGTTTTCCGTCGCTGTAATCAAAACATGCTTTTCTGTATCGAGCTTCAAGAGCTTTTTGCAGCCTGTGCCTGCAAGCGGGAAATGGGCCCGTCTATCGATATGCCCCGGTCCGAAATACTCATCAGTTGAACGGACGGGTCGTAATCGTTATCGCGCATCTTCACCACTGCAATCTGCCGGTAATTGACGCCATCGATCTGCTCAAAGTTCAGCAGCACCATGTTCTCATACAGGATGGATTGCGTCGCATCGGCACGCATGATGGACTCGCGGAAATAGGGCAGTTCCTGGGTGAAGAAGGTCGTCACGCAGCGAATGCGCAATTCATTGACCAGGGCGATGAGAAAGGACTCTATGCGTTCGCGATGCATGGCGATATGGCGGAAGCCGTCCGTGCCATCCATCAGCAAGCGCGTGACGCCGCGGCTATCGATATTTTTCAGCAGGCGCAATGCCAGTTCATCCATCATGACCTCGGTAGGCAGGCGCCAGATGATTTCCAGGCTGCCGTCTTCCAGGTAAGGAGCGAGATCCATGCCGACCCGCCTGGCTTTCTGGACCAGCCTTGCCGGCGATTCATAGAAGCCGAGCATCAGGCACTTTTCCTTCCTGCGCAAACCTTCGTAAAGGAAATGCAAGCCCATGATGGTTTTTCCCGTGCCGGGCGTGCCGAGCAGATTGGTAGTCGAGCCTTCCATCACGCCGCCATTGATCAGGCTGTCCCAGCTGGGAATGCCGAAACTCACCAGCTTTTCGGAAGACGGTGCCGGCGAATTGGTGCGGGCCGACAGCGCTTCCAGGCGCGGATAAACCGTGATGCCGTCTTTCTTGACTTCAAACGCGTGTTTGCCCAGCAAGTGATCGCTGCCCCGCACTTTCAGGACTTGCAGTTCCCGGATGGTCCGGGTGCCTTCATGCGATTGACTCAATTCGATCAAGCCGTCGACCAGCGTATTTTCCGATTCGGGGAAATTGCCTTCGACCGGAGACAGCAGGAAGGTCGTGCAGCCCATGGTCGAAATGAGCGTGTTCAGAGAATGCATGAACTCCGACAGCGACAGCTCGGAATTGCAGGATTCGCGCACCGAGCGAAAGCCGTCGATGATAAGGATGTCGGGGCGCTGATCGTTCAGGCTGGTGGTAATGAAATTGAGCAGTTCGCGCAGGCCGCCTTCGATGATGGCGCTATAGCCGCTGAAGAAAACGATTTCCTTACTCAGCAGTGAAGCATCGAAAAAGCTGAAATTTTCCAGGTGCTGCAGGAGCTTGGCATGGGATTCGGCAATCAGCGTAAGAATCAGGACTTTCTTGCGCTGCTGTTTTGCATGGCCAAAACCGATCTGGCAGGCCAGCGTCGTTTTGCCGCTGCCGGCCAGACCCTGTATCAGGTACAGATGATGAGCGGGTAGGCCGCCGCTGAGGATGGCATCCAATCCCTCAATGCCCGTCGCAAGGGTATGCGCTCCTCTGCTGAGGCGCAAATTATTATCCTGATCTTTACTCTTGTTGTGCATGCTTACGATATCGCTGGACTTGGTTACTTCCTTCCCGTAATGGGATAAGCGCAAGATTCGCTTATGAGTGGAAGCCATTCGCAGCACTGTAAGCAGCATTGCAATATTTTTCAAGCACGGAGATCATGAAATACCGTCTGACCTCATCCGCCATCGCTTGCTGGATAACGGGCAAGCTTTCTTTCATCGCTGATCCTGCCTGTCGCCATGAAGCCGGCCGCACTCGCGGCGCAAAAAATTATTTCGATCATTTCAATTATTTCCTTTTTCATATCGCCATGGCTGAACCGCTGATTGCCCAGCATGGGACCTGTGTTCAAACAGGCGCACCGCAAGTTTGATGCGAAAGCATTCATCTCGGATAGTCTCAACGCTTATGTCTCGCTGAACCTGAGGCAGCGCGGCTCGCATATGCCTGCGTAGCCTCTATCGGCGGCAGCGTCAGCCTGGCGCCGGGCTTCGTCAGGATTGCGGCGGCTTGAAATCAATCGCAAGGACGCGCACGCATTCACATCAGCTTCATTACTTGTCGATTGCCTAAACCTTACAATTCGTTTCCTTTTGGAAAGGAACAAAAAATAAACTTGCTCACTCCATTCCCTTTCGTATGAAGAACTCGCCCGAAGAGGGCGATAGAAAGCAGTAAAGGGAGAGCATGAAAAAAATCACTTGTGCCGCGCGCTTGAGAAGTGCGTGGATTCCGCTGTTGGTCGTATCGGTAAGTTTGTCGCTAGCTGCCTGTGGCGGTGGCGGCAGCAGCAACAACACGGCCGGCACCGGCGGCAATACCAACCCCCATCCCAACTTGCCGCCCTCCACCAACAATCCCCCCGTCGCAGCGCCTGCAGGCCTGGCCTTTCCCGACAGTTCGCGTCCCTTCCTGACGCTGCCGGCATCGATTGTCGATGGCAGCAGCGTGGCGCTGGAATGCGGCCGGGTATATCAGGGCACGCTAAACCTGAAAAACAAATCCAATGTCAGTATCAGCACGAATGGCAATTGCGGACCTGCAGTCATTACGCCGGGCCAGCCGGTATCGGGATGGACGCCTCACCAGGGAAACATCTATTCGGCGCCGCTGCCCTTCGAGGCGGCACAGGTGGTGGTTGATGGCCAGCCTGTGAACATCGCGCATTGGCCCAGCCGCTCGCAAGTGTGGGCCAAGGCGACTGCCGCCAGTGGCAATACGCTGACGCATGCGATGCCCAACGCCGATCTGGCCGGCGCCACGCTAGTATTCCGGCCCAACGACTGGGCGATCGAAGCGCGGCGCATCACCGCTTATTCCGGCAATAACTTTACACTAGCTGAGACCGGCAACCATGCCTACGATGGTTATACGCTGAATGGCGCAGTGCCTTTTTACGTGCAAGGAAAGTTGTGGATGCTGGATGAGCCCGGCGAGTGGGCCGTCAGCAATGGACGGCTGTATCTGTGGGTGGCCGATGGCGCATCGCCGGAAGGTCGCACCTGGGCTTTCCCCGCTGCGCACGGCATCGAAGCCAACGACAGCCGCGGCGTGTCGATAGAGGGCGTGCGCATTTACGGCGCGGCCAACGGCATTCATGCGCTGGGTGCGCAGAATCTGCATGTGTCAAAAGTGGAAATCGCCAATGCCTCGGAAAACGGCATCGTCAATCATGGCGGCTCCGGCCTGCATGTCGATGGCGCGACGATACGCAACGCCAGGCATGATGGCATCAGCGTGCACTGGGGCGGCGGCAAGGAAGTCGTGCAGAATTCGCGTATCGATACCGCCGGCACAATAGGCATGCCGTCCAATGCGCGCGCGGCGATCAACCTCACGCAATCCAGCGGCGCCCGCGTAGCGAACAATCACGTCAGCAATGCCGGTTATATCGGCATACGCGTGTTGACCGAAGCCAGCGTGCTCGACAATACGGTGGATGGCGCGTGTATCACGCTGACCGATTGCGGCGGCATCTTCACGTTTGCGCGCGACCGGCAAGTGCTGAATACGCGCATAGAAGGCAATACCGTGCGCAATGTCGGTCCGACCCAGCGCCTGGCCTGGGGCATTTACCTGAGCGAGTATGCGAATGCGGTGACGGTTGCCGATAACACGGTGACCAATGTCGGCAACGGCATGAACCTGTTCAATGCCTATAACGTCACGATAGACGGCAACCGTTTTTCCGACAGCCGCCAGGCGCATATCGAGATCACCGAAGATGCTTCCTCGGGCACGGTGCGCAACATCCGCATTACCGGCAACCAGTTCACCAGTGTGAAAGGCGAAGAGAACTATCGCAACAGCAGCAATCTCGGCGCTTCCTCAGTCGCGCAGTTCGGCAGCTTCGATGGCAATACCTATATCACCAGCGCATCGACCTTCGCCAACTTCCAGGGACAGTTGCTGAATTTCTCGCAATGGCAGGCCACGACCGGGCAGGACCGGAACTCGGTGCTGAGAGCGCCGTAAGCAGAGAGGGAAGAGCGCACCTGAAAGGTCGCGCTCTTTTCAAGCTATGAAGTCGGGACATGCAAGGCAGTGCTGCGCACGTCCTGTTGCCCGCTTCCCGTTTCTTTTGCAGTGCAGGGATGCCTGGTTCTTTTGGGGACACGTCGGCCGTCGCTACGGGAAGATGGTGGAGGCGTCGTCGCAAAAGCGTCTCAACAACGAAGCGACTACGAACCCGCCTTGATCAGGCGGCCCAGGGTTCTCATGGCGTCTTCCGCGCGCTCATCCCAGGGATGTCCGTAATTGAGGCGCAGGCAGTTGGAGAAATCGCGGTGTGCCGAAAACATCGGGCCCGGCGCAATGCTGATGCCAAGCGCGAGCGCCTGGCGATGGATGTCTATGGTATTGACCTTGCCCGGCAGTTCTATCCACAGGAAGTAGCCGCCCAGCGGCCGGGTGGCCCGCGTCCCCTGCGGAAAATGGCGCACCACTGCCTGCACCATCAGATCCTGCTGCACCGACAGCGCGTGGCGCAGCTGGCGTAGGTGCTTGTCGTAGCCGCCCTTGGCCAGATAGGAGGCCAGCGCTGCCTGGGTCGGGGCCGAGGTCGATAAGGTGGTGGTGAGTTTCTGGCGTATCACGTCTTTGGTGAAACGCCCTGGTGCGGCCCAGCCGATCCGGTAGCCGGGCGCCAGGCATTTGGAAAATGACGAGCAGTGCATGACGAGGCCCTTGGCATCGAAGGAGCGGGCGGCGGCCGGCCGCTTGCTGCCGAAGTACAGTTCGCTGTACACGTCGTCTTCGATCAGCGGCACCTCATGCGCGTTGAGCAGTTCAACCACGGTCTTTTTCTTTTCATCCGACATCAGGCTGCCCAGCGGATTCTGGAAGTTGGTCATCAGCCAGCAAGCCTTGGGCTTGTGCTGTTCCAGCGCGGCCGCCAGCGCCGCCAGGTCTATGCCTTCGCGCGGGTGAGTCGGCACCTCGATGGCATTCAAGCCCATGCGCTCAAGCGCTTGCAGCACGGCATAGAAAGTCGGGGATTCGATGATGACCGCATCGCCCGGCCGGGTGACAGCCTGCAGGCACAGGTTCAGGGCTTCCAGCGCGCCGTTGGTGATCACGATTTCATCGGGATGTATCTGTATGCCGTCGGCCAGGTAGCGCAGTGCGATCTGCCGCCTGAGATTGGCATTGCCCGGCGTCAGGTCATCGACCGTGCTCCACGGGTCCATGTGCTGCACTTCCGACGCCATGGACTTGGCCAGCCGCGACAGGGGGAACAGCAGGGGGCTGGGAAAGGCCGAGCCGAAGGGCACCACGTCGCGAGTCTTGGATGATTCCAGTATGTCGAACACCAGCTGGCTCACATCCACCGCGCGCGAGATGCTGGCCGGCGACGAGATCAGTTCCGGCTCCGGCGGCCGCGACCTGGCGGCGGCGCTCACGTAGTAACCGGAACGCTCGCGCGCGCGAATCAGGCCCCGCGCTTCCAGCAGGTAATAAGCTTCGAATACGGTGGACGGACTGACCTTGCGGCTCGCGCTGGCTTGCCGTACCGAGGGCAGGCGGTCGCCTCGCTTGAGTACGCCAGCCTGGATGGATTGCGCGATTTCTTCGGCAAGTTCCTCGTAACGCTTCATGGCAAGGCGAGTCGAAAGGATGGAGAAACAGCGGGTGGGAATGAGGCAAACAATGACGCTGCAGGGCTGCGCCTGACGAACGCGAACCGCCTGCCAGCGGTGAGCCGTGAGGCCGGGATGGGGATGGGTTCCCGTCGCACATAGTAAAGACCCATCCCCACCCTAACCCTCCCCTTGAAGGGGAGGGAATAAGGCCCCTCGCTTTTTGATATTTAACTGGACGGCATTAGCCTTATATCAGCCTTATGTTTTTATGACGCCACCGACATGGCGATGACCAGCAGCACGCCGATGAAGAGTGCAGCACCAAGCAGCGCGGCAATAATCACGTACAGCGGGTTCATGCGTCCCACGTCTTCGTCGAAATCCTTCTTCCTGCGCAAGCCGGTGAAGGACCATGCGATAGCGACTATCGTTTCCTTGAACGAACGAGTCGATTGCTTCTTGGTTTCCGTATCTTGCATGCCTGATCCTCGATTAAGCAAAAACTTCGGTACTGCAAATGCCGGCTTTAGCCAAAGGCACCGCCGGTATAGAGCAAGTCGGTAATGCGCGCCATGCCGGCGACCAATGCGGTAAAGCCCAGCGCAAAGCTCACGGACAGCAGGGTTATCAGCGGCCACTTCGATTGCGTGACCTGGCTCGACTGCGGATTGTGTCGCTGGTCCCAGACCCGGTCATCGGTCAAACCATGCACCAGCGCTTCCAGCAGGGCCACAAAAATCGGCACGGGCAGCATCACAAAAATCAATGCGCCCATGGAATCGGTTCTTTGGGCAACTAATGCAAAGAAGACATAAATCAGGCTGACGATGGGATAAACCCAGGCGGCCTTGTCTTTGAAGCCATACAGATAAAAACGATGCGCGCCTGCCCAGCCCACCGCGATGGCAAGTACGCAAGCCAGCGTCTTGTTCTTATGCCTGATTTTCATATTTCTCCCTGAAGCATGCCTATTGGCCTGTTGTCTTGTCCGCATCTTGCGGCGCCGCGCGCATGGCCTGAAAGAGGACGGAGCTTGGCCGTATGCGATTGTCGGCTTTTTTGCACCAAAAGAACAGATGCAGATAACCAATAAAAGACCATATCAGTTGTGCGCTGCCGCGTCATCTGTTCTGCACCTTGCATGAAAAGACAAAGCCATGCCGGTGCCGCAATCATGCCGTCCTGACAAGCAGGCATGCGGTATTTTTCTTTTCTGATATGGAAAAAACTCCCGCTTCTGCTTCTGTTTTGCAAAGACGGCGGATGGGAGAATCAAAGCCATACAGAACGGGCCGGGAGCCCAGTTTACGACAGGGCTCCCGCACAGAAAAGGGATGGGCGTTATGGAAATCGGACGTGACGTATGGCGCAGCAGCCCGGCGCAGGCATTGCGCCGGCTTGCCGGGTCTTTTCTTCAGCTTGCATTGCTTGCCGTCGGCACCTGCCTGCTAGCCGGTACGGCGGCAGCGCAGCCTGCGCAACTCACGGATTCCATTGCCAAGCGCGTGGCCGCCTGTGCCGCCTGTCATGGCCAGGAAGGGCGCGCCACCCGCGAAGGCTTCTTTCCGCGCATCGCCGGCAAGCCGGCCGCTTATCTCTATAACCAGATGATCAATTTCCGCGAAGGACGGCGGCAGTCTCCGATCATGACGCACATGGTCGCGCACCTGTCGGATGAGTACATTGCCGAAATCGCGGAATATTATTCCCAGTTGCATCCGCCTTATCCGCCGGCGCGGCCGTCGGGCGCTTCGGCGTCCACGCTGGAACATGGCAAGTCGCTAGTCATCCGGGGCGATGCGGCGCGCGGCATTCCCGCCTGCGCAGCTTGCCACGGCGAGAAACTGACCGGCATGCTGCCCGCGATTCCCGGGCTGATAGGCTTGCCGCGCGATTACCTGGTGTCGCAGTTCGGCGCCTGGAAGCTGGGATCGCGCCAGGCAGCGTCGCCCGACTGCATGGCGGAAATCAGTCACAAGCTCACGCCCGAAGACATAGGTGCCGTCTCGGACTGGCTGGCCTCTCAACCCGTGCCGGCAAAGATGGTGCCCGCGCCGGCTTCTCCCCTCAAGCTGCCCATGTCCTGCGGCGGCGTAACTCAATAATGCAGCAGGGCAGTAATGCCCCAATGCCCTAAGGCTGGCCTTGCCATGAAAAGAATTCTTGCTATCGCTGTTGCTCTCCTCATCGCCGTACCGTTGCTGGTCATCGGCATCGAAGTCATGAAGTCGCCGGAACAGGATCATCCCGGCGTCCCCGTTGCCGACAGCGCCGCGCAGGTGGCACGCGGCGCCTACCTGGCGCAGGCCGGCAACTGCATGGCTTGCCATACGGTGCACGGCGGCGACGAATATGCAGGCGGGCGCGCGATCCGCAGCCGCTTTGGCGACATCTATGCGCCCAACATTACGCCTGATGAAGAAACCGGCATAGGCACATGGAGCGCCGATGATTTCTGGCGCGCGATGCATAACGGGAAATCCAGGGATGGCAGTTTCCTGTATCCGGCTTTCCCCTATCCGAACTACACCAAGGTCAGCCGGGCCGATTCCGATGCGATCCATGCCTATCTGCAAACCGTGCTGCCGGTGAAGCAGCAAAATCGGGAACACGATCTGAGTTTTCCTTACAACCAGCGCATCCTGCTGGCTTTCTGGCGCACGCTCTATTTCGAGCCCGGCATTTATCAGCCGGAAACCAACCAATCCGTGGACTGGAACCAGGGCGCTTACCTGGTGCAGGGCTTGGGCCATTGCAGCGCCTGTCACACCAGCCGCGATGCCTTCGGCGGCAGCGCCGGAAGCGATAGCTTCGCCGGCGGCATGATTCCGATGCAGAACTGGTATGCGCCGTCGCTGCATCCGGATGCAGGCAGCGGACTGGCTGCCTGGGACGCGCAGGACATCGCCGCCTTGCTGCGAACCGGCGTGTCCCGGCAGGGCGCGGTCTACGGTCCCATGGCGGAAGTGGTCAGCGCAAGCCTGCAGCATCTGACGCAAAAGGATGTCGATGCCATGGCCGTTTATTTGAAAAGCCTGCCAGCGCAAGAGGCTCAGCGCCCGGCAAAGGCCATGGCTGCCCACGGCAATACGGACGCCGTGCTGGAGCTCGGCGCGAAAATTTATGAACAGCATTGCGTCGAATGCCATGCGGCGAACGGCAAGGGTCAGCCGCCCGCCTATCCGCCGCTGGCCGGCAATACTTCCCTGACCACCGGCCCGGCCGTCAATCCTATCCGCATGATCTTGAGCGGTGGCTTCCCGCCAAGCACTGACGGCAATCCGCGTCCTTATGGCATGCCGCCTTACAGCATGACCTTGAGTGATGAAGAAATCGCGGCGGTGCTTTCCTATGTGCGCACTGCCTGGGGCAATCAGGGCAGCCTGGTGTCCTCGGTCGAAGTCGGCCGCCTGCGCGGCACACCCCTGGAGTAAGCGCCTGCATCAATACAGTGAAAACAGTCCTGCAATCCGCTCATTCGCAAAGGTGGAATGCGATAAGACGAGGCTGGGGATAAGCCACAAATAAGCCGCAAATTGCAGGACTGGACTTCACTGCTAGTACAAAAATATTGATCCATGACAAATATTCAAGCTCATCATTTATAAACGTTTGATAAACGTTTGAATTGACATGATTTTTGTAGGAGTATGTTTCTGAGTTGCAATGAATGGCGCCCGGAAAATAACGCTTCTTTAAAACCCTCTCATTCGCCAGGACTCAGCACCTTTTCATTCAATAGCATCTCTTAGTAAGAGTAACCGCCAGACTCTGCTCCTCAACATTTCACGAAAATGAAAGGTTGTTTCGCCTTACAGGTAATGAATACAACTTCCTTATTTCAATGGCTGAGGCAGAATCAGCGCGGAATACGACTGGCCGCGCTTCCCCTGTTCGCCTTGCTCATGGCGGGCATCTACCTGCTGGTGTATGCAACCGGCGGCATCAAGTACGTGTATTCGCATTCCATGTACGTGCCGGTCCTGCTGGCGGGATTTGTATTCGGGGTAAGGGGCGGGATCGTGGTCGGCATATTGGGAGGCATCGCGCTGGGGCCCTTCATGCCTATCGATGTGCTGACGGGCGAACCTCAGAAGACGGTCAACTGGCTATACCGCACCGGGTTCTTTACCCTGACGGGGATACTCAGCGGCGCGGCCAGCGATACCGTCAGATATCACCTTGAAAATCTCAAGTGGATCGCGCGGCATGACGCTTCCACCGGCATGGAAAACCGTACCGCTTTACTGGACGATCTGCGTGAAGCGGCCAGAAAGAAAAGCGTGTCAGATTCCTTCGTGATGGCTGTCGTTTCCCTTGAAAACGTCATGGAGCTGAAGTCGGCTTTCGGCTTCGAGATCATTGAAGAAGTGATACGGCAATCTGCCGCGCGCTTCGAAGCAAGAAATCCCAGGAAGACAAAAATCTATCGCACCGATACGGAGCAGATCGGCCTGTTCATGAGCGATGGTAAGGCCGAGGATATCGTGCTGCTGATTGAAGGATTGGCGGAAAGCTCCCGGCAGCCTTTCCTGTTCAATGGCATACCGGTGCATGTCGATTCCCGGGTCGGCTATGTGATTTTTGGCGAAATAAGCGAAGCGCCCGAAGTGTATTTGCAAAGGGCCGAGTCGGCCTTGATCGATGCGCACAAGAAAGCCCAGGATTTCGTGGCCTACACGCCCAGGCTCAATATCGCTGCAAAGGAAACCCTGTCCATGCTGGGGGCGTTGACCAGGGCGGTCGAGCAAGGGCAGCTGTCACTGCACTATCAGCCGAAAGTCGACATGGCGACAGGGCGCGTCCACAGTGCCGAGGCGCTGATGCGCTGGCACCATCCGGAGCACGGCGACGTTTCTCCGGGAGTGTTCATTCCGCGCGCCGAACAAAGCACCCTGATTCATTTTGTGACCGGGTTTGCGCTGAATGAAGCGATGAAGCAGATGGTGCGCTGGCGGCAAGCCGGTATCCATATCCCGGTCGCGGTCAATATCTCGCCGCGCAATCTCTCGCATCCGGATTTCTCCGAAATGGTGTTGCGCTTGCTGGAGCAGCACAAGCTCGATGGCAGCCACCTGGAGCTTGAAGTCACGGAAGGGGCGCTGATGACGGACATCGATCACACCATCACCGAGCTGAATCGCCTGGCCAGGGCGGACATTACCATTGCCATCGACGACTTCGGAACCGGTCACTCTTCCTTGCAGTATCTGCATCAGCTCCCTATCTCTTACATCAAGGTCGATCAGTCATTCGTGCGCAGGGTGACGGCAGATGCCGGAGCGACCCATATCGTGGCCGCGGCAGTGGCGCTGGCCCACAAGATGAACATAAAGGCCATCGCGGAAGGGGTGGAAGACAAGGAAACCTACGACTTGCTCGGCAGCGTCGGATGCGATGTGGCGCAAGGCTTCTGGATTTCACGTCCGCTCTCCGCCGACGACTTTGCGGGCTGGTGCGGCCAGCACAAGGAGTGTGCCTTGCACGCCTGACAGGCCATTGCCAGCAGTCTTTACGGTTCGCCTCCTGAGGACCCGGTCAGTTCATTCTTCCTGCATGGCCTGAGCAAATGTTTTGGCCTCAGCCAGCGCTTCGAACTCCGTACGACTCTTTCCGCATGCAGTCTGCAGCCTGTCGGCGAGCTCAGAAAACGAGAACCCATGATGCAGGTCGAGCTGGGCCGCTCGCTTCGGAAGCAATACCTGAAACCTCGCCACATCGATATTTCTTCCCGAAAAGACGATACGGTTGAAACTGGTGCTGGCGTCACACCACCATAAATTGCCATGGAAAGCGTCATATAGCCGCGTCATCATGGGCACAAGATCAGCAGTGTCTCCCCAAAAGTTTGATACGAGAACACCGTTCTGTTCAAGCACGTCATGGCAGCGCCGGTAGAAAGCTTCATTGCTGAGTTCGGGCGCTAAACCGTCCGCCGTAAAGCCATCATGCAGGACGATATCGACCTTGTCATTCATGGCAGACAGATAGTCTGCCGCGTCCGCTTGAACCACCTGGAACCGGTCGTTATTGTCGGGAATGCAGAAGGTATTGCGTAGCGCAATGACATCGGGATCCAGTTCGATAACAGTGATGCGTGTTGCCGGCAGCATGCGGTAGCAATATTTCGCCAGCGAACCACCGCCCAGGCCAATCATGAGTATGTGGCGTGGCGCTGAATTAAACAGCAGAAATCCCATCATTGCCTGGGTATAGCTGAGTAACAGCTCGTCAGGGGCGGAAATCCACATTGCGCTTTGAATGTATTTTTCATCAAAATGCAAGGTGCGCATGTCGCCATGGTCAAATGCAAAAGGCTTGCCGCCGCTTTGATTCAGTACGTCTGCAAAATGCACGGGAGAGGTGATGGCATCATCACGTTGCGGATTTTCCATGTGAAACGATTTGATTTCGAACGAGGCGAATAGTGCAGGCGCGCCTGCACCGGGAAGGCGCGGCACGCGCCCTCGTTATGCTTTTTTGACAAACTCCGATTTCAGACTTACAGCGCCGAAACCATCGATCTTGCAGTCGATATTGTGGTCACTATTGACCAGCCGGATATTTTTAACTTTGGTGCCCATCTTGATTGCGCTTGCCGACCCCTTCATTTTCAAATCCTTGATGACCGTAACCGTATCGCCATCGTTCAATACATTGCCGGCCGAATCGCGATAGACCACCTCGCCCTCTTCGGCTGAAGTAGGGACTTGCGCCGACCATTCATGTGCGCACTCCGGGCAAATGTAATTTCCGCCATCTTCATAGGTAAATTCGGAATTGCATTTCGGGCAGGCGGGTAATGTATTCATGGCGTGTTCCTTGGCTGTTATGCGATGCCTGTAAAAGAACGCAAGTATACCGCGCAGCCGACCGGCAAACCTGTCAGCGCTCTCCATGTGAATCCGGGTGTTCGCTTTCCGGATGCGTACAGGCCTGCAAAAGGACGCATCCGGCGCTTCCGCGCTGCGAGGCCGATAGCAGTAACTGTGTCAGTGTGGAAGCAAGTGAGTGTCGTTAAGAGCACTTGCTTTGCCACCTTACGACTGGCTAGGCAAGGGGTGGGGTGCCGGCCGGCACGGGCCGGCTGCCATCCGGTCTAGGCAGCTCGGAGGAAGCAAGCTGTCGCCCCGCGATCATGACCAGGCTGGCGCGCAGTCCCGGCTGATTGTCTGCCAGTTCAAGCACGCCATTGTGCAGCCTGGCCACCGACGATACCAGGCTCAGGCCCAATCCCACGCCGGGGGCGGCGCGGCTACTGTCGCTGCGGTAGAAGCGCTCGCTGACGCGGGGCTTTTCTTCATCCGGTATGCCCGGCCCCTGATCGGCCACGCTGATCCGGATCGCGGATTGCTGCCTGACGGTTTCGCGCGCGACAGCGACAGTAATGACGCTATGTTGCGGCGCAAACTTGATCGCATTGTCAAGCAGGTTGCCCACGGCTTGCGCGAGCAGCAAGGGATCTCCCCATCCCGTGGCCGGCGCCGAGGCCTGAAGATACAGATCGATGTGCTTGACCTCGGCCAGCGGCTGATAGAACTCGACCGCATCTTCCACGATGCGGGTGAAATCGGTATGAACGAAACCCGCCTTGCGCGCGCCGGTATCGATTTCTGCCAGGCGCAGCAGAGCATTAAAAATCGCAATCACTCTGTCCACATCGGCGACCGCGGCATTGATGTCGTTGACGGTATCGGCCGGCGCATTCAGCGACAGGTCTTCCAGCCGGGTCCGCAACTCGGTCAGGGGCGTGCGCAGATCATGGGCAATGGCATTGGTGATGTTGCGCGTGCCGTTGATGAGCTGTTCGATCTGGTCCAGCATGCGATTGACGGTCACTGCCAGCAGGTCGAGCTCATCCTGCCCGCCGCGCGTGGTCAGGCGATGGGTCAGATTGCCTTCCACGATCTCGGCGGTGGTTTGCCGTATGGTCTGCACTTCCGACAGCAGGGAGCGGCGAATCACCAGCCCGCCGCACACGCCCAGCAGCAGGATGATCAGCGTGGTCCCGACCAGTTCCAGTATGAACAATTCCCCTACCTGATCGTGGTAAGCCAGATTGCGCCCGACCAGCAGGTTGGAGCCGTCAGGCAATGTGGAGCGCACCAGCACGGCATGCACCGACTCCTGTCCGACATCGATATGCTGAATATAGGTGCCATCCTGATCCGGCACGCCTTGCGGCCAGGCATTGAGATTGCCCGAAATGATCGTGTAAGCCGGATCGGCAAACAGCACATACTTTTCATCGCCTTCCGGCTGCACATCGACGCGCGACTCGATGGCGGCAATCAGCCCGTCCGCTCCCCGCTTCTCATAGACGCTGGCCAGCCTTTGCGTATCGGCCTGCAGGATATGCGTGCGGTTTTCATCGATCATCTTGCGCCATGCATACCAGACAGGCGTGGCAAACAGCGCCAGGATGAACAGGCTGCCCGCCACATACATCAGCGTCAGCGTTCGGGAGGAAATGCGCGGTCTTTTAATCACCGCAGGTCAGCATGTAACCTGCACTGCGCACGGTGCGCAGCAGGGGGTGGGAAAAACCGGCATCGATCTTTTGTCGCAGCTTGCTGATGTGGACATCGACGACATTGGTCTGCGGATCGAAGTGGTAATCCCATACATTTTCCAGCAGCATGGTGCGCGTGACGACCTGGTTCGCATGCCGCAGCAGATATTCGAGCAGCTTGAATTCGCGCGGTTGCAGAGTAATCAGCTTTCCATCTCGCGTGACCTTGTGCGACAGCAGGTCCATGCGCAAGTCGCCGAGCACCAGCGACGTGGGCGACTCGCTTGCGCCGTTCTGCATCCGCCGGCACAAGGCTTCGAGGCGGGCCAGCAATTCGCCCAGCTCGAAGGGCTTGACCAGGTAATCATCGCCGCCGCTCTTGAGTCCGCGTATGCGTTCATCGACATCGGACAGCGCGCTCAGGATCAGGATGGGCGTATTGTTGCCGGTCTTACGCAGTGCGCTGATGATGGCCAGTCCATCTATATTCCCCGGCAACATGCGGTCCATGATGATCGCATCATAGTTTTCGCTGACCGAGAAGAACAAACCCTCGCGGCCATTGTCCGCGTGATCGACCGTATGGCCTGCTTCGCTCAAGCCTTTCTTGATGAATGCGGAGACACGCTCGTTATCTTCAACTACCAGTACTTTCATAACAATCCGAAGCGATAGGGGAACATGCAAATGACGGGAGCAGCAATGACGCTGCCAAAGAAGGATACCGGGTTTGAAAACTTGATGCCGGCCTTGCATTGATTAGGAAGGGCCGGAATGAAATTTGTTTCGGCAACGGGCACGCTCTATTTTCGGGCTTGATTCGCTACGCTTAATGGTCTGTTAATGCTGCGTTAATGAGGGCCATGCCATGATGTTCCCATTGACTCACCAGTGATTCACGAATCCTCCTCTCCGTTGATTGTAGACGGTTTCGAACCCGCGCCACTTCTCCTGCGCGGGTTTTTTTTGTCCTTGCTTCTTGCCTTTGGACGCTGCCTTGTCATGCCATCAAGCCTGCACAGGCAACGCATCAGTATGTGTTTTTATACGGCGATTTCAAGAGCAGAAGCCTGATATTAAAAATTGTTAATGTTTGCTTCATTAAGCATTAACGGTTTCTTCAGCATCATTGCGTCACGGCTTGTTGAGTGACGCGTCAGCATTCTTCTGGCGTTCGTCTCCCAATGCTTCCCGTTTCAATCAGCGGCATTCCTGCTTGCCGGCAGACGTAAGCAATCGCATGGTTAATCCACCTTTTTCCCGGATGAGTCTGTGTCGCGCCTGCCAGCCTCGCCTATGTCCGCTGCTTGAATTCTTATCACCAAAGCGAGATTTTATCGATTAGAGAAAATGAGACATTCTGATTCCTCTCCAAAAACCGGCGGCTTTTTTTCCAACCGCTGGACGCAGCTGGTGCTGGGCATCATCGGCATGGCGATGATTGCCAATCTGCAGTACGGCTGGACACTTTTCGTCGACCCCATATCGGTCAAGCATGACTGGACGCGCGCTTCCATCCAGGTGGCCTTCAGTATTTTCGTCGTGACTGAAACCTGGCTGGTACCTATCGAAGGCTGGTTCGTTGATCGTTACGGCCCACGTCCCGTGGTGCTGGTGGGCGGCCTGTTGTGCGGCCTGGGCTGGGTCATGAACTCCATGGCTGACTCGCTTGCTTTCCTGTATTTCGCCGCGGCGATCAGCGGCATCGGTGCCGGCGCGGTGTACGGCACTTGCGTGGGCAATGCGCTGAAATGGTTTCCGGACCGTCGAGGTCTGGCAGCAGGCTTGACTGCCGCCGGTTTCGGCGCGGGTTCTGCAGTCACCATCGTGCCCATTTCCAACATGATCCATAGCAGCGGCTACGAAGCAGCCTTCTTTTACTTCGGTATCGGCCAGGGCATTATCGTTATGCTGGTAGCCTTGCTGCTGGCGCGCGCTCCCGAGCACTCCAAGGCGGAAAATGCCGCACAAGTGCAGCAGACCAAGGCCAACTACAAACCCAGCCAGGTATTGCGCACGCCGGTTTTCTGGGTGATGTATGCGATGTTCGTGATGGTGGCGGCAGGCGGCCTGATGGCAACCGCGCAGCTGGGTTCCATTGCGGCGGATTTCCAGGTGAACGATGTACCGGTCAACATCATGGGTATCGTATTGCCGGCGCTGACCTTTGCGCTGGCCATCGACCGTGTGCTGAATGGACTGACGCGTCCCTTCTTCGGCTGGGTCTCGGACAAGATCGGTCGCGAGCCGACCATGTTCATGGCATTCGCCATCGAAGCAGTTGGCATCCTGTGCCTGTACAAATTCGGTCGCGACCCGATTGCCTTCGTGATCCTGACTGGCCTGGTGTTCTTTGCATGGGGTGAAATCTACAGCCTGTTCCCCTCGACTTGCGCCGACACTTTCGGCTCCAAGTATGCAACCGCCAATTCCGGCCTGCTCTACACGGCAAAAGGAACGGCCGCCTTGCTGGTGCCGCTGTCCGCCGTGATTGCTTCGGCCACCGGCGGCTGGGAAGCGGTATTCATGCTGGCCAGCTTCCTCAATGCAGTCGCTGCGTTGATGGCATGGTTCGTATTGCGTCCCATGCGCAAGGCCCATATGGAAAAACCGGCTATCGAAGTCCGGGAAGAACGTGTGGTGGCAGTTGCAGGTAGTGCGACTGCAGGCTAAGCATTAACCTCTGGTCCTTGCAGTAAAAGGCAGGCGGCTTTTCAGGTCGCCTGCCTTTTTATTGGGCAGTCTCATGGTGCGTCTTGCTGCACAGGCTTACTTCGGACGCGGCTGCTTCAGTTCGCGATCCGGCGCAGACAGCCGGTTCGCACGCAGTTCCGTCACGGCATTCATGACGGCGCGCGCCACGTTGCGTACTTCTTCCTGCACCGGCTCATCCCGGTCCAGCGTGTCATGGCTGGTGGCATAGGGTTCGTAGTAGCCGATGAAGCGGTCCAGCCGCGCCTGCGGTCCGGCATCGATCAAGCCCATCCAGTCCAGCCAGTCGGTGAGCGCGCGCCGCGTGCCTTCTATGCCGGCCACGTCGCCGTGCACCACCACGCCATAGGCGCGGCCTGCCAGGTGCTTGGGATAGGACCAGCCGCTTAGTTCCAGCGTCTTGGCCTTTTCGGGATCCTTGCCGGAGGTCGTGGTCGGGTCGGGGTTGCCGCCATCGGCGCAGACCAGCCGGTCTATCATCAGCTTCAGCGCGCTGGGCGACTGATACCAGTACACCGGCGTAAAAATGATGACGCCGTGCGCGCTGACCCATTTCTCATAGATCTCACCCATCCAGTCATTGGTCTGGTGCAGCGCATGATTCGGATAGCAGCTGCAGGGCCAGTGGCAAAGCGGCATGGCTGTCGATACGCAGCCCTTGCAGGGATGAATATGCCAGTCATAGTCGGAAATGAGCCGGCTCAGGTCCAGCACATCGACATCGAAAGATTTTTCTTCCACTGCCTGCCTGGCAAGTTGCATCAGCCGAAACGTCTTGGACATTTCGCCGGGGCAGCTGCCGTCATTGCGGTCTGCGCCGCAGATCAGCAGTATGCGGGAGCGCGTGGCGGCTTCTTTCTGTTTCGCTTCGGCCTCCCGCAATTTGTCGCGCGTATTTTTCCACTCCACCGATAGCTCGTAATCCGGATCGGCGAATTCGGGCCCGGCCTTGGCGGTGCGCGCCGGCTTCTTGTTATTAATATAGGCATCCCATGCCACTTCTTCCACTTGCGACAAGGCTTGCTCCACTTTTTCAAATTCCGGATGAGCGAAGGAAGAAAAGAAACGATTCCGAAATTCGGCGCGGTTCAGCATATCGCCGAACTGTCCTTTGCGTGGCTTGGGCATGGAGTCTCCCTGCAGATGAAATTGGGTTTGACGGCAAAGCGGATGCTTAGATGCATGCGTCGGCAGAAATTTTTCTTGAGGCGAAACAGGCGACTCTCAGAATTGCAGTGCGGGAACTGAAAGCCTGATGGCTGTTCGAATGAAAGAGAAATAAACAAGCTGCAATTGACTGTGTCTCCGCTTAAGAAGGGTATTGCATGGCGTATGACATCATCGGCGACCTCCACGGGCAGGCGGACAAGCTGGAAGCGCTGCTGCGCAAGATGGGCTACCGCAACACGCCGCAAGGGTGGCGACATCCGGAAAGGCAGGCGGTATTCGTCGGCGATTTCATTGACCGCGGACCGCATCAGCTGCGCACGCTTGCCATCGTGAGAAATATGGTGGAAAGCGGCGCAGCGCTGGCGGTCATGGGCAATCATGAGCTGAACGCAATTGCCTGGCATACGCCGCACCCGGAGCAGGAGGGCGAGTACCTGCGCAACCGTTTCAACGAAAAGGGCCTGAAAAACCGCAGGCAGCATGCGCGCTTCCTGGAAGAAATCGAGCATGTCCCGGATGTGCATGGCGATATGGTCGCGTGGTTTTGCAGCTTGCCGCTGTGGCTGGACCTGCCGGAAATACGTGTCGTGCATGCCTGCTGGCACGACCGCTTCATCGATTACCTGAAGCCGCGTCTGTACGCCGGCAATTGCCTGGGCGAGCAGCTCTTCCTGGAAACGCTCAGGCCGCCGAAGGATGACGCGGGCCAGCCGGTCTGCGGACCTACGCTCTATGAAGCGGTGAATACCATACTGAGAGGGCCTGCCGTCGATTTGCCCTATGGCCTGTTCTTCCTGGACAAGGATGGCACCGAGCGGCGCAAGTTGCGCATACGCTGGTGGGATTGCGTGAATACGACTTACGTCGCGCTCGGCATCCTGCCCGGCAACATCAATGTCTTATTGCCGGATGAGCCTATCCAGGATCATGTCTGCCCGTTTATCCCGAGCGACAAACCCATTTTCTTCGGCCATTACTGGCTGACGGGCGAGCCGCAGGTACTGTCGCCGCAGATGGCGTGCGTGGATTACAGCGCGGGCAAGGGCGGGCCGCTGGTGGCTTATCGCTGGGAAGGGGAAAGCCGGCTCAGCGACAGGCACTTTGTGGCCAGCGAGGGATAGAGAGGGCGGCGCTGCCTGGATAGCTTCCGGGTTTATTTTTATTCGGCGGCGGACTGGCTCAGCAAATTCATCAGTTGCAGGGTATCGACCGGTTTGACGAAATGATGATCAAAGCCTGCTGCCAACGATTTTTCCCGGTCGCTGCTCTGGCTGTAACCGGTGACGGCAATCAGCAGGGATGAGGCCGTCTGCGGCAGGGCGCGTAATTGCTGGGCCAGCACATGGCCATCCATATCGGGCAAGCCGATATCCAGCACACACACCTGGGGCATCACTTGCTGCGCGCGCCACAATGCGCCGACGGCCGTGTACTCGACCCATATGTCATGGCCTGCCGTGGCCAGGAGCAGTTCCAGCATATTGGCGGCATCGGCGTTGTCGTCCACGATCAGGATGCGCAAGCCCTTGCCGGAACCGGGAAGCGGTATCAGCGGCGCACTATGGCTGCGCTTCTCTATGGCCGCAACAGCGCGCGGCAGGCGCACGGTGAAGGTGCTGCCGCTGCCTGGCCCTTGGCTTTCCGCCTTGACGCTGCCGTCATGCGCCAGCACCAGATTTTTTACCAGCGCCAGGCCCAGGCCGAGTCCGCCTTGAGAACGATCCGGAGTACGTTCGGCCTGGGCAAACAGGTCGAAGACCCAGGTGACCATTTCCGGCCGCATGCCGATGCCGTTGTCCGATACTTCCACCGCCACCTCATCGGCGCTCACCCGCACTGCCAGCGCTATATTGCCGGCATGCGGCGTGTATTTGCAGGCATTGCCCAGCAAGTTGGTCATCACCTGCACCAGGCGCTTGCGATCGCCCATTACGGGAGCCGCTTCGGCGGGCAGGTTCAGTGACAGGCGATGCTGCTTGTCTTCGATTAAGGGATTGGCCTGTTCGACGGCTTCTATCACGATATCGCGAAAGTCGAGCGTCTCCTTCTTGAAGGCGATGAGTCCGCGCGTCACGCGCGCCACATCGAGAAGGTCGTCGATCAGGTTGGTCATATGCCCGACCTGGCGCGCGATGATCTGGCTGGACCATTTCACCTTTTCAGGATTCGACGCGACCAGACTCAGCATGGTCGCGGCCGCGCTGATAGGTGCCAGCGGATTGCGCAACTCGTGGGCGAGCATGGCAAGAAATTCATCCTTGCGCTGATCCGCCATGCGGATTTCATACTGGCGCTGGCGCGCACGCAGTGCCGAGCGTATCGCACTGATCAGCGTGGGCGAGCGCACCGGGCGTTCCAGCAAGGTCAGGTTGCCGAACTGATCGTGAGCCTGCTTGATCCACAAAGAATCGCCGCCCGGCTTGGTCAGTACCAGTACGGGCAGATCCGACCATTTCGGCTGCGCCGACAGGTATGCTTTGAGTGGCGCACTGAGGTGGTCCGGCAGCGCTTCTTCAACCGTCAGTATGGCGCCTGCCCCGCGGGGCAGTTCATGCAAAAGTTCGTCCAGCGAGTTGCATACATGGCAGGACAGGTTGGTCGCATGCAGTACGTTGCATGCCAGTTGCGCATCCTTGCCGAAAGGCGCACAGAGAAGCACGCGCTGCTCAAGCGACTCACTCATCCGAATCGGCTTCTTTGTTCGCTCGCGGATTCGCCAGTTTCGGCACGCCGGTCAGAATGCCCTGGAATTGCTTGAGCACCGGGCCGATCTTTATGCCATCGCGCGTGATTGCCATTCTGCGTATGGTGCGTTCATGGTGGCTGCCGCGTTTCTTGAAAATGGAGATGGCTTGCCGCACTTCGCCCTCTGCTTCGAAATAGCGCAACAGGATCACATTGTCTGCGATATAGCTGGCGTCGACCTGGGTGCTCATGTTCCCGCCCAGCATGCCTTGCTGGACCCCGATCAATAGCGTTACGACCCCGCGCTGCCCCAGATAGGTCAGCAGCTCATGCATGTGCGTGGCCAATAGTTTTTCGTTCGGCATCGCTTGCAGAAAGCCGTTCAGGCTGTCGATGACGATAACTTTGGCACCTTCGTCGGCCGCGCAGCATACCAGGTGAAGGAATTCGCCCGGCGTGAGCTGGGCCGGATCCACTTGTCGCAGCGAGAGGGCGCCGCTCTCCAAGCCAGAACGCAAATTCAGACCTATGCTTTCGGAGCGGTTCAGCAGATTGGAAGCGGACTCTTCAAACACGAACATCGCAGCCGGCTTCTGCTGCCTGAGGCAGGCATCGACAAACTGTGCCGCCAGCGTGGACTTGCCGGTGCCCGGCGGGCCGGCTATCAGGGTGCTGCTGCCTTCTTCTATGCCGCCGCCCAGCAGGCTGTCCAGTTCGGGCAGACCGCTGGCAAACTGATTGCGTTCGATATCCACACGGGTCTCGGCGGCAATCAGGCGTGGATACACGACCAGGCCGCCATGCTTGATCTTGTAGTCATGCATGCCCTCGCGGAAAGCGATGCCGCGATACTTGAGGATTTCAAGCCGGCGACGGACGCCGCCGTAATCGGTTGCCATGCGTTCCAGTGAAATTACGCCGTGCGCAATGCTGCGCACTTGCAGATCGCCTTCGCTCTCGGTTCGGTCATCGAGAAAAAGCGTAGTGCACGAACGGCTGGCGAAAAACTGCTTGAAGGCAAGCACCTGGCGCCGGTACAGCAAGGGACTGGACGCCAGCAGCTGCAGTTCCGACAGGGAGTCGAGCACTACGCGCGTCGGTTTCAGGGCTTCGACAATGTTGAGGATTTCCTTAGTCGTCGTTCCCATTTCCACATCAGTAGGATGAAAGATGCTGTACTGCTCATCCGGATTCAGGATGTTCTCCGAGGGAATGACTTCCTTGATGCTGATGCCTTCAAGCGACCAGGAATGAGCG
The DNA here is from genome assembly GCA_023422955.1 of Pseudomonadota bacterium. Lineage (GTDB taxonomy): Bacteria > Pseudomonadota > Gammaproteobacteria > Burkholderiales > Burkholderiaceae_D > JAEZLB01. Next base: position 2,913 of record JAFAGG010000054.1, on the reverse strand, counting down.
GCCGCGACCGCTTTTAATTCGATCAGGGTTTCCGACAAGGTGATGTAAAGCACCGCTTCGCCTCGGCGCGCACCTTCCATCAGGAATTGCAGGGCCAGCGTGGTCTTGCCGGAGCCGGGCGAGCCTTCGATCAGGTAAAGACGGTCGCGCGTAAATCCGCCGTACAACACGTCGTCAAGGCCGCTGATGCCGCTGGAGAGAAAAGAATGGGTGGCGCTGTTCTGAATGGTAGCCATTGGATCTCCCGGAAGTCGTGGCAGGACCGCCTGGCCCCCGCCCTCCTAATTACATGGAAAAGAGCGAGTGATGATACAGGAAATGGAAGTTATTTTTTGGGAAGATAACCTTCCCTTGAGCTTGCTAAGAAACTGTTTCTTCAGAGATAGGGAAGTGAATAAAGTGGCTGCGATGCCGGTGAAGGCGGTTGGTTGATCATGGCGGAATTGCAGCGATAAAAAGGACAGTCCGCTCGCAGGCTGGAAGACGTGCCTGGAGCATCCGAGGGGGGCAATCGAGCGCTCACCGCGAATGCAGGAGGTGCCGGACACATAGGCCTTGTTTGCCATGAGGCACATTGTCGTTGCAGCGCGTTGGCGCAGCGGGAAGCAAGGGCGGCGATCCGATTAGACGGTCAAGACTGTATTGGTCTTATGTGCTACACGCCACAATGCGCGGCGGTAGCTTCCCGGAATCTTGTCGCGATGGAACGGGCAGTTTGAGTGGAATTAGGAAAAATATAGGCGAAGCCAGCATCTTCACAATTCAGGCGCGCAACTCCGAACGAACGATGGCAATTTTCCTCATCAGGCCTTCGAAAGCTCGCCTTCTTTTTCCGACAGCAGTTTTCTTATAATGGCATCGACTTCTTGTACGGTATAAGGTTTGTTCAAGAAGGGAAAATCTCTGGCCGGTGCAGCGGCGTCTCCGGGGTTCGTCCAGTCATCATAGCCGGATGCTAAAAGAATGATCAGATCTGCGCGCAGCGATTGCGCCTGCTTTGCCAATTCAAATCCATTCGTTTCGCCTGGCAAGCGAATGTCAGTAAAGAGCACGTCAATGGGTTCGCTTCTTTCAAGTATGCTCAAGGCCTCTTGAGAGTTGGCGGCTTTCCATACACGATAGCCCAGGCTTTCCAGCATCATCCCGGTCATGTTCCTCAAATCGGATTTGTCTTCCACAATCAGGACGGTCTTCCTCTCTTCTTGCATCGTTGAAGCAGAGGCCGGGGCAGAAGCCAGGAGTTTAATGTCGGGAGAGCGGGGGAGAAGCATCCGTATGGTCGTTCCTCTTCCCGGCGCACTATCAATATGGATATGTCCGCCGCTTTCCTTGACGAAGCCATAGGCCATCGAGAGTCCCAAGCCGGTACCTTGGCCTTCTGGCTTGGTAGTGAAAAACGGTTCAAAAGTACGCAACAGGACTTCACGCGACATGCCGCATCCCGTATCGGATATCGCAAGCGATACATAGTCGCCTGTAGCGATGCCGGGGTACTGGGGAGCGTGTTGCGCGTCCACATTCTTGTTGGTCAATGCTATGCTCAATGTCCCGCTGCCGTTCATGGCATCACGAGCATTGGCCACCAGATTCAGCACCACGTTTTCAAGCAAGCTCGCATCCACGCAAATCTGGCCGATGTCTTCCTGCACCGCCATTTTCAGTTCAATGTTGTCGCCTGCCAGTCGCTGTATGAGGTTGTCGATGCGACCAAGCAGCGTTCCAGGGTGGATGGTGGTGGGATGCAAGGGTTGGCGCCTTGCGAAGGTGAGTAATTGTGCAGCGAGCTTTGTTCCTCTTGCCGTCGCATTCTCGATGCTGTCCAGATGTGGCTCGATTTTCTCATCGCCTTTGGCCGTCGCTTTCAGCAATTCAATATTGCTGCTGATGATCTGCAGGACGTGGTTGAAATCGTGCGTTACGCCGCCGGTCAGTTTGCCAAGCGCTTCCAGTTTGTGGGCGTGAGCGAGATCTTCCTTCATTTTCTGCAGCGCCTCATCGGCCTGGGCCCGTTGCCGTTGGTATCCTCTTAAAACATATGCCAGGACAAAGAGAAGTAGTGTCGCAACGGTGCTCCCCCATAGATAACGCAGGCGCCGTTGATGGTAGGGGGCAAGTATGGTCTCTATCGACTGTCCCATGATCGCTGCCATGTCGCCCTTCTGCAGCACACGCCACGCATACAAGCGTTCGATCTGGTCGACTTCCGAGTGTTTCTGAAAGACGCCGTTTTCTGACGAAGCGGCAAAAATCCAGGGAGCGTGTATCAGGCTTTTTCCTAGTGCGAGCTCAGGAGCGGGATAGCGGGAAATAAGACTGCCATGTATCTTTCCCAGGGCAATGGAGCCATCTTTCCCCAAATCGATATTTTCATGAAGGCGATGAAAATATTCGGGTGACACGGAGATGACGATCACGCCGTCAAAATTGCCTTCCGCATCCAGCAGGGGCCGGCTGAACTGGATGGCCCACCGATGCGCCTCTCGCAGCACCACGGGTTCGCTGATATGGAGTCGATCTGCCTGGTTGAAAAAATGGACTCTGAAATGCTCCCTGTCGTTAAGCTTGATGCTGGATTTATCCGGCTCGGCGGTAGCAGCGCTCGCAAAAATCAGGGTGCCGTCAGGATCAATTATGCCGACGTTATAAGCGATGCTCGGATCAAGATACGCGCGTCGCTCCTCGACTTCTGATCCAAACTTCTCGCGGTTTCTTTTCCACGCATTCCGCAAGTCGATCAGCACATAATCTATCGTGCTGACGGAGGAGGTCACTTCTTCCGTATAGATTTTCGTTAGATTCTCAAGTTTTTCTCTTGCCTGATCGAGCGCCTCCTCGCGTGTGTGTTTAAGGTCGTAGGCAATAAGGCCCCAAATAAACGTAACGCCAACGATTAAAAGCAAAGGAATTTTGAAG
>JAFAGG010000004.1 GCA_023422955.1 Pseudomonadota bacterium | reverse complement strand
CCGCGCCGCCACCCTGCGGGCGGGGTCGTTTTATACCGACCTGATTCGCCCCGAGTGGGCGCCCCCGGCTGCGATATTCGGTCCGGTCTGGACTGCGCTGTATATCCTGATGGCGATTGCAGCTTGGCTGGTATGGCGCACAGGCGGGTTTAATGCAGCGAGAAACGCACTCGTCTTGTTTCTGGTCCAGTTGATGTTCAATGCCTTGTGGAGCTGGCTGTTCTTCGGCTGGCAGATGGGCGCAGCGGCCTTTGTCGAGGTTGTACTGCTGTGGGTGCTGATCGCTGCCACGCTGATCGCCTTCTGGCGCATACGCCCCTTCGCGGGCATCTTGCTGCTTCCCTATCTGGCCTGGGTCAGCTTCGCTACCGCACTGACCTATAGCGTATGGCAGATGAATCCGCAGGTATTGGGGTAAACAGCGAATAGACTAGCGCGCATCTTAATCACCGCCATCACCATCGTCTGCATCGTCCTCCACCCGCTCGCCGTCCCCTCTCTTTTTTCTGGTCGCAGTATCGGCATCGGGAGAAATATCTCCTGGATGCAAGGGAGCAGGCTTTCCTCCATCGGGAAAATCCTCGCCGCCCTCTGGAGGAATAATTCGCTTTGGAGAGCCTGCATTGCGCGATAGATGCAAGAAGTGCGAAGAAGAGGTCGGGATGTTCATGCTGCCTCCATTTCTTGATGGCATCAATTTCGTCAGTCCGGTGGGATAAGGAGCAGCCAGAGGACTCTTGCCGGGTTATCCGGCGCCGATTGCGCAAACCTTCTGTGTGCCTCCCTACATTTGAGAGCAAAAGTGTGAGAACTGATGGGCAGGCACAGCATCAAAAAAAGCCCGCCTGCTTCACGAGCGGCGGGCGCAAGACTCAGAGATCACTAAACGACTGAGAAGACAATTAGATACGCTCATCCGCTGGAGTTCAGTCGGTAGCCGATTCTTTCCAGTCCGCTGGCTGACCAATCTTGTCCGGATTCATTGGTTTGATACAGATAAACGCTTGTCGTATAGGCGCAGTCTTGCTTTTGATAGGAATGGTTGGTGTTAGCTCTGGGAAAACAAGGCAACTGGCCGGCAGCTGTCATTCAATGCAAGCAAATATCATGGAGCATCATGCAGATCACTCAGAAGATGATCGAGAAGGGAGTAAGCAAGGCGGTCGAACTGGGAGTGTTGCCGCGCAAGAGTTTGGCTGAAGATATCGCGACGAATAACGAACTCGTATTTGAAATACTGCAGGCCGCTTTGAAGGATGCGCTCCCGGAAACGGACAGCGCTGAACCGGAGGCGCAGCACAATCAGCAGGAACAGGCCGAAGAAGATGGAAAGGTGAGAAAAACGAGGCGGCCGTCGGGCGGCTGACAGAAGCCAAAACAACGCAGCATGGCCATTTAATTGCGTTAATGCTGCGTAATAAAAAATGGCCGTCCTTTTCAGGACGGCCATGCTTTTTTTCAGTCAGCGCTGATTAACGGTCGTTGCCGTAGCTACGACGACCCGTCGATGCACCGCCTTCACCGCGCGGTGCGCCCGGTTTGGCGAAGCTGCGCTGGCTGGTGCCAGTGCGGCCGCCTGCATTGGAACGATTGCCGTTGCCGGCACCGTTGCTGCTGCCTGGACGACGGTTTTCGCCCGGTTTCCAGCCGCCCGGCTTGCGAGCGTTAGAGCGCGGTGCCGAAGACGACGGCGTGCGCTTGGGTTCGAAACCTTCCACGATATCGACAGGAATCGGCTGCTTGGTGAAGCGCTCGATGCGGCGTACATGCATGTTTTCTGCGTGGTTAACCAGCGAGACCGCGATGCCGTTGCGTCCTGCACGGCCGGTACGGCCGATGCGGTGCACGTAATCTTCGGGGAATTTCGGCAGATCGTAGTTCACCACGTGAGTGATGCCGGGCACGTCGATGCCGCGTGCGGCCACGTCGGTGGCAACCAGGATGCGTACATCGCCGCGGCGCATGCCGTTCAGGGTGCGATTGCGCGCGCCCTGGTGCATGTCGCCATGCAGTGCGGCAGCGGCAAAACCGGCGATCGTCAGGCGATCGGCGATCATGTCGGCATCGCGCTTGGTCGCGGTGAAGATCACGGCCTGGTCAATGGCGACATCGCGCAGCAGGTGGTCGAGCAGGCGGTTCTTGTGCGACAGGTCGTCGACAAAATGCACGCGCTGCTGGATGTTTTCATGGCGGGTTGCCGAGCCGGCGATCTGGATCACCAGCGGATCTTTGGTGATGCGGCGGGCCATGGAGCCGACTACGCCATCCAGCGTGGCCGAGAACAGCATGGTCTGGCGCGTTTCCGGCGTCGACGCAACGATTTTTTCGATGTCTTCGATGAAGCCCATGTCCAGCATGCGATCGGCTTCGTCCAGCACCAGGATTTCCAGTTGCGAGAAATCGATCTTGCCGGAATCCATGTGATCGATCAGGCGGCCAGGCGTGGCCACCAGGATTTCCGGATTGCGCGACAGCAGTTGCATCTGCTTCGGATAAGGCATGCCGCCGAGGATGGACACAGCCTTGATGCGACGCATGAAGGTGCCGTACTTGTCGGTGGCTTCGGTGACTTGCAACGCGAGTTCGCGGGTCGGCGTCAGCACCAGCATTTTAGGTTGAGCTGCCTTGAAACGCGGGCGGTCGCCGCGCGAACGTGCGGATTGCGCAGACTGATTGGGAGTCTTGGCGCCCATCGGAGCTTGCTCCGGCATGGAGGCAAACTTGTGCAAGGCCGGCAGCATGAAAGCTGCAGTCTTGCCGGAACCTGTTTGCGAAGATACCAGCAGATCGCGGCCTTCGATCGCAGCCGGAACCGCCTGGGCTTGCACCGGGGTAGGCGCAGTGTAGCCAGCGGCTTCCAGGGCTTTGAGTACGGACGCGTGTAATCCAATTGCTTCAAATGTCATTATTTACTTTCGTGAAATCGGCGCGCCATGCGTCATCTCCGATGACATCATGAGGCGCAAGAAATGCAACGCTTACCAACGGAACGGCTAAGAAACCACAAAAGAAACCGGTTCAGAAAGGTTTCGGCACAAAGCTTTGCGCCGGGACGGTGTAACAATGACACCAGAAGGCGGGAGGGCTTTTCGTAAATGCAGAAGGTTTGCGGTGCTGCTTGATACTACGTGTGGGCTGCAATTTGCAGCGCAGGCCGCATTATAGCGCGTTGCGCGACTTCCTGCAGCGCTTATTTCAAGCTTGAAGAAATGTTGACGGTTTAATGAGGCCGATACAAGAAGCCGGATACGCATGGCGCATCCGGCAAAGAGAGGCAGGGAAGAGTCAGTGAAGCGACAGTGAAGCAATCAGCCTTGTTCTTCTTCCATGCCCGGCACCACATGCGAGAAGCCGCCGTCGACATAAGTGATTTCACCGGTGATGCCGCTGGACAGATCGGACAGCAGGAAGGCTGCGGTATTGCCGACTTCCTCGATCGTCACATTGCGGCGCAGCGGTGCATTGTTCTTGACGAAATTCAGGATTTTGCCGAAGTCCTTGATGCCGCTGGCAGCCAGCGTCTTGATCGGGCCGGCGGAAATGCCATTCACACGTATGCCCTGCGGGCCGAGCGAAGCCGCCATGTAGCGCACACTGGCTTCCAGCGATGCCTTGGCCAGGCCCATGGTGTTATAGCTGGGCAGCGCGCGCATCGCACCCAGATAGCTCAGGGTCAGCAGCGAGGCATTGGGGCTGAGCATGCCGCGGGAGGCTTTGGCCATGGCCGGGAAGCTGTAGGCGGAAATGTCGTGGGCGATGCGGAAGCCTTCACGCGAAATGCCATCCAGGAAGTCGCCGGCAATCGCTTCGCGCGGTGCGAATCCGATGGCATGCACCAGACCGTCGAGTTGGTTCCAGCTCTTGCCCAAGTCTTCAAATACTTTGGCGATTTGCTCATCGTTGCCGACGTCGCAATCGAAGATCAGCTCGCTGTTGAATTCCTTGGCAAACTCCGTAATGCGGTCCTTGAAACGGTCGCCGACATAGGTGAAGGCCAGTTCGGCGCCTTCGCGATGGCAAGCCTTGGCAATACCGTAGGCGATGGAGCGGTTCGACAGCAAACCGGTAAGAAGGATTTTTTTGCCTTGCAGAAATGCCATAGCGACTCCAGAGAGGTCTTGTTGAAACGGCGCGTTGAGGGGCTGAATTGATAACCCTTGTGCTGCGCACCGGCATGAATATGAGGAGGCAAAGCCCGCGGCCCTGCATCCAGAATGGGCAAGATTGTAGGGATACTCCGCAAGCTCGGCAAGTTTTTGACCAGTCAAAGCACGTGCCGGTGTCGCAAATCCGGGGCGTCGCTGGGCCTGCGCAAAACCTGTTTCTGTACAATAGCCACACTATGAGGCTCAAGAACTCATTCTCGGCGACGCCGATCGAATAAGGCAGCGAATGGTCAAATTTCTTGTTTCCCTGTTTCTGGCAAGCGGAGTGGCAATCAGCGGCACGGCATTCGCCGCCCACGCTTTTTCCCAATACGACGAGCCGAAATATCCTTCCGACTTCACGCATTTCGATTATGTGAATCCGGCCGCTCCCAAGGGCGGCGACCTCTATCTGGCCAATCCCAGCCGCAGCACCAGCTTCGACAAGTTCAATCCGTTTTCTTTGCGCGGCGTGTCCGCGCCCGGCCTGGGGCTGATGTTCGAATCGCTCGCCACCCAGGCTCAGGATGAGGTGGCAACCATGTACGGCCTGCTGGCCGAAGACATGGCGCTGGCGCCGGACCGCATGTCCATGACGTTCCGCCTCAACCCGAAAGCGCGCTTCAATAATGGCGACCCGGTGCTGGCGGCCGACGTCAAGTACTCCTTCGATATCCTGCTGGACAAGGGTGCACCTTACTTCAAGTCCGTCTATGCGGATGTGAAGGGCGTGACGGTGCTCAACGAGCGCACCGTGCGTTTCGACTTCCGTACGCTGAACCGCGAACTGCCGCTGGTGGTCGGCAACATGCCGGTGTTTTCGCGCAAGTGGGGTGAGGGCACGGACTTCGATCGCATTCAGCTGACGGCGCCGGTTGCCAGCGGTCCTTATCTGATCGACCGTTACGATGTGGGCCGTTCCGTCACCTACCGCCTGAATCCCGACTACTGGGCGCGCAATCTTCCCTCGCGCAAGGGCATGTACAACTTCGAGCGCATTTACTTCCGCCTGTACTCGGATGACATGGCGCGGCTGGAAGCGTTCAAGGCCGGCGACTTCGATGTGAACGTGGAGTACCGCGCCAAGAGCTGGTCCCGCAGTTATACCGGCGCGAAATTCCGCAGCGGCGAAATCATCAAGCACGAATTCAAGCATGCCAACGGCGCGGGCATGCAGGGTTTCATGATGAACCTGCGCCGGCCGGTATTCCAGGATGTGCGGGTCAGAAGGGCGCTGGCATTGGCGCTGGATTTCGAATGGATGAACCGGCAGCTGTTCTACAACCAGTATGAGCGGCTTTACTCCTTCTTCGCCAACAGCGAAATGGCGGCGACCGGCCTGCCCACGGAAGAAGAACTGCGCTTGCTGGAGCCGATGCGCAAGCAGCTCGATCCGGCGGTATTCGGCCCCGCGCCGCTGCCACCCTCGACGGATGCGCCGGCTTCCTTGCGGCAGAACCTGCTGCAGGCCGTGGAGTTGCTGCGCGAGGCGGGATGGGAATACCGCGATGGCGCCTTGCGCAATGCCAAGGGCGAAGCTTTCCGCTTTGAGATCCTGGACGACCAGGGCAGCATGTCGCGCGTGATCAGCGTGTATGTGCGCAACCTGGAAAAACTCGGCATACAGGTCACCCAGCGCACTGCCGATTTCGCGCTGGTGCAGAAACGCCTGGAAGATTACGACTTCGACATGATGAGCATGCGCTTCCCGGACGTGGTGGTGCCCGGCAATGAACTGTTCGACATGTTCGGCTCGAAAGCCGCAGACCAGAAGGGATCGAGCAACTACTTCGGCCTGAAGGAGCCGGCGGTCGACAAGCTGGTGGGGAAACTGGTGATGGCTGAATCCCGCAAGGATTTGCTGGCGGCTGCGAAAGCCCTGGACCGCGTATTGCTGCACAAGCACATCGTCGTGCCGCACTGGTTCTCCAGCCTGCACCGCGTCGCGTACTGGAACCGCTTCGGCATGCCGGAAAAACTGCCGTTATATTATTCTGCCGATCCTTACATCATGTCGACTTGGTGGGAGGCTAATCCGCGGCGGTGATTTTTAGACTCCTTCCCCTTCAAGGGGATGAGGGCGGGGTTTCGCGAAGCACTGCTTCGCGCCGACCGAATCTAAGCCGCCTACCAGCGGCGCAGTGGAATGGTTGGGATGGGGATGGGTTTCTTATGCAGATTGTTTGAACCCATCCCCACCCTGACCCTCCCCTTGAAGGGGAGGGAGCCTGAGCGCAGAGTATCGCTGCCTGCTTACCCTTGCTTCACCCCTACCCCTCTCCTTGAAGGGTAGGGAATCAAAACCATACAGAGCAGAACGAAAGTCCATTCATGAATCTTTGGTCATATATTGCCAAGCGCCTGCTGCTGATGCTACCGACCCTGCTGGGCGTGATCACGATCACCTTCATCGTGATCCAGTTCGTGCCCGGCGGTCCGGTGGAGCAGATGATGCTGGAAATGCGAGGCCATGTCGGCGCAGTCGGCGAGGCCAGCGGTGGCGGTGGTGGGGCCGACTATCGCGGACGACAGGGACTGGATGCGCAGCAGGTCGAGGAAATCAAGAAGCTGTACGGCTTCGACAAGCCGACGCATGAGCGCTACTGGCAGATGCTGAAGGGCTTTGCCAGCTTCGACCTCGGCCAGAGCTTTTATCATCACAAGGATGTGTGGGAGCTGGTGAAATCCAAGATGCCGGTGTCGATCACGCTGGGCATGTGGACCTTCGTGCTGACCTATCTCATTTCATTGCCGCTGGGCGTTGCCAAGGCGGTGCGCGAAGGCAGCCGCTTCGATGTGGTATCCAGCATGGTGGTGCTGATCGGCTATTCGATACCGGGTTTCGTGCTGGGCGTGCTGCTGCTGGTGCTGTTCGGCGGCGGCACTTTCCTACAATGGTTCCCGCTGCGCGGCCTGACCTCGGACGACTGGGAGCAGCTGTCGATGTTCGGCAAGGTGGTCGATTACCTGTGGCATATCACGCTGCCGGTGATTGCTTCGGTGGCCGGCTCGTTTGCCGTGATGACCATGCTGACCAAGAACACTTTTCTCGAAGAAATCCGCAAGCAGTATGTGCTGACCGCGCGCGCCAAGGGGCTGGATGAGAAAAAGGTGCTGTACAAGCATGTATTTCGCAATGCGCTGATTCCGCTGGTCACTGGTTTTCCCGCCGCTTTCATCGGCGCCTTCTTCGCCGGCAGCCTGCTGATAGAAACCCTGTTCTCGCTGGATGGTCTGGGCCTGTTGTCGTATGAGTCGGTGATACGGCGCGATTATCCGGTGGTGATGGGCACGCTGTATCTCTTCACGCTGATCGGCCTGGTGGTGAAACTGATCGGCGATCTCTGTTATGTCTGGGCGGACCCGCGCCTGCAATTCGAAAGCCTGAATCGATGAGCACCGTACCCGCTTCTCCTGCCGACATCGCTACTGCGCCCGCAGCGTCTGCTGTTGCGCCGAGTGCGCCGAATTCGGCATCCCTCACGCCCGGCCGCCGCATCTGGCAGCGTTTCAAATCCAATCGCCGCGGTTACTGGAGCCTGATCCTTTTTTCCATCCTGTTCGTCTTCAGCCTGCTGGCCGAGGTCGTGTCGAACGACAAGCCGCTGGTGGTGCGCTACAACGGGCAATGGATGTTCCCGATGGTGACCACGTATTCCGAAAAGGCTTTCGGCGGCGACTTCGAAACACCGGCCGATTATCTCGATCCTTTCATCCAAGAGCAGTTCGACAGGGAGGGAAATTTCGCGCTCTATCCGATCAACCGCTACAGCTACGACACGCTGAATTACTTCGCGCCCGAGCCTAATCCTGCGCCGCCCAGTAGCGAGAACTGGCTCGGCACCGACGACCGCGGCCGCGATGTATTCGCCCGCCTGCTGTACGGCTTTCGCATCTCGGTGCTGTTCGGGCTGGCGCTGACGATTACCGGCGTGTTGCTCGGCATGATCACCGGTGCAATACAGGGCTACTTCGCTGGCCGCACCGATCTTTTCTTCCAGCGCTTCATGGAAATCTGGGGCTCCATGCCCGAGTTGTACCTGCTGATCATCTTTGCCTCCATCTTCCAGCCCAGCCTGCTTTTGCTGCTGGTGCTGTTGTCGCTGTTCGGCTGGATGGGTTTGTCCGATTATGTGCGCGCGGAATTCCTGCGCAACCGCAATCTCGAATATGTGCAGGCCGCGCGCGCGCTGGGCTTGTCCAATAGCCAGATCATCTGGCGCCATGTGCTGCCCAACAGCCTGACGCCGGTGATTACCTTCCTGCCTTTCCGCATGAGCGCCGCCATTGTCAGCCTGACCAGCCTGGATTTTCTCGGCCTCGGCGTACCGCCGCCGACGCCCAGCCTGGGCGAACTGCTGGCGCAGGGCAAGGGCAATCTCGAAGCCTGGTGGATTGCGCTTTCCACTTTCATGGTGCTGACCATCATGTTGTTCCTGCTGACCAATATCGGCGACGCCTTGCGCAATGCGATGGATGTGAGGAGGAAGTCATGAGCCTGCTCGATGTGCGCAATCTGCGCGTCGCGTTCGGCGACAACACCGTGGTCGATGATGTGAGTTTTTCCATCGTACCCGGAGAGAAATTTGCGCTGGTGGGCGAATCCGGTTCCGGCAAAACCGTAACATCGCTGGCGCTGCTTCAATTGAATAACGATGCGCGTTATGCCGGACAGATCCTGTTCGAAGGCGAAGACATCCTGAAGCGCAGCGAGCGCCAGATGCGCGGCATTCGCGGCAAGGATATCGCGATGATTTTCCAGGAGCCGATGACGGCGCTTAATCCGCTGTTCACGATCGGCAATCAGATCGCGGAAGTGCTGATGCTGCATGAAGCGCTGAGCGCGAAACAGGCGGCACTATGCGCGGTGGATTTGCTGGACAAGACCGGCATACCGGAGCCCGCGCGTCGCGCCTTGTCTTATCCGCACCAGTTGTCCGGCGGGCAGCGGCAGCGGGCGATGATTGCCATGGCGCTGGCCTGCAAGCCCAAGCTGCTGATCGCCGACGAGCCGACCACGGCGCTGGATGTGACGATACAGGTGCAGATACTGGAATTGCTGAACCAGCTGCAGCGCGAACACGATATGGCCGTGCTGATGATCACGCATGACCTGAACCTGGTACGCCATTTCGCGGACCGCGTGGGCGTGATGGAGAAGGGCAGGCTGATAGAAACCACGACCACGCCCGAACTATTTTCCAATCCACGCGAACCTTATACGCGCAAGCTCTTGGCCAGTCATCCGGAACGCATCGTGTCATCCCCTGATGAAAAATCCGATCCTTTGATGCAGACGGAGAACCTGCGCTGCACTTTCTGGATACGCAAGGGATGGTTCGGGAAAGATCCCTTCGTCGCGGTCGATAAGGTGAACCTTGCGCTAAGGCCCGGCGAAACCGTGGGCGTCGTCGGCGAATCCGGTTCCGGAAAATCGACGCTGGGCATGGCGCTGCTGCGCCTCTCTTCAGCACAGGTAGAAGGAGCAGTGCATTTTGAGCAGCATGCGCTGACCGACATGCATGCCAATGAAGTGCGGCCTCTGCGTTCAAAAATGCAGGTCGTGTTCCAGGACCCGTTTGCCTCGCTGTCGCCGCGCCGCACCATTGAGCAGATCATAGGCGAAGGGCTGGAACTGCATCAGGCACATTTGAGCAAGGATGAACTGCGCCAGGCCGTGGCGGATGCGATGACCGAGGTGGGGCTTGCGCCGCCCATGATGTCGCGCTATCCGCATGAATTTTCGGGCGGCCAGCGCCAGCGCATCGCGATTGCCCGCGCGCTGGTGCTGAAGCCGGCGCTTATCCTGCTGGACGAACCTACCTCATCGCTGGACGTGTCAGTGCAGCAGCAGGTTCTTCACCTGCTGGCAGAGCTGCAGCGAAAATATGGACTTGCCTATATTTTCATCAGCCACGACCTGGCCGTGATACGCGCCATGGCGCATCGCGTGATGGTCATGAAAGATGGCAAGGTGGTGGAAAGCGGCACGGCGGAAGCAGTGCTGTCGCAACCATCCCATCCCTACACGCAGCGCCTGCTCGCCGCCTCCACTTACTCCACGCTGGACCGCGACCAAGCGGCGATGCAATAAGGCACACGATGGAACGACGCATCATCGGCTTTCACCTGGACGAGGAAAACCACTGGGTCGCCGAACTCGACTGCGGCCACAACCAGCACACCCGCCACGATCCGCCGTGGATCAACCGGCCCTGGGTGGTGACGGAAGAGGGGCGGGCTTCTGTATTGGACAAGACCTTGAAGTGCAAGAAATGCGATGAGGGTGCGCCGCCGGATCGCAAGGATTAAGGCTCAGTCAGTCGTGTGATCGATGCAACAACTGACCTGCGTCGCTCCCGAAATTCATGGCCTATCCTGTCATAGCGCGAGATCGCATGATAAATTGCCCATCCAGGATAGGAAGCAGCTTGAGCGAATTGCTTACTGCAAGTGGCTCGCAAAAATAAAAAGTGTTCCGCAAGCTCAGCAGCAAATCCCCATGCGCCAGCACTTGAAACATCGCGATTGAAAGAGGTATAGGGCTGACAAGTGGATTCTGCGCTTTATTCGCAATCTTGAATTTCGCATGAAAATACTGGCTTTCTTCGCCTCGATACTGGTTCTGCTCGGCTACCTTGCTCTGATGCGTGTCGATCCGATGTGGGGTCTGCTCCATCCGCGGGGCGGCATGGTAATGCTGGCTATTTCGCTTGCCATTGCAAACATTGGCATCTGGCTGTCGGCACAGTCGCACTTCTCGCTCAGCATGCGGTTTCAACTTGCGGCCGCCGGCTGGATCTGGCTTGCCGTGCAAGGTGGTGGTCTCGCCTATGTGTATTCACAGTCGGGCGCGGCTTGATATGAGGTTCTTCTGCAATGCCGTATCTTCGATGTCTTTCAAGGCAGGAAAAGCGAGCGTATCGTTCTTGCTTCAGACTGATTGATTAACAGCTCAGGCACATCAAGTCCATGCAACCCCGGGAGCCGATATGCGATACCTGAAAATCCCTCTTGCAGCGATAGTGGTACTGGTCGTGGTCAACCTCATTGCCTGGGGCGGGTTTATCTGGAGTTACCAGGTTTTTACCCATGAAGCACCCATTCTTACTCTCAGGTTTGAAGAAACAGGCAAGCAGCAGTATCGGGCGTATATCGAATCGCCGGAGTCGGTGCGCGGTGGGTATGTACTGTATGGCGATCAGTGGCGCGTGGATGCGCATTTTGTGAAGATGAAGTACTGGGCCAATCTGCTGGGCATGGAGTCGCGTTATGCGATCGACCGCTTGCAGGGGCGATACATCAATGTGCACGATGAAAACACGCTTCCCAATATCGCGCATCAGCTGACCGGTGAAGGCATTTCGTATTTCACGCTGTTCGGTCTGAGCCCTTTTGTCGATACCGAATATGGCACCTCCGCCTATCATGCCATCGACGTCAGCAAGCGATTCCATGTCTACAAGACGCCTACCGGAATCATGGTGAGATCGGAGCTGCTCAATCCTGAAGTCAAGAAAAACTGGCTAGGCCGGGTATGGCGTTAAGGAGGAGGGCGGAGCAGGAGGCGCACCGCTGCCTCAGCTTTCAAAGCATCAGCATCAGCATCAACTCTCATGGGACTCCCTCATAACAGGGAGCACGTGACATTTAAAAAATCCGGGCCGCGAAAATGCTTGTCCTGGTATCGATGAGTGATGAGTAATGAATGACGATGGAAAAGGGTACGGAAAGCATCTGCCTTCCGTACCCTTTTCCGTTTGAATGCTAGCTAACTTCCAGTTAGTCAAAAGCATAGATATCCATCGCCAGCACGCCGTATTCGAAGCTGCTGTGCAAGCGGCTTGCCTGCGCCTGTTCGCCCGCCGCGCCCATGGCCACGAACAGCGGCAGCAAGTGCTCTTCGGTCGGATGATTGCGCTCCGCGTGCGGTGCGAGGCGGCGGTAGTCCAGGATGGCTTCGTGTTCATTCGCGTCGAGCTTTTGCTTCATCCAGTCGCCGAATTCGCTGACCCAGTCCTGCACCGGCGAATCGATGGGCTGGCCCCGGTATTCGTGAAGGTTGTGCGTGAGCGAGCCGGAACCGATCACCAGTATGCCTTCGTCGCGCAATGCCGCCAGCGCCGTGCCCAGGCGCTCGTGTTCGGCCGGGTCGGCGCCGCGCATGATGGACACTTGCAGCACGGGGATGTCCGCCTGCGGATACATCAGCGTGAGCGGCACCCAGGCGCCGTGATCCAGGCCGCGATTCGGGATTTTGCCCGGCGTATAGCCTGCCTGCTCCAGCAGTCCGGCCACCCGCGCGGAAAGCTCGGGCGCGCCCGGTGCCGGGTACTGCATTTCAAACAGCGCGCGCGGAAAGCCGCCGAAGTCGTGGATGGTTTCCGGCTGGCGGGCGAAGTCCACCGCCGGGCGGCCCAGGGTTTCCCAGTGAGCCGAAACCATCACGATGGCTTTGGGGCGCGGCAGCGTATTGCCCAGTTCCAGCAGGAAGCGGCGGGCCGGGCTGTCCTGCAGCGCCAGCATGGGCGAGCCGTGCGAAATGAAAAGGGTGGGCAGTCGGTTCATGTCTCTAAGTCCTCCATGAGTGCACGGATGCTAGGGCTGTATTTCTTGGAGTGCCGCATCCGTGATTTGATCGATGGCTCTACTATATTGTTTATGGATGATCAGATAAACTGGCAGTTATTAAAAACATTGTTTCGTATTGTTGAACAATAAGCCTATGGATATGGTTTCCGGCATGCGTGCCTTGGTAACGGTGGTCGAAGAAAGCAGCTTTTCCGCTGCCGCCGAGCGGCTGGATATTTCCAAGGCGCTGGTGTCCAGGCAGATTTCCACTCTGGAAGAACACCTGGGCACGCGTTTACTCAATCGCACCACGCGCCGCCTCAGCCTGACCGAATCCGGCACGCTCTTTTACGAGCGCAGCCTGCAGATACTGGCCGACATCAGCGAAGCCGAGCAGGAAGCCGGCGGCATGACGGCCCGGCCGCGCGGCACCCTGAAGATGACGGTGCCGCTGACGTATGCGCAGCACAAGCTGGCGCCGATATTCGCGGCTTATCGCGAAGCCTATCCCGACGTGAAGTTAGACATTCATGCCGGCGACCGCAAGCTGGATCTGGTCGAGGAAGGTTTCGACATGGCGATACGCATAGGCATGCTGCCGGAATCGGGGCTGGTGGCGCGCAAGCTGGGCGGCATACGAAGCGTGGTTTGCGCGTCGCCGGACTATATAGCGCGGCATGGCCGGCCGGCGACGCCGCAGGAGCTGCCGCAGCATGAATGCCTGGCTTACTCACTGACCCAGGGCAGCGAGGAATGGCGCTTGCAGGATGAGCATGGCGACACGCAGGCGGTGCGCTGCTCCGGCGAGGTTCGCGTGAACAATGGCGATCTGCTGCGGCTGGCTGCCTTGCAGGGCGCGGGCATCATATTCCAGCCCAGTTTTCTCTTGCAGGACGACCTCGACGCGGGCCGGCTGATCCGGCTGTTGCCCGCTTATGCATCGGCCGAATTGGGCGTGTACGCGGTGTATCCCAGCCGTCGGCACTTGTCGGCCAAGGTGCGCAGCTTCGTGGATTTTGTGGCCCAGCGCCTGGAGGAATGAGGGGCATGAAAAAAGGCGGGAGCCCCGCCTTTTCTGCTTTACCGCTGTTCCTGCCGTTTATTTGGTGCTGACGGTAATCACCTTGCCATTGTTCCTGGCCTTGGCAGGTGTGGCTTTGGCTTTCGTCGCTCTTGCCGGCTGGCTGGTCTTCTTCAGGGCCTGCGTCGAGCGGGGACGAGCCTTGGCCGTGGCACGCGGCTGCACGAACACTTCCAGCGTCTGGCCCACGACCACGAGGTCGCGCTTCAGCTTGTTCCATTTCTTGATCTGCGCAACCGTCACATTGTGGCGCCTGGCAATCCCGTATAGCGTATCTTTCTTGCCGATCCTGATCAGCTTGCGCTGGCCGGCGGGGAACAGGGGTTCGTAGCGAAGCACGGCACTGTCCGCCACTTCGCGCGTGATGCCGCGGCTGGCGATGCTGTCCACCTTGGGAACCAGCAGAGTGGAGCCCGCCATCACGCGCACATTGGCGGGCAAGTTATTTACTTCGCGTATGGTGGCCGGCGTGGTCTTGAAACGGGCGGCGATGGCTTCTATCTTTTCCGACGAATCCTTGACCTTGTAGACCGACCAGCTCGACAGGTCGCGTTCCCATTGTTCGACATTGGCAGCGAATTTCTCCGCATTGGCCTGCGGCAGCAGGATGTAGGTGTTTGGGCCGCCGGTGATGACCGGGCGATTGAACTGTGGGTTCAGCGCGCGGAATTCATCCATCGGAAGTTCGGCCAGCCGCGCAGCCAGCTCTACGTCGATATCGCGCAGCTTGGTGACCGTCACGAAGTAGGGCTGGTTCTCCATCGGCGGCAGGGTCACTGCATAACGTTCCGGCGCCAGGATGATGTTCTTGACCGCCAGCAGCTTGGGCACGTATTCCCGCGTTTCCTTGGGCATGAAGCGCGACAGGCTGTTGAAGTCGGTGCCCACTTTCTGCGCACGCGCCTTGTTCATCGCACGCTGTACCGAGCCTTCGCCCCAGTTGTAGGCCGCCAGCGCCAGGTGCCAGTCGCCGAACATGCCATGCAGTCTTTGCAGATAAGTCAGGGCGGCATCGGTGGAAGCCAGGATGTCGCGCCGCTCGTCGCGGAACACATTCTGCTTCAGGTTGAAGTACTTGCCGGTGGAGGGAATGAACTGCCACATGCCGGCAGCCTTGGCGCTCGATACTGCCAGCGGATCGAAGGACGATTCCACGAACGGCAGCAGCGCCAGTTCGGTGGGCATGTTGCGTTTTTCCAGTTCCTCCACCACGTGGTAGAGATAACGCGAAGCGCGGTTCAGCGTGCGTTCGAAATATTCAGGCTGGGCGCTGTACCATTTGGTCCGGCTTTCCGTGATCGCATTGTCAAGATCCGCCATCTGGAACCCATCACGCATGCGCTCCCATAAATCCGACGGCATTTCATCCATCAATTGCGGGAAGGCCGCCAGCTCGGATGCCGTACCTTGCCGGCTTGCGCTGTAAGCATCAGCCGCCAGGATGGGGCCGGCGTAGAGAGTGATGTCTATTGCGTGAACGGCCGCAGGAAGACTGAAAGTTAGCAGTGCGGCAAAAGCCAGGCGGTTTATCTTGGGCCGGATCATAGGTCACATCGAGACGTCTCTCCTTGCAATACGGAGATGACAGTAGGAAATGACCCGAGTGTAAGTAAAGCTCTTTCAACGCGTCAACCAAATTTGCATTTCTTTTGATGCTTCACAGCCTGCTAACTTCCAAGAAACTACTCGTTGATTATCAGGCACTTGTTAAGTACTCAACAAGCACCTGATAGGTAGTCAACTTGGCTTAACGGAAATTGTTTTTCCATTCCCGCAAGGCCGCAAAAGACTCCACCGGATCGGGCGTGTTCAATTTGCCCGCCTCATGCAGGCGCCGCATGATCTGGGTTTGCGCGTAGCGCAGGAAGGGATTGGTCAGCTTTTCCAGGGCTATGGAGGAGGGAACCGTGGGTATATGCTGGTCGCGCTTGGCCTGTTCGGTGCGGTAACGCTCGGCTATGGCAGGATTTTCTGGTTCGACTTCCAGCGCAAAGCGCAGATTGGACAAGGTATATTCATGCGCGCAATACACGGCCGTCTCATCCGGCAGCGCGGCCAGCTTGGCCAGCGAGTTGGTCATCTGCGCGGGCGTGCCTTCGAACAGGCGGCCGCAACCGGCGGCGAACAGCGTATCGCCGCAGAACAGCCAGCCTTGTTCCTTTTCTACATAGGCGATGTGTCCCTTGGTATGGCCCGGCACATCCAGCACGGCAAGGTTCAGTCCCAGTTCCGGCAGCGTGACCTGATCGCCTTCCTTCAGCGGCGTGGTCACGGTCGGAATGGAATCCCGGGTGGGACCGTAGACGGGCACGGAAAAGCGCTCCAGCAACGCCGGAACGCCACCGGCATGGTCAGCATGGTGATGTGTCAGTAAAATAGCGACCAGCGACAAGCCATGTTCTTTCAGGGCTGCCAGAATGGGACCTGCATCACCCGGGTCCACCACCGCTGCTTGTGTGCCGTTGTGTATCAGCCATAAATAATTATCGGCAAAGGCCGGGACCGTCAGTACACTCACACGCTTATTTGCCATCATTGCATGCATCCTTCATCGTCAGAAAAACCAATTATAGCCCTGGGGTCCTGGCTTGACAGTCCGGCCGGAAGCTATATGCGTGCCTGGGAGCAGATGCGGCTTAATGCGTTGACTGCCGATATCTTCGGATTTAACGCCGTGCAAATCGGACTGCCGCAAATCAATGCGCTGGAAGGCAGCCGCATGCCTAACAAGTGGCTGACCGATACCCTGGTGCCGCAGGAAAGCGCCGCGCCGGTCGTGATGGCCCACGATTACACGGATTTGCCCTTTGCGACCCAGAGCCTGGACCTGGTGGTGCTGCCGCATGTGCTGGAATTTGCCAGCGAGCCGCACCAGATCCTGCGCGAAGTCGAGCGCGTGCTGATACCGGAAGGGCAGCTCATCATCTGCGGCTTCAATCCCGCCAGCCTGTGGGGAATACGGCAAAGCCTGGGACGGCTGACAGGCAATCACTTCATGCCGCAGGATAGCGAATTCATCAGCGTGCCGCGCCTGAAGGACTGGCTCAAGTTGTTGAACATGCAGGCCAACCGCGGCTATTTCGGCTGCTACGCGCCGCCCTGCAATACCGACAAGTGGCTGAACCGTTTCGCCTTCATGGAAAAAAGCGGCGATCGCTGGTGGCCTTACCTCGGCGCGGTGTACGTGGTGCAGGCAATCAAGCGCGTCAAGGGCATGCGCCTGATCGGCCCGGCCTGGTCCCGCAAGAGCATCAAGGCACCGGGGGTGGTGCCGGCTACCAACATGCACAGAGAAAAATCAGCGAATGGACAAGATTGAGATTTATACCGACGGCGCCTGCAAGGGCAATCCCGGCCCCGGCGGATGGGGCGCCTGGCTGGTGGCGGGCGAGCATCAGAAGGAACTTTGCGGCGGCGAACCCGATACCACCAACAACCGCATGGAACTGAAGGCGGTCATCGAAGCGCTGTCGGTATTGAAGCGCCCCTGCGAAGTCATCGTGTATACAGACAGCCAGTATGTGCAAAAAGGCATCAGCGAGTGGATACACGGCTGGAAGGCGCGCGGCTGGAAAACCGCGGCCAAGGCAGCGGTGAAGAATGCCGACCTGTGGCAGGCGCTCGACGCTGCGCAGGCGAACCACAAGATCGAATGGCGCTGGGTCAAGGGCCATGCCGGCCACGTCGGCAATGAAAGAGCCGATGCGCTGGCCAACCGCGGCATAGAAATCAGCCAGCGGCAGCATAAAGCCGCCTCCTGAGCGGGGGCGGCTGGGGTAATATAACGCTTGATTTTCTCCTGCCCATCCGCCGCCCACGATGAACAAACCCAGAAAAACGTTATATGCCGGTGTCGCCGCACTGGGAATCGCCGCATTAAGTGCCTTTGCCTGGTACGCGCAGCGGCCCGGTTCATCCAGTCAGCCTGCCGAAATAACGCTTGCACAGGGCGCAGCGAACCCCAAATCCGCCAGCGCTCCTGCCAGCGGCGGCAGCGCGGTAGCGGTTGAAGTGGCGCGAGTCAGTATCATGAACCTGCAGGACGATCTGCGCGCAACCGGCACGCTGCAATCCAACGACGCCGTGATGCTGCGCCCCGAAGTCGCAGGCCGCATTACCCGCATCAATTTCAGCGATGGTCAGCGCGTCAGCAAGGGCCAGTTGCTGCTGGCCTTCGATTCCGCCGTGGCGCGCGCCGAAGTGCAGCAGGTCGAAGCCGAGCTGCGCATCGCCAGGGCCAATCTGCAACGCAATACCGAACTGGCGCAGCAGCGTTTCATCGCCGAGCGCGTGCGCGAAGAATCGGCGGCGACGGTGCAGGTGCTCGAAGCCAAGCTGGCGCTGGTGCAGGCACGCCTGGACAAGCTGGAAATCCGCGCGCCCTTTGCCGGCATCATGGGCATTGCCAATGTCAGCGTCGGCGATTATGTGAAGGATGGCGTGGATATCGCCCATCTGCAGGATATTTCCCAGGTCAAGGTCGACTTCCGCATCCCCGAGCGTTTCATCGGGCAGGTGAAGAAAGGCCAGGGGCTGGAGCTGTCGGTCGATGCCTATCCCAAGGAAACGTTCAAGGCGCGTGTCGATGCCATCGATCCGCAGGTGGAAAGCAGCGGACGCTCGGTGCTGCTGCGCGGCCGCATCGCCAATCCCGATTCCCGCCTGAAGCCCGGCATGTTCGCGCGCGTGCGCCTGGTGCTGGCCGAGCGCGGCGAAGCGCTGATGGTGCCGGAAGAAGCGCTGGTTCCCGGTGGGCAGGAAATGGCGGTCTGGAAAGTCGTCGAGGGCAAGGCCCAGCGCACTCCGGTCAAGACCGGCCTGCGCCGCGAAGCGCAGGTCGAAGTGCTGGAAGGCCTGCAGGCGGGCGATATCGTGGTCACGGCGGGGCAGGTGCGCCTGAGCCGCGACGGCATGCCGGTGCGGATACTGAATGGCGGTGAACCGCCCACCTCCATGGCCAGCCAGTCGGTCGCCACCAACTAAGCGGAGTTCGTATGGGTCTGTCGGATATCTGCATACGCCGCCCGGTTTTTGCGACGGTGATGTCGCTGATCATCATACTGATCGGTCTGGTCAGTTATCAGAAATTGTCGGTGCGCGAGTATCCGAAAATCGATGAGCCTGTCGTCACCGTCACCACCGATTATCCCGGTGCAAGTGCGGAGGTCGTGGAATCCCAGGTCACCAAAATCCTGGAAGATTCGATTGCCGGGATCGACGGCATCGATGTGCTCAGTTCCATTTCGCGTTCCGAGCGCAGCCAGATCACCGTGCGTTTCCGCCTGGAGAAAGACCCGGATTCCGGCGCCAACGATGTGCGCGATCGCGTGTCGCGGGTGCGTTCCAAGTTGCCGGAATCGGTCAACGAATCGGTGATCGCCAAGACGGAAGCCGATGCCAGTCCGGTAATGTGGCTCTCCTTTTCCAGCGGCACGCTTTCTTCGCTGGACATTACCGACATCGCCAACCGCCTGGTCAAGCCGCGCCTGCAGATGCTGCCGGGCGCGGCGGATGTGCGCATCAATGGCGACCGCCAGTATTCGATGCGCATCTGGCTGGACCGGGATCGCCTGGCGGCCCATCAGCTGACCACCGCCGATGTGGAAAATGCCTTGCGGGCGCAGAATGTCGAAGTGCCGGCGGGACGCATAGAATCCAGCCAGCGCGAATTTTCGGTGGTGTCGCAAACCGACCTGGTCAGCGTTGCAGAATTCGAAAATATCGTGGTGCGCCAGGTAGAGGGTTATCCGGTGCGCATGCGCGATGTGGCAAGGGTGAAAGTGGCGCCTGCCTCCGAACGTTCCAGCGTGCGCTTCAACGGTAAGCCGGCGGTTTCGCTGGGCATCATCCGGCAGGCGACCGCCAATCCGCTGGAGCTGGGCGCTTACGTCAAGGCCGAGCTGCCGAAGATCAATGAAGACCTCGCCTCTTATGGCGTGGAAGTCAATATCTCCAATGACACGACGGTGTTCATCGAAGAATCGATCAAGTCGGTGTACCAGACGATTTTCGAGGCGGTGATCCTGGTGGCGCTGATGGTGTTCGTGTTCCTGCGTTCGGTGCGGGCATCAATAATTCCGCTGGTGACCATTCCGGTTTCGCTGATCGGCGCATTCGCCATCATGGCGCTGGCCGGTTTCACCATTAATACGCTGACGCTGCTGGCGCTGGTGCTGGCTATCGGCCTGGTGGTGGACGATGCGATCGTGGTGCTGGAAAATATTTATCGCCATATCGAAGAAGGCATGAAGCCGGTGCAGGCGGCACTGAAGGGTGTGAAGGAAATCGGTTTTGCGGTGATCGCAATGACCATGACGCTGGCAGCGGTATTCGCGCCCGTGGCTTTCACGCCGGGCCGCACCGGACGACTGTTCGCCGAATTCGCGCTGACGCTGGCCGGCGCAGTGATCGTATCCGGTTTCGTCGCGCTGACCCTGTCGCCCATGATGTGCTCGGTCTTGCTCAAGCACGAGAAAAAGCATGGCAAGTTCTACATGGCGATTGAAAACGGCCTGAACGGCATTGCCGAAACTTATCGCCGCACCCTGAGCTGGGCGATGTCGGTGCGCTGGGCAGTTGCTCTGCTTTATCTGGCCACGATCGCCGGCATGCTCTGGCTAGGCATGAACATGAAGCGCGAGCTGTCGCCGATTGAAGATCGCGGCATGATCTTCACCTCGATCTCCGCGCCGGAAGGTTCATCGCTGGCCTATACCGAAAAATATGCGCGCCAGCTCGAAGACGTGGTCGCCGATATTCCCGAAATCGACCGCGTGTTCGTGGTGGCCGGCAATCCCACGGTGGAGCGCGGCATTGCGTTCTTCCGCACCACGCCCTGGGGCGAGCGCGAACGCACGACCATAGAGCTGGCAAAAGAATTGCAGCCCAGGCTGGCGGCGATTCCCGGTGTGACCGCCTTCGCCAATCCTCCGCCATCGCTGGGACAGTCGTCGCGTGACCGGCCGGTAAGCTTCGTGGTCACGACCACGGCGTCCTACCAGGAGCTGGAAGTCATGGTGTCGAGGATCATTGCGGAAGCGAGCAAGAATCCTGGCCTCACCAACGTCGACAGCGATCTGCGTCTGAACAAGCCGCAAATTGCCGTTACCGTCGATCGCGATCGTGCCGCTGATGCCGGCGTATCGGTCGAGACCGTGGCGCGCACGCTGGAAACCATGCTGGGCGGGCGTAATGTCACGCGCTTCAAGCGTGGCAGCGACCAGTACGACGTGATCGTGCAGATAGAAAAGGAAGGCCGCGGCTCGCCCGATGAAATCAATAACATCTTCGTGCGCAGCAATGACGACCGCATGATTCCCTTGTCCAGCCTGGTGCAGGTCACGGAAACGGTGGCACCACGCGAGCTCAACCACTTTGCGCAAAGGCGTGCCGCGATTATCACGGCCGGCCTGACGCCCGACTATTCGCAAGGCGAAGCGCTGACATTCATGGACACCACTGCGCGCGCGGTACTGGAACCGGGCTTTGCCACCGACCTGTCGGGTTCAGCGCGCGAGTTCCGTACCGCCAGCAGCGGCCTGACGATGACTTTCCTGCTGGCGCTGGCCTTTATCTACCTGGTGCTGGCTGCGCAGTTCGAGAGCTTCGTCGATCCCTTCATCATCATGCTGACCGTGCCGCTGTCGATGGCCGGCGCGTTGCTGGCCTTGTACCTCACAGGCGGCACGCTGAATATCTATAGCCAGATCGGCCTGATTACGCTGATCGGCCTGATCACCAAGCATGGCATCCTGATCGTGGAATTCGCCAACCAGTTGCGCGATCAGGGCTATGCAGTGCGGGACGCGGTGATGGAATCGTGCAGGCTGCGCCTGCGCCCCATCCTGATGACGGCCGGCACCATGGTGCTGGGTTCCTTGCCGCTGGCACTGGCTTCCGGCGCGGGTGCCGAGTCGCGTTCTCAGATCGGCTGGGTGATCGTGGGCGGCATATCGCTGGGTACGATACTGACGCTGTACGTGGTGCCGCCGGTGTATGAAATGCTGGCGCGCAAGCGCGATAGCGAAAGGCGCGAAGCGGTGCTGGAAGAGGCGCCGGCTGTGCATTGATATGAAAACTCCTCCCCCTTCAAGGGGGAGGTTGGGAGGGGGATGGGTCTCTTTCGCCAATGATTAAAACCCATCCCCACCCTAACCCTCCCCTTGAAGGGGAGGGAATAAACTCAACGGATTACGACTAATGCGACAAATCATCCTCGACACCGAAACCACCGGACTGAATGCACGTTCCGGCGACCGCATCATCGAGATCGGCTGCGTGGAATTGCTGAACCGCCAGCTCACCGGCAACAACCTCCATCGCTACGTCAATCCCGAGCGCGATTCGGAAGAAGGCGCGCTGGCGGTGCACGGCCTGACCACGGAATTTTTGTCCGACAAGCCCAAGTTCGCTGAAATCGTCGATGAATTTCTGGACTTCGTGAAAGACGCGGAAATCATCATCCATAACGCGCCCTTCGATCTGGGTTTCCTGGACGCGGAACTTGAGCGCCTGGGGCTGCCATCCTTTTCCAAACATGTGCACAGCGTGACCGATACGCTGGTGATGGCCAAGGGCATGTATCCGGGCAAGCGCAATTCGCTGGACGCCTTGTGCGACCGCTATGAAATTTCCAATGCGCACCGCACCCTGCATGGCGCCTTGCTGGATTCCGAATTGCTGGCCGAGGTCTATCTGGCCATGACGCGCGGCCAGAACAGCCTGACCATAGACATGATGGATGACCACGATTCGGGAGAGAACGGATCGGGAGCGGCAGCAGAGCCGCTGGCGGAAATCCTGGTGCTGGAAGCCGGCGCCGACGACCTGGCCGAACACGAAAAGGTGCTCAATACGCTGGACAAGGAAGCAAAGGGCACGTGCTTATGGCGCAGCCTGGAAGCAAATTGATGCACTCGCCGGTTTATGCGATAATTCGCCCCACTTCGGACGGTTAGCTCAGGGGTAGAGCACCGCCTTCACACGGCGGGGGTCACTGGTTCAATCCCAGTATCGTCCACCACAGAATTCAGAAAACCCGCTGCAAGGCGGGTTTTTTATTGCCTGTCATTCTTCTCGATTTCTTGCCTTTCCTCTTCGCCGGTCTTGCGGTTCGAATGCTGCGCCTGTTCTTGCATCACCTGCCTGTCATTGCGACAGTTCCTCCGGTCAAGTTAGAGTCTCGTTCGGTGTTTTCAGTAAGCATGAGAGAGGAGGCATATCGTGAAACTGGGGATGCTTGCTGTGCTGACAGTGGCACTGCCGCCCGCGCTGGCATCAGCGCGGAAAAGATCGCGTGATACCGCCGATATCGAATGTCGCTACGAGAAGGGAAGCCTCATCCCGCCGGCTTGCCGCGAACTAGGATGCAATATTTTTATTTTCGGGAAAAGTGAGCGCGGATTCTTGTGGAGTGCGATCCGGCGCGGAAAGAAGAAACTCGTTTTTTCCGAGTCCTGGCTCGGCCTCTCTTGATACCTGAGCGAAAGAGAGTGGCGTCTTTTTCAGGTTTAGCGGTAACGATACCGACAAGGTCGAGCCTTGACCGGGAATGCTGTGAAAGCTCAGAGTGCCACCCAATGTCCTCGCTCTTTCCTTCATGCCCATGACGCCGAACGATTCGGGCTTGCTGAGATTCTGCGTGGATACGCCCTTGCCATTGTCGCTGACCTGAAGATGGAGATTGCCTTGCTCTGTCCATATCCTGATGCGGACTTCGCTGGCTTCGGCGTGGCGGGCAACGTTGCTCAGCGATTCCTGCGTGATGCGGAATAGGGTAATGGAGGCGGCTTCTTCCATCACGTCGAGATCGGTTTCCCATGACAGGTGGCACGGGATCGCATGCTGTTTCTGGAACTGGCCGCATTGCCATTCCAGCGCGGCCAGCAGCCCGTGATCAAGTACCGGAGGGCGCAAGTTGTTGATGATGCGTCGCAGCGAGCGGGTGCTGGAATCGAGCTTGTCGGCCAGCTGGAGCAGGTGCTCATCCGGTGCGACGGTATTGTTCAGCAGGGCAGTGATGTCATAGCGCATGACCAGCAGGTATTGCCCCAGGTCGTCGTGGATTTCCCGCGCGATGCGCTTGCGTTCTTCTTCACGCACGCGTTCCTTGTGGATCAGCAGTCTGCGGATGCTTTCCTCGGATTTTTTCAGGGCGAGTGATGCCTTCTTGTGAGCGGTAATGTCCCGGCTGGAACCGCGGTAGCCGCAGAATTGTCCGCTTCGGTCCCAGAAGGGTTCGGCATTGGTGCAGAACCAGCGGTCATTGCCGTCGGGGAAGCGGACGCGATATTCGAAGTCCGTCACCGGCTGATGCAACAGGCGCTTGCGGCGATGCTCCTCCCACTCCGCCTCGGTCAGATCGATATGCGAAAAATCCCACATCCGCTTTCCGATCATGTATTTCGCCCACAAACCTTCCTTGTCCATGCCCATGGTGAAGCGATGTTCGGCATCGGTTTCCCAGTACCAGTCTGCAGAAATGTCGGTCAGGTGGCGGAAGCGATGCTGGCTTTCCTGCAGATCCCTCTTGAGGGCCTTGCGCCTTTCGATGTGCTTGCGGAGCCGGCGATTGCTGCGCTCCAGGGCGGAGGTGCGCTGCACAATCAGCTGTTCAACCTGCTGGGTATAGCGAGTACTGCGGAAAACGTAGAAAGCGACGAGTGCCGTCAGCAGCATGCCGCCCAGCAGAATGAAGAGGGAAGCGGCATGGCCATGAACAAAAAGCAGCGGGCGGCGCGATACTTCGACATGCCATGGCTGACCGCCCAGCCACAGTATCTGGGCGACTGTCTGCGGCTGGTCGAAGAGCAGGCGGTAGACAAAGGATGAGGCGTTGCCGGTTGAGGAAGCAACCGATCCGTATTTCAGTACTGAAGCAGATCGCTGCTCAGCACTGCCGGCAAAAATCTCGATGCCGATATCGTCCAGCGGAAACATCGGAGAGATGCCGATCAGCTCGCGGAACAGGCCCGTCACGTTCAGCGTCAGCGCGATTTCCCCTGTCTGGGCCGGGAATTGGTGCAGGGAATCGTCAGTGAAGAAATTGTCGCGGTAAACGGGCAGGATGAGTGTGATACTGTTTTGATGCGTGGGAAGCTTGACCTCATCGGCGGGATACAGTGCGGTCGCTGCGGGAAGTCCTGTGCTCATGGCGCGGAAGATGGCGTCGTCCTCTGCATCCAGCGAGATCGCATCCAGGCCGCGGATGAAAATGCCGGTCTCGGCCGGAGCAATGTATTCGATCACGTGGTAGGAGGAGCGGGCGGCTGCGGGCACATGCCGGCCATCGACCAGGTCGGTAATGCGAAAGCCGGGAATGTGCCGCTGCATGGATTGCTCGTACGCGTGCCGGTCGGCATCGGGGACGATGCGGCGAAATGCCACATGCTGGGCAAAATAATGATGGTTCAGAAGATGATGCGCAACCAGCGAAAATACGCTTTCCTGCAGCGGCTCCGCCTCGGAGAGAAGGTCGCGCGTCTGGCGCAGCTGGTCCAGCATGCTGTTAAGGCTGAGGCGCAGGTCGGCAGTCTGGAGCGAGGCATACTGTTCAAAGGACTTGTCCAGCTTCTCCAGTTGCATGTGCCGCACCACGCCGAAAGCCAGCAGGGTAAGCAGGAGCCCGCACAACAGCACGCCAAGCACCCTGGTTCGGAGGGAAGAAGAAGGCCTGAGCAGGGGCGGGAGTGGGGGCATACTTTTTAGTCATGATTCATGAGCTGCGCGCATTGTATTAAACATGCATAAAAGTTGCCACTATGAAACTCCTAATGGGGAGTGGAGAATCATTGATATTTATCAATCCTGACGGAGGGCTGATAAAAGGAGATGCCTTCCCGGGCCCTTCCTGTCAGGCGGAAAGCAGTTGGCGGGCAGTCTCTGCCGCCTGTTCCATCACGCGTGTCCGTTGCAGATCGCCAGGCTTTTCCCAGTCGGGATGGAGACGGGCGGCTTGCAATATGCGCAATAGATCGCGGTACTTGCCGCGCCTGTCCTGCCCGGTTTCCGGGTCGAGCGAGATGCGGGTCTGCGCCGCATGGCCCCGCTGTTCAAGCGCACTCACCAGCGCAAGCAGGCGTTCCGCCGTCAGGAGCAGCACTTCATTTTGCAGCACCATCTCCTCGGTGCCCAAGGCCCTGGTATACGCCTTGCGGGCAAGCTGCCGCCAGTTCTGATTGCCCAGTCCTCCCAGGGTCGCACCCAGCGCCGTGCCGGTACCCAGCGTGAGGCCCGCAAAGGCGATATCTGCCATCAAGCCCACCGCCATGCCCACTGCAGCGCCGCTGCCCAGCCGCTTGGCGGCGTCACGCAGCAACTCGGGATCGAACAGCAGGTTTTCCCATTGGCCGCTCAGCCATGGCAGTACCGCGGTGTCGGCTTCATCCTGGCGGAAACCGTAAATGACGAGCAAATCATCGATGCAGTTTCTTACCCGGTCCGCTACCTCCGCCTGGAAGCTGCGGATGAAGTTTTCCTTCTTGGCGGCGATGTCGTAATCGGGCCGGGCTATGCTGCGCCGCAGGGCCGCCAGGCTGAGCAGGGTTTCTGCAACTGAGCGGGAGGCGGCGATTTGCCGTTGCCGGCCCTGGGCTTCCAGATCGTCAACCACGCGCCGCAGTTGCGCTTCCCGGCGCCGCAACAAGACCATCAGATCCGAAAACAGGCGGATCTCGGAACCGACGAAAGGCGCGACCGCATCGAACTCGACATAGGTATGCAGGTTGTAGGCGGCCAGCATGGCCAGCCATTGGTCCTTGCGGCTGTTGGGCGCGCGCACGAAATTCAGTACCGGCATGATGGGCTTGCCGCACCAGGTCAATATTTCAATCTCGTAGCGGAACTTGGGCAGATCCGGCTCGCGGGTATCGATCACATACATCGCCGCATCGACATCCAGCATCTTGCGCAATACCTTGGCTTCCTGCTCGAAGCGCTGCTGCGCTTCCGCGCTGTCGAGAAATGCGCGTATGCGTTCGGGCGGCGTGGCGAAATCCTGCTGCGCCTTGAGGCAGTCGATCAGCGCTGCCGAATCTTCCAGGCCTGGCGTATCGTAAAAACGCACCAGGCTTTCTTCATCCACCTTCAGGTCGATGGCTTCGACATGGCGGGTGGTGCCGGGCCGGTCCGACACTTCGCCAAAGTTCGGGTGACGGGTGAGCGAACGCAGCAGGGAAGTCTTGCCGGCATTGGTATGGCCGACGACGGCAAGATGAATCGCTTCAGTCATGGCTGCCTTCCCTCCACTGGTTGACGTCATCCATGTGTGTAAAACAGGGCATCGCTTCCATGCCCATGTCGCTCAGCCAATCGGTCCAGCGCTGCGGTGCGGGCGCGTCGTCGTCATTGACCGGCAATAACAGCAGCGCGCAATGCACGCTATGCGATGCCGCTTCGCGCAAGAAATGTGCGGTGCCGCGATCCGGTGTCGACAGGCGATGGCAGACAAACAGCAAGCGGTGCGGGCGATGTTGCGCCAGCTTATCCAGCATGGTGCGGCGCTCCTGGTTGCTGCCGGCGATGCATTCCGTCAGTTGGGCATTGCGCGGAAGTTTTTTCGGCGGCCACGATATTTCTTCCGGCAACTCGAAGCCTATGATGGCCAGGGTCGGCGCTTCGCCGGCAACGGGCGCGCGCGTCAGCGGCGCATCGATCTGGGCCGGTTTCTTCTCCAGGTCGATGACGGCCGACGGTTCCATGTCATTAAAGCGCGCCAGCAGCTTGGCGAAATAGGGATGCGCCAAGTCCAGCGTCATCTGTTTCGTGCGATGACGCCATACGGCCCAGCTCAACAGCGTGAGCGCAATGCGAGGCAGAAAACCGTACACGGCAATGCAGCCTATCAGCCACCAGGCCCAGGCGCGGTGGTCGCTCGTGGGTGAAGCGGGTGTCAGCAGGGTGGCGGAGTCTGGCAAGGGAAAGCCAAGTTGATGCGGCAGCCAGCCGCTGATTTGTACAAAGCCGACAAAGAAATCGGCCGGCAGGATGGTGGTTTCCCAGGTCAGGCGGTAGGACTGAAATGAAAAGGACAGCCCCAGCGCCAGCAGAACAACCAGCAAGCCCAGGCTCCAGAATGCATGGCTACTTATGCCGGCCAGCCAGGGCAGCAGGCGGTTGCGGGCATACAGCGAAACGGCGGCATCCGGCACGGTCCAGAAATGCGGGCCGCGGCGAATCGGTAGCCGGGCGGCGGCGCGCAGCATCATGCTGCCTATGGAACTTCCCTCGGCCAGGTCGCTGCGCCACAGGGTGAATAACCATAGCAGTAGGGCAAGCAGATGCGGACCCAGCGCCAGCAGCAATGCATAGGGAGCATTGAGCGTCCTGTCATTGCCCGTGACGGAAGCGGCAATGCCGGCGCCCAATACTATCGCCAGCACGGCCAGTGCCAGGCCGGTGTAACGCATCAGGGATTTCCAGCGCTGCAATTCGGCCGGCAAATGCAAAGTGTTGCCCAGGATTTTTGCCCGTTCCAGCAAGCGCTCCTGCCGTCCCTGGCGTTGCTCGAATGCGCGCCGCATTGCCGCCTCGTCGGACAGAGGTTGCCTTTCTTCCACGATGCGTACCGTTTCGGTAATCAGAAGGTCGGACAGCGACGCCCGGCGGGAATGATCGGTCAAGCTTTATCCTTGCGATGGTATTAGAGGTTTGCGTCAGTCGTCTTGCATCGCAATGCTGACGGGAAGGGAATTTTGATTATAGCAACACTCATGCCTGTGAAATGGCAGTGCCTGCCAGGTCTGCTTCTCTTTCAGAAATCCCGGTAATGCGCTGGCGAAGCGTGCGCAGGAAAAGAAGGGTGCGCAGGAAAAGAAGCGTGCATCCTGACTGCAAGCCTGATTCCTTGTGGCAGGCCTAATGTATGGCGGGAAGTCCTGCCGGGTCAAACACGGTTACGGTGCGGGTGCTAGCATAGGCCTTCCGATTTTTTGCATCCGCCATCTTGCATAGTCCATCCCGCCATAACGAGACCCGGTCGCCGCAACGTTCGGTGCGGACTTATCTGGTTGCATTGGTACTGGCCTGCCTCTTGCCCGGTATCCTGGGTGCGGGCGCGCTGTTCCTTTACCAGTATCGGGAAGGGCGCGCGCAACTGGAACTGAATACCCTTCATACTGCTCGCGCTCTGGTGCAAGCCATCGATAATCACTTGTCAAAGGTGGAAGCGATAGCGCAGGCTCTGGCAGCTTCGGAGACGCTCAGGTACCGGGATTTTGCCACTTTCCACAGGAAGGCTCAGGAAATCGTGGCAGTTGGCGGACTGACGCCCGGCATAGTGTTATGGGGCAGAAATGGACACCGGCTTATCGATACCTCGGTGGACTTCGGCCAGGATCTTCCCAGGCTGGAACAGTCTGCCCATGTGGAGCGCGTGTTCGAAAGCGGCAGGCCTCAGATTTCCGAAGTCTTCATGAGCGGTGCAATGGAACAGCCGGTCGTCAGCGTCACCGCTCCCGTGCTGATCGACAAGCAAGCCAAGTACGCACTGAGCCTGAGCATTTCTCCCCGCTATATCAGCGACATACTGTTGATGCAGAGTTTGCCGCCGGGCTGGGTGGCTACTGCATTGGACCCCAATGGCATCATCTTCGGCCGCAATACCGATCTTGATCGTTTTGTCGGTAAGCGTGCCCCGCCCGAATTATTCGAATCGCTCAGCGCCGCCGGTGAATCCGTACTCGAAAGAAATGCGGAGGGCAGCATGCCCATGCTGACTTTTCATAGCCGCTCCCCGATCACCGGCTGGGGCGTGGCCATCGGCATTCCGCGCGAGGAACTGGAGGCAGGACTGAGACGCCGCCTTTCTCTGCTGGCGGCGGGCATGGCGGTTCTGTTTGCTGCCGGATTTTTGTTGACATGGATGATGGGAGGCAGGATTGCCGCATCGATGCGAATGCTGGCGGAGGCGGCCACCGCTCTCGGGCGCAGCGAGCCGGCACCGAAGGTGAGCACCACCATACGGGAAGCTGAAGAGGTGGGCATGGCGATCCATTCTGCATCGCAATTGCTGCAAGCCCGCTCGACGGCGCTGAAAGCGCGGGAAGCCGAATTGAAGGAGGCTCATCAGCTGGGTAAGTTCGGTACCTGGTTCTGGAATCTTCAGACCGGTGAAATTCACAATTCGGAATCCGTGGCATGGATATTCGGGCGCTCGCTGCCTCCTTTTTCCGAGCAGCGCGGCACCTTGCTGACCGAAGAATCCTGGGATCGCGTCGCGGCCGCGCTGCAGCAGGTACTGAAAACAGGCAAGGGTTTTGACCTGGAGTTGCAGGGCAATCATGGCAATGGCTACCTGATCTGGATTAGCGTAAAAAGCGAAGTCATACGTGACGACAGCGACGAGATCGTGGGCCTGATGGGCACGGTGCAGGACATTACCGAGCGCAAGCGCTATGAAGATGCGTTGCGCGCAAGCGAGACGGCGGCGCGCGATGCGGCTTATCTTGCCGAGGCCGAGCGCCGGCGGCTGGCGGCTGTTCTGGAGGCCACGCCGGTAGGCGTGATTGTCGGCAATGCGCAGGGATTCATCATCGAAGCCAATGCCGCTTCCAAGCAGTTATGGGGAAGGCATACTCATATTTCGCAGGAGGAGGCAACCCAGGGCGACTGGAAAGGATGGTGGGCCGATGGTTCTGAGCGGCATGGGCAAGCGCTGCAGCGGCAAGATTGGCCGATGGCGCGCGCCTTGCGGGGAGAGGAGGCAACCCGCGACATCATCGAGATCGCGCCTTTCGGCGAGATGCATGATGAACGCCGTATCGTAATGATGTCGGGTGCAGTGATTCGCGATGCCGCCGGAAGCATTATCGGCGGCGTCGTTGCCCAGATGGATATCACCGATCGGATCAGGACGGAAGAAGCCTTGCGGGATGCAGGCCAGCGCAAGGATGAGTTTCTTGCCATGCTGGCGCACGAGCTGCGTAATCCGCTGGCACCGATCAGCGCCGCTGCCGATCTGCTGCAAATGACGGTGAAGGACAAGGACGAGCAGGCGTCGTGCGTGCCCCAGGCAAGCGCCATCATTGCGCGCCAGGTGCGGCACATGGCGAGTCTGATAGAAGATCTGCTGGATGTGTCGCGTGTCACGCGCGGCCTGATTACACTGGACAAGCAGCCGACCGATCTCAATCGCGTGTTGTCCGATGCGGTGGAACAGGTTAAACCCTTGATGGAAACGCGCGGCCATGAACTCACTATCAGCCCCTTCGAGCCGGCGCTGGTGTTGGGCGACTATAACCGCCTGGTGCAAACCGTCACCAACCTGCTTAACAACGCAGCGAAATTCACGCTGCAGCCGGGCCGCATCTCGGTAGGCATACAGGAACAAGGTGCTTGCCTGAGAATCGATGTGACCGATAACGGTATGGGCATGTCGGCTGAAGTGCTGCGTCGCGCTTTCGACATGTTTGCCCAGGGCGAGCGTACCTCGGACCGTTCGCAGGGTGGGCTGGGAATAGGATTGGCATTGGTGAAGAGCCTGGTGGAATTGCATGGCGGCCAGGTCGTCGCGCATAGCGACGGCCCGGGCAAGGGCAGCCGGTTCAGCGTTTTGCTGCTGCGTTATTTGGGCGGGCAGGGCGAGAGCGTCTTGCACCAGTTGCCGCCCGTGCCGGCTGCGCCGGCGCATGTGCTGAAAGTCATGGTGGTCGATGACAATGTGGATGCGGCAATGACCTTGGCGGCGCTGGTTGAAGCGCTAGGACATCAAGTCATCGTCGAACACGATGCCAGAACGGCCCTGGCCCGCTCGCGCACGGAGCGCCCGCAAGTATTCCTGCTCGACATCGGCCTGCCCGGCATGGATGGCGTGGAGCTGGCTCGCCACCTGTGCGCGCAAGCTGAAACTGAGGGAGCGATGCTGGTCGCCGTGACCGGCTATGGCCAGGGCCAGCAGCACTTTACCGATCTCGGTTTCGATCATCATTTCACCAAGCCGGTGGAGCTGGCGCGCCTGGCTGACATCTTGGGCCGCGTTATGAAGTGAGCCTGCTCACCGCAGCAGTTCCGGCATCGGCCAGCGACGAGAGTATTCATGATGGCAGGCAGTCTTGCACCTGAAGGACGCAGGCGTTGCAAGCGCAAAAGGCATGCTGCCGCGTACGGAGCATGCCCTGGCTGAGCTACGGAAATATTCTTACGACCTGGCGGCAGGCCTGTTTTTACCGTCAGCCGGCGTCTTCCCGTTTATCACTTCCACCTGCCCGTCCAGCCCCATCAGTAGCAGTTCCACTTCCAGTTTCGAATACTTCTCGCCTATCAAGCCCTTGAGCTTGTGCAACTGGGCGGCATGCACCTGCTTTTCCAGATTTCGATCTTTCGCATGTTCCGGGCCGAGTATGACCTTGTAGGCGCCGCAGTCGCGATGATCGAGGACGATGACTTGGCGAATGTTGTGCAGCTTGATCGCCACATCCAAGTGTTCCCAGAAGGTCTGGTTCCAGGCGGGGAATTTATCCGTGACCGCGCCCAGTGCTGCACCCGCAAGAATAACGTGGTCATACTTGTTTCGCAGGCCGCGGCCAGACATGTACTGCTCGACTTCATCCATCAGCCGGTAATCCATGCAGCTAAGCAGCAAGGCATCGGTGCCGCCCGCCGCATGGGCGCGGGAAAACAGCGATGCGCCGGCAAACAGGCTGACGCCGCCTCCCAGCGCGGCGAACTTGAGGAACTTGCGGCGTGGAGCAGCGGGCAGGGCGGCAGAGCAATGGCAATCGAGGTGGGGCATCTTGTTTCCTTATGCTTATTTTTCGGGAAACAAATTATAGATATGGAAGTAATGGTGATATGGGATGTTTTGCAAATGGAAATATATTTTGAGCCGTGTCCGTATCAGAGCGACATGTCTGAGAAATGGCTTGAGGACTGGAGTATGAGCGGGCGAAGGCCCCGTGCATCAGGCCAGGAATGCGAGGCTTTGCTTGAAAAGCAG
This sequence comes from Pseudomonadota bacterium, assembly GCA_023422955.1. Lineage (GTDB taxonomy): Bacteria > Pseudomonadota > Gammaproteobacteria > Burkholderiales > Burkholderiaceae_D > JAEZLB01. The sequence goes on along the minus strand of JAFAGG010000004.1, from coordinate 50,754 downwards.
GCAGCTAGAGTACTTGGCGTGTCAGCGCGATTTTGAAGATATAGCCGAGACAGACTAGCGCAAGAATAAACGCCGTGATTCTTATGGGCCGGGTTTTGCCGCGCTTTAGCGCTATTGTGCCGGCGACGATGTAGGCAATCAGCAGCAGCACTTTGGCCGTCAGCCAGTGCTGCTGAAGCGGATACTGGCCGCTCCATACCGCCATGGTGATCGCGCTTGCCAGCAGCACCGTGTCATTCACATGCGGGACTATCCTCGTCCATCGTTGCCGCAGCAGTGAGGAGCCCGTGATCATCCAGCAGCCGCGCAACAGGAAGAGTACGCCGGTGATGACGGCAGTCAGCATGTGAATATGCTTGATGGCGTAATAACTCATGAGGGCAAGGAAAGCGGGACGTAGAAGAGGATGCGCATCCCGTGGTCAAGGATGGCAGGCAAATAAAAAGCGCGAAGCCGGATTCAGCTTCGCGCCGCAGAGGAAGGGATTACTTGAGCGACAGCGTCCACTTCGCCAGTTCGCGTGCTTCCTTTTCGCTGACGTTGGCATTCGGTGGCATCGGGACTGCGCCCCATACGCCCGAACTGCCTTTCATGATCTTCTGCGCCAGATAGGTTTCCGCATCTTTTTGTCCGGCATATTTGGCCGCCACCTCTTTGTAAGAGGGGCCCAGCACTTTTTTATCGACGCTATGGCAGGCCATGCAGTTCTTGGCTTTCGCCAGTTCAAGGTTGGCCAGTGCAGGCGTGGAAACCACGGCGCCCACTGCCAGGGTCGCGATCAACAAAGCTTTCATGTCATTCTCCATAACAGGATGTGTCCGTTGGTAGGGACAGCATCATCACATGTTTAATTCCTTAAAGGGCAACCCGTAACGCGAAGGTTCACGGGCGATTATAGCCAGACGAAGAAGCAAGCGTCACGCATCTGAAAAAAAACCAATGCGTATCAAACTCCTTTTGCCGGTATTCATTATTAAGGCGGGCAGGGTGGGCAAATGAATATTGCCCCCTGAATTTTTACTGCTTTCCAAGAAAGAAAGTATGCACACTTGGCCTGGCCGTAATCATGAAATGAGGAGCAGGGAGTGGCAGGCATTTTCTGTAAAGTGTGGCTCGGGCTTCACGTCTTGGCAGAAAGTTATTGATGTATTGCAAAGGTCTCTTTATCATGAGATTACCTTGCGGATACGAATGGTATCTTCGGTACGTTCCCCTGCTGACAAGCTCCTCACCATTTCGTGGACGAGGAGCGTTTGCTTTTCCTTTTTCATCACCCTCATAAGAACGAAGCGAGGTCATTCATGTACAGACCCCTGAAAATCTTCAGCTATGTCGTCGTGCTGCTCATGGTAGTCGCGATGATTTACGCCGCCTATATTTCGGTCAAGTACTGGGCCGGCATAGGCGTGTAAGAGGATCGCCATGAACAAAAGACAAACCCGCCTGTTCGCCATCGCCTCCACCGCGCTGGCCGCTTTGGTATTCCTGGTCCTGACGCTGGACAGCCACCGCCAGTTTCCGGAGCTTACCAATTCCCAGAACATCACACAGGAAGTCAAGCACGGCCAGAATGTCTGGCACAAGTACAACTGCATCAACTGCCATACGATTTTCGGTGAGGGCGCTTACTACGCACCGGACCTCACCAAGATCACCCAGTTGAGGGGCGAGGAATATCTGAAGGCCTACATGCGCGATCCGTCCCAGTTCTATGACGAACAACGGCACCGCCGCCTGATGCCGCAGCAGAATCTGAGCGAAGAGGAAATCGTCAATCTGATCGCATTCCTGGACTGGGTCAGCAAGGTCGACAATCAGGGCTGGCCGCCGCGTCCCATTCTCGTCACCGGCGCCTCCATCCCCGGCACCGACTTCTCTGCCGAGCGCCAGGGCCAGTCTATAGGCGAATCCAAGGAAAGCGCTGCTACGCCGCCCGGTGCGCGTCCTCTGACAGGGCAGGAGAATCCGATTGCACTGGGCGAACGCATTTTCCGCTCGGCCACGCCTGCCTGCAATGCCTGCCACTCGATTGCACCGGGCGTCAACATGGCCGGCCCCACCCTGGCGGGCTTGAGCGCCCGCGCGGCGGAAATCATTGCCGCGCCGGATTACAAAGGCCAGGCAAAAGATGTGGAAGGGTATATCAAGGAAGCCATCGTTGAGCCGAGCGCCCACCTGATTCCGGGCGCGATGTATTCGGCCAATGGCGTGTCCTTCATGCCCAACACCTATGGCAAGTCCATGACGGCAGAAGAGCTGGATCAGCTGACTGCCTATCTTGCCTCGCTTAAGTAATCAGGGAGTTATTCATGCGCTACAAATCCCAATCGATCGCGTACTGGTATTTTGCCGTTGCCATGGCCTTGTTCGGCCTGCAAATCGTATTCGGGCTGCTATCCGCCGCCAAGTACCTGGGGCCCGACCCCTTGCTGTACATCCTGCCGTTTGACGTCACCAAGGTGATCCATACCAACCTGCTGATCGTGTGGGTGCTGACCGGCTTCATGGGCGCGACCTACTGGATGGTGCCGGATGAATCGCGCACCGAAATCTACAGCGTCAAGCTGGCTTACGTGCAGCTGGTGCTGTGGGTCATCATGGGCGTGACCGCCATCATCGGTTACCTGTTCCGCTACGGTACCGGCAACAAGCTGCTGGAGCAGCCGCTGCCGCACAAGATCGTCATCGTGATCTGCATGCTGATCTTCCTGTACAACATCGGCATGACCATCAGGAAGTCCGGCCGCTTCACCACCACTGAAGGCGTGCTGCTGCTGGGTGTGGGCTGCGCCGCGCTGCTTTATTTGCCGGCGCTGCTGCACTATGAAAACTACACCGTCGCAATCTATTACCGCTGGTGGACCATCCACCTGTGGGTGGAAGGCGTGTGGGAAATGATCCAGGGCGCATTCCTGGCCTACCTGCTGATCCGACTTTCCGGCGCTGACCGCGAAGTGATGGAGAAGTGGCTGTACGTGATTGTCGGCCTGGTCTTCATCGCCGGCATCCTGGGTACCGCTCATCACTATTACTGGGTTGGCGTGCCGGCCTACTGGCTGCCTATCGGCGGCTTCTTCAGCGCGCTGGAACCGGTGGCGCTGGTCGTAATGGCCGGCTACGCCTACTCGGCGATCCGCCGCTCGGGCATGTCTCATCCGAATGTCCTGGCGTTGCACTGGGCGGTCGGCAGCGCGGTGTTCACGCTGTTCGGCGCCGGCCTGCTGGGCCTGGCTCATACTTTCCCTTCCGTGAACAAGTGGACACACGGCACCCTGATTACCGCCATGCATGGTCATGCCGCGTTCTACGGCGCCTATGCGATGATCGTGATGGCGATGATCACCTATGCGCTGCCCTCGATCACGCCGGGACGGCGCGAAGGCGGCACCACCATGGGCTACCTCGCATTCTGGATGCAGCTGGCCGGCATGTTCGGCATGACGCTGTCGTTTGCGACCGCCGGCATCGGCCAGGTTTACCTGGAGCGCATCATGGGCCTGGGCTATCTGGATACGCAGTTGAAGATCCAGGTGCATTTCCTGATGCTGGTCGCCACCGGTTCCATTTTTGCGATAGGGGTCTTGCTGTTCATTATCGACTTCTTCCGTTATGCGCCGCGCTTTCAGGTCGCCAGCGACAGGGAGGCGAATGCGCGCCCCTTGAGTGAGGCAACGGCACCAGCATGACAGGCAACGAAGCAATACCGAAAGGTAGCGAGCCGTTCTACCTGCCTTTCGGTGACGAAGTCCGGATATTCGAGCAATGCCATGCCAGCAAGCTGGCGGTCATGCTCAAGGGGCCTACCGGCTGCGGCAAGACGCGTTTTGTCGAGCACATGGCCTGGCGGCTGGGACGGCCGCTGATCACGATTTCCTGCCATGACGACCTGACGGCGAGCGACCTGATGGGGCGCTTTCTGATTCGGCACGACGGCACGCAATGGCAGGATGGTCCGCTGACGCGTGCGGTGCGCGAAGGCGCGATCTGCTACCTCGATGAAGTGGTAGAGGCACGGCAGGATACGGTCGTGGTGCTGCATCCGCTGACCGATTACCGCCGCGTGCTGCCTATCGACAAGACCGGCGAAACGATCGAGGCCGCGGCTGGATTCCAGCTGGTAGTGTCCTACAATCCCGGCTATCAGCGCATGCTGAAAGACCTCAAGCCCAGCACCCGGCAGCGTTTCGTCGCGCTGGATTTCACTTTTCCGCCTGCGGAACAGGAAGCCTCCATCATTCAGCATGAAGGTGGGACCGATCATGCCACCGCGCATGCGCTGGTCGCGCTCGGTCGTCGCCTGCGTGCCTTGCAGGATAGGGGCCTGGCGGAAGTGCCGAGTACCCGCTTGCTGATTGCGACGGCACGGCTGATTTCCAGCGGCATTCCGGTCAAGGAGGCCTGCGGGTCGGCGCTGGTCTCGCCCTTGTCCGACGATCCTTCCCTGATCGGCGCCATGCGCGACCTGGTCGATGCCACTTTCGTCTAACGCTTAGGAGTCAGCGGTGGCCGAAGCAGAAGACGTCATTACCGATGTCGCCCGGCATGTCACGATCTACGCCCGCGATCTCTGGCAGCGCCAGCGCAAGGGCAAGCCCGCGGAAGAAGTGGTGCTGCGGGATATTGCGCAACGGCTGGACTTGCTGATGGCGGCGGTTTTCGGCACGAGCTTTCCTATCCGCGTGGCCCAGGTGCCCGCACCCCCCACTTTCCTGACCAAGGTATTCAGGCGACGCGAAGGGCCGCGTGTGCACAGGGCGGTGCCGGCAACCGACGGCAACAGCATCTGGCTGCCGGCCCGCCTGCCGCCGGAGGAGCAGGATGGCGCGCTGGAATGGTATCGGCTGATGGCCTTGCAGCAGGCGTTGCGTGCTGTGCGTCAGGGTCCGCAGTACTTTGCAGGCCTGTCGAATGAATTGCAGCGTTCCGTTTTCATCGTGCTGTCTGCCCATGCGGCCGACAGTGCCCTCATGCAGATGCTGCCCGGCATGCGTCCCTCGCTGCAGGCTTTGCGTGCGCATGCGCTACAACTAAGACCTCTTCTGAATGCTTTTCCCGCTCATCGCCGGCCGCTGGAAGAATTCGTGCGCGCGACGCTGGCCAGGGAAATCGAGCTGACCCCATCTCCAGACAGCGAACAGCTTGCGATAGAGGCTGCAAAGATGGCGGATGCGCTGGTCAGGCAGGGAATGAGCACTCACGGCGCCGGCGCTGCCTTGTACGCAGACTTGTGGACGGGAGTGCTGCGGTTGCCGGCGCAGTCCGGCTCTTTATCCGAAGCCGATGCAGGGGCTAATGCGCCGGATCCTGATGCCGCGCCGCCACGCAGCGCGCGCCTGAACAGAACGCCGGAAGTACGCAAGCCTGTCGAGGATGAAGACGATAAAGGTCCGGGTGCCTGGATGATACAAACCGCCCAGCCGCATGAGCAGGTGGAAGATCCGCTCGGCCTGCAGCGGCCGACCGATCGTGATGAAAGCACTGCGTCGGACGAATTCGCCGATGCGCTGTCCGAACTGCCGGAAGCCCGCCTGGTCTCCACGCCGGGACGCCCCAAGGAAGTTTTCATTTCCGAGGATATGCCGGGTGAGAGGGAAAAGCACAAGCCGGTTCGCAGCCCGGCCGATGGCATGCGCTTGTCATATCCGGAATGGGATTATCGCGCCAGCGCCTATCTCGACGCCGGCGTCACGATTCATCTTTGCCCGCCCAGAGAAGGTCCGCAAGCCTGGGTGAACCAGACGCTGGACGATTACCGCGCCATGCTGGCGCTGGTGCGCCGCCGCTTCGAGATGCTGACTGCGCAGCGGGTGCGCCTGCACAAGCAACTGGAGGGCGAAGAGATAGACCTGGATGCCTGCATCGATGGCTATGCCGACTTCCGCGCGGGACTGCCGCTCAGTCAGGCGCTATACCAGACTCACAGGCGCGCCAGTCGCGACATGGCCATCGTGCTGCTGATCGATATCAGCGGCTCGACTGACGGCTGGATTTCGGCCGACAAGCGCATTATCGATGTGGAGCGTGAAGCGCTGCTGCTGGTATCCATCGCGCTGGACGGCATGCGCGAGCCCTACAGCGTGATGGGCTTTTCCGGCGAGGGACCGCATGGCGTGACGATAAGGCCGGTGAAATCCTTTGACGAACCCTGCAGCGACACGGTGGCGCGCCGCATCGCCGCGCTTGAACCCGAGCATTACACGCGTACCGGCGCCGCCCTGCGGCATGCCAGCGCCATGCTGATGCAGCAGAAGGCCCGTCATCGCTTGCTGTTGCTGCTCTCCGATGGCAAGCCCAATGATGTCGATGATTACGAAGGACGCTACGGTGTGGAAGACATGCGTCAGGCCGTCACCGAGGCCCGCATGCAGGGCATCAATCCCTTCTGCCTGACCATAGATCGCCAGGCCGCCAACTATCTTCCCGGTGTTTTCGGTGCGCATCAGTATGCCTTGCTGCCGAAACCGGAACTGCTTCCCACCGCGCTGCTGGAATGGATGAAGCGGTTGCTGGCGCGCTCCTGACAAGGACTTGCCGGCTGGCTTTCGTCCGCCGCCAGACGCGAGCAGGACGACGCGGAGAAATAAAATGACCTCAGCAGCCGAGAGAACGAGGAGCACTTTCTGTGATGCCCCTTGCCCGTATCTGCAAATGGCGCCTGAGTAATCAAGGTATTCACCGCATCCAGCAAAACCCTGTAAAAAATCTAGGCCGGTCTGCCCTCACGGACCGCCTCATCATCCCTGCACCGGATCAACTGAAGCAGGACGGATGATTTTGATTCATATCAAAGATTGAGGGCGTGAGGGTCCGGTACAGTGAATCGTTTTCATGGAGAAAGTTTCTATGTTATCCACTCTCTATCCCCGGCTGACCATCAAGAAAAAGTCTGTTCTGCCTATCGTGCAAGGTGGCATGGGCGTGGGTGTATCCGCCGGTCGCCTGGCAGGCACGGTGGCGCGCCTGAATGCTGTCGGCACCATTTCCAGTGTCGATCTGCGCCGTCATCATCCGGATCTGATGCAGCAGACGGGACGCAGGGGCGACAAGGAACTGATCAATCGCGTCAACCTGGTGGCGCTGGACCGTGAAATCCAGAAGGCGCGCGGCATTGCGAACGGCAAGGGCTTGATCGCGGTGAATATCATGCGAGCGGTGAGCGAGTATGCCAACTATGTGCGGCAAGCCTGCGAAAGCGGGGCGGATGCCGTGGTGGTAGGCGCCGGGCTGCCGCTGGACTTGCCCGAGCTAACGAGCGAGTTTCCCGATGTGGCGCTGATTCCCATCCTGTCGGATGCGCGCGGCATCAATCTCGTGCTGAAAAAATGGATGCGCAAGCAACGCCTGCCGGATGCGATCGTCATAGAAAATCCCAAGTTCGCCGCCGGCCATCTCGGTGCCGCGAAAGTCGACAAGCTCGACGAGCCTCAATACGCCTTTACTCGCGTGCTGGAAGAGACGCTGGCGCTGTTCAGGGAACTCGGCATTGAAAGTGAAAACATTCCGCTGATTGCCGCCGGCGGCATCAACAATCCTTTCCAGGTGCGCGAATTGTTTGCCGCCGGTGCCAGCGCCGTGCAACTGGGCACGGCTTTCGCCGTGACCCGGGAAGGCGATGCCCATCCCGAATTCAAGCGCGTGCTGGTCGAAGCCAAGCCGGAAAATATCGTCACCTTCATGAGCGTGGCTGGCTTGCCGGCACGGGCGGTAAAAACGCCATGGCTGGAGAAATACCTGAACAAGGAAGAACAGTTGCAAGGTCAGGCCAAGCAGCGTGCCTGCACGGTAGGCTTCGACTGCCTGCATCAATGCGGTCTGCGCGACGGTTTGCCGCAAGCAGGTCAGTTTTGCATCGACCAGCACCTGGCTTATGCGCTGGAAGGCGATGTGAAGCGCGGCCTGTTTTTCCGGGGCAGCGAGAAACTGCCATTCGGCAGCGAGATACGCTCGGTGAAGGAGTTGGTGGATTACCTGTTGAGCGAGATGGCCGGCCTGATGCCACCGCGCTCAAAAGCTGCGGCGGCCTGAGTCCATTTGGAAATCAGGCTTGGAAATTCGGCCGGACATTGCATGGAGACAGGCGTGCTTCATTTCGAGTTTTTTATGGGAGGGACGGGAATGTCGAAATGCAGCACCTCCTCGCGCTTTCCTAGTTTTTCATACAAGGCGATCGCCGCTTCATCCTCTGTGCTTGTATCCGCCTGAACGAAAATGACATACGCGCCGCGTGCCGCAGCGATTTCCTGCAACCTTCTGATCAGCGCCGTCGCAAGGCCCTGACGCCTGTGCTTTTCCAGCACTGCGAGATCGTAAATATAAATTTCGCTGCGCTCCTGCTCGAACTTCTTCAGTTCATAGGCTGCGAGTCCGCCGACGACATCGCCCTCCTTTAGGGCTGTCAGCGCAATGAAGGAATCGCTGCTCAGCAGCATGCGTATATAATCCGTGCCCGGCTTCTTTCCGGTATAGGTATCCTTGTCTTTGAACGCGGTGCCGAACATGGCGAGCATCGCTTCCAGCAAGGGGCGGTCGTCGGGAGCGAGTTGATGGAGGGTGAACGACATAGGTAATCCGGATGCAATGAGGTTGAGGGCGTAACAGGCAAGGATGGCTTGCAAAACGAAAACAGGCGTGGCGCGGTTATCTTTCCTTCGTTTCCGTCTATTGAGATGCTTGCCAGAGATCACGCGGCTTGTCCTTCAGCATAGCTAGCAGAGACGGTCCAGGGCAAGTAGACCTTTCGCTGCTCTCATTGATCGGAGTGGCAGTCGGATTTTTACCAAGCATTGCGGCGCAATGGGGCGGCAAGCGTCCTTCATGCATTCTGATTCGGCACGGGGCAAGGCGTATTTGCCGCCGGACTGGAATAAGCCGTGCTGCCTGGTCTTGCCTGGAATATATGTTTGCATCCGTTTTCAGGATTGGCCGGCGATGTTCTTTCAGAACATATAGAATGGATGGATATTTGGTCGCGCCGACCAGACCAACAAGGTGGACCTTATGAGGCTTACTTCTTACACTGACTACGCATTGCGTTCCCTGATGTATCTGGGGATGAACCGGGACAGCCTGGTGACCATCCAAGACATCGCGGATGCGCAGGGTATCGCCAAAAATCATCTGACGAAAGTCGTGAATCACCTGAGCGCGATGGGCGTCATCGACAGCGTTCGCGGTCGTAACGGCGGCTTGCGGCTGGGGCGTGAGCCTTCCGAAATCAATATCGGCGAGATCGTGCGCAATACGGAAAACGACTTCTACATTGCGGAATGCTTCAATCCTGAAAACCAGGGCTGCATGTATAGCTCGGCCTGCGTGCTCAAGGGCGTACTGAAGAAGGCAACCAATTCGTTTCTCGATGTGCTCGATGGCGTGACGCTGGAGACTATCCTGGTTCAAGGCGCCAATCCCGGTGCGCGTAAAGCGCCACGCAGCACGACCAAACCGCTGAAGCTGCATCTGAAACCGGCAAGCCCCGAAAAGGTCGGCTAGCAGGCGACTCCTTCCTCTCATTCCCAGCGACTTGCTGAACCGCTATCGCATGACGCTGGCTCGCCGCCGGATAAATTCCCTGTCTCTCCCGCATACCCGCCGAAAACATCCCGCGCTAATACCTGGTTCTAGGACTAGGGCTCAGGAATTAATGTCTTCAAGCGCAGCAGATAGATACTGACGCCGCTTGCAAGCGCAACCATCAGCGCTTGTGCCGGGATCGTTTCCAGTTGCGCGCAGGCCAGGATGATGGATGTCCAGAGCAGGCCGAGTGCCAGCAGTTTGGCTGGCAAGGGTATGCCCCTTCCTTCGTGATAGGCGAGCAGGTAAGGGCCGAGCGAGCTGTTCAGCAGTCGCCTGTGCAGGCGCGGCGAACTGCGCATGAAACAGGCAGATGCCAGCAAGAGAAAGGGAGTAGTGGGCAGCAGGGGAAGAGCCACGCCCAGCAGCGCAAGCAGCACGGCGATGCAGCCTACGATGTTGAGTAAGACTCTCATCGGAAATCTTCGTCAGGCAGGCAAGGCAAGATTGTTCTCCTGCCATTTTTCGACGCGATACCCGGCCTTTTTCAAGGCGGCCGTGAGATGCGACAGGGGCAGGCTTTCGTCGCATCGCACGGTAACCTTGCTGTGCAACAGCGATACCGTTACATCTTGCACGCCCGGCAGACGGGATAAAGCCTGAGTGATTTTTTCTATGCAGCCTTCGGAGTGAAGGCCGACGATTTCCATGATCCAGGTACGCATGATTTTCCTTTTTACTTAACGAGTCCACAATCCCTCTTGCGTGTCTTGGTCTCCGGCAGAGAGTCTCGTTCTTCCATCTTTTGTTTGGCTTGTCGGCGGAAGCAATATATCATACATTTTATAGGTATGTTTAAAGAAGAGGATGCCATGGCCGTCATGATGATAGAGGAAAATGCGTCGCGTGCAGCAGAGCCGGAAATTTCCACGACGCCTTTATGGCGGCTGGGCTTCCGGCCTTTTTACTTGCTTGGCGCCGTGTTTGCCGTGATTGCCGTGCCGCTGTGGCTCGCCCGGTATTACGGGCTGCTTTCCGGCCTGACAAATATCGATTTCAACTGGCACATGCATGAAATGGTATTCGGCTTTGCGGTCGCCATCGTGGTTGGCTTCCTCTATACCGCAGGCCGCAACTGGACCAACCTGTGGACGCCGCGCGGCAGGGCGCTTGTCGCCCTGGTGAGCTTATGGATTGCGGGACGGATTGCGATGCTGTTTGCCGCGCCGCAAATAGCTGCAGTAGTGGATATCGCTTTCCTGCCGGTTGCCGCATTCCTGCTGTACCAGGTGCTGAAGAAAGCGCCCAGCAAACGCAACCTGGTCATGGTGCTTCTGCTGGGTTTGCTGGCACTTGCCAATGCCAGTTTTCATGCCACGCAGTTGGGCTGGAGCGAACTATCGACGTTATCGAGCATTCATGCCGCGCTGCTGATCATCGTGATGATAGAAACCCTGATAGGCGGACGCGTGGTGCCCCTGTTCACGGCGAAGTTCGTGCCGGGCGGCCAGCTCGGGTTGAAGCCGGCCATGGAAAAAGCGGTAATCGCCTCAACCGTGGCAGCCTGCCTTGCATGGCTTGCGCAACCGGCGGCTTACGTCGTGGCGATACTGGCCTTGGCCGCAGCCGTGATGCAGGCGGCAAGGCTGATTTCATGGAAGCCATGGCATACCCTCGATAATCCCTTGCTGTGGATACTGCATCTTTCCTATGCATGGATTTCCATAGGCTTTCTGCTGCTCGGCCTGGCGGCATTGGGCATGGTGAGCAGCAGCGCGGCCATCCATGCGCTGGCGATAGGTTCGATGGCAGGGCTGATCATAGGCATGATTACCCGCACGGCACTGGGTCATACGGCCCGCCCGCTGAAAGCGGGGAAACGCGAAACGATCATGTATGTGCTGATACAGGCCGGCGCCGTTGCCCGGCTGGGCGCATCGCTAGGGATGCCGGAAGCAAGAGACTTCCTGATGCTGCTGAGCGCCGCCTGCTGGTCGGCGGCATTCCTGCTGTATGTGACTGTGTACTTGCCTTATCTGACGGCGCCGCGCCTGGACCGCAAGGATGGGTGAAGCGGGCCGGGCTCGCTGAGTGCAAGGCGCTTTAGTGCAAAGCTTTTTTATTCCTGTGCCGCGCTCATTGCAATCAAAAAGCCGGGTTCCGCATGATGTGGAACCCGGCTTCGTTCAGTCCAGCTATTGCAGCGTCCAATAATTTTTACTCAGTTACGCTTGCCCTGGCTCGCGATGTTAAATACCGCTACGGCATGGGTAAGGCGGCTAGCCTGGTCATGCAGGCTGGCTGAAGCAGCGGCCGCCTGCTCCACCAGGGCTGCATTTTCCTGGGTCATGTTGTCCATTTCCGATACGGCCTGATTGACCTGTTGCACGCCTATGGCCTGCTCCTGGCTCGCATGCGCAATCTCGTTGACGACGGTGGTGACCTTGGCGGCGGCATCGACGACATTGAGCAGGGTATCGCGTGCCCCATGTGCCAGTTCATTGCCAGCATCGACCTGGTGCACCGAGTCGCCGACGAGATTCTTGATTTCCTTGGACGCTGCGGCAGCGCGTTGCGCCAGGCTGCGCACTTCGCTCGCCACCACCGCAAAGCCGCGGCCCTGCTCGCCGGCGCGTGCCGCTTCGACTGAAGCGTTCAAGGCCAGGATATTGGTCTGGAAGGCAATGCCATCGATGGTGCTGGTGATGTCGGCCACCCGGCGCGATGAGTCCGAGATGGCGCGCATGGTTTGCTCCAGCTTGCTCATCTCATTGCCGGCCTTCGACGCGATTCCCGATGCTTCAGCGGCCAGGCGGGTGGCATCCTGTGCATTGCTTGCATTCTTGCCGATGGTGGAAGCGAATTCCTCCATGCTGGAGGCGGTTTTTTCCAGGCTGGACGCCTGCATTTCAGTGCGGGACGACAGGTCCATGTTGCCTGCGGCGATTTGCGAGGTGGCGGTGCTCATGGACTGCACGCTGTCCCGAATATCGCCGATGGTCGCCATCAGATTGACATCCAGCTGCCGCAGGGCCAGCATCAGGCGGCCCATGTCGCCGCCGGTGGCAGCGGATACCGGATTGCCCAGCGTGCCGCTGGCCAGCGAGCGTGCCAGGGCAGTCGCTTCGCCAATTCTCTGCACTACCGTGCGCTTCATGTGCAGCCACAGCAACAGGCTGAGCACTGCCGAGATTGCCGCCAACCCTGCTATGGCCGGCAGATTTTCTTTCCCGCCACCGGCCAGTGCCGCGCTCATCAGAGCGGCGGTCACGCCTGTCTGAATCAGCGACAGCAGCCCGAATTGCCTAGACAGGCTCATGTTCCGCAAGGCGCGCCGCAGGGTAGGCAGCCAGCCGCGCTGCTCTACTTGTCCTTGCACCACGCACAAGCGGCTGGTTTTTCCTTTGCGAATTTCGGTGTAAGCCGCGGACGCAGCGGCGATTTGCTGGCGCGTGGGCTTGGTGCGTACCGACATGTAGCCGCTCACCTTGCCATTTTCGACGATGGGCGTGACGTTGGCGATCACCCAATAGTAGTCGCCGTTCTTGCGGCGATTTTTTACCGGAGCGCTCCATTGCTCGCCGCGCTTGATGCTTTGCCACAGGTCTGCAAAGGCCGCTTCCGGCATGTCCGGATGCCGGACCAGGTTATGCGGCGCGCCGACCAGTTCCGACTCTGTAAAGCCGCTGACTTCAATGAAGTAGGCATTGACGTAGGTGATCTTGCCTTTCAGGTCGGTTTTCGACACGATGGGCCGTTCATCCTGCAATACGTATTCCGTATCCGTGATGGGCAAATTCTTACGCAAAGCCAGTTCCCCTTATTCTTGTCTATGAAAATATTTCCTCGAAGGGAAGTGTCTTCATAACTACGAAAATGTTATTGAAATGCTGAAAGAGTGATGCGAGCAAATATTTTTATGCCTGCTACAGCCGGATTTTTGAGTCCGGGTGCAAGGATTACGATAGATACACGGCAGTTTGTTTCAAATCTTTAATCGGAAGAAGAAAACCCTGCAAGAAACCGGGAGTTTTTAGAAGAGTATTGTTATGAAGATAAGGACGATGGGCGAAATTGAGCGTGTATTTGCATGTATTCGCGTGTTTTGACAAGGGCTTGAATAATTAAGCGAGAAACGCCTAGCATGGGCGATCCGGGTGATTTTGATGTGAATCAAAGAAATTGACTACTCTGCTTCGTACACTCCCTGCCATACCCAAGCGCGTTTCATCTTGGAGCGCCTGTTGCAGGAGTTACCTACCATGGCAATTGCTCTTAGTGCCAATCTTTCCATGTCAGCAGTTCAGTTCGATGGTGAACTGATCGGCAAGCTGAGCCAGCAAGGTCCGCGTTATACCTCGTATCCGACCGCGGATCGGTTTACCGCCGGGTTTCGGGTGGGAGATTATTTGCAGGCAGTCAATGAAGTCAGGGCCCTGGGCGTGCGCAATCCGCTGTCGCTGTATCTGCATATTCCTTTCTGCGAGAAGCTTTGCTACTACTGCGCCTGCAACAAGGTCGTCACCAAGCACCACAGCAAGGCAGCGGAATATCTGACTTACCTGAAGCGCGAAATCGACATGCAGGGCCGCCTGTTCGCCGACATGAACCATGTCGAGCAACTGCATCTTGGCGGCGGCACGCCGACTTTTTTAAGCGATGAACAACTCCGTGACCTGATGGCGCATCTGCGCCGCTGGTTCAATTTCGCCACCGATGAGGTCGGCGAATATTCCATAGAAGTCGATCCGCGCACTGTCACAAGCGAACGTATCCATGCATTGCGCGCGACAGGTTTCAACCGCATCAGTTTCGGCGTGCAGGATTTCGATGCCGATGTGCAGAAGGCCGTCAACCGCATTCAAAGCGAAGAATCGGTGCTGGCCGTGATCCGCGCCGCGCGCGAAGCGGCTTTCCGTTCCATCAGCATAGACCTGATCTACGGCTTGCCGAAGCAGACACTCGCCAGCATGGAAGTCACGCTGTCCAAGGTGATCGCCGCCGATCCGGACCGCATCTCGATCTACAACTATGCGCACATGCCTCATATCTTCAAGCCGCAGCGCCGCATTGCCGAGTCCGACCTGCCGGCGCCGAACGTCAAGCTGCAAATGCTCAATCTGTGCATAGAGCGACTGACCCGGGCCGGCTATGTCTATATCGGCATGGATCATTTCGCCAAGCCTAGCGATGAACTGGCGATTGCCCAGCAGCAGGGACGCCTGCATCGCAATTTCCAGGGCTACTCCACGCATGCCGGCAGCGAGATGGTGTCCTGCGGACTGTCCGCCATCAGCGCGGTCGGTTCCACCTACAGCCAGAATGAAAAAACGCTGGAAGCCTATTATGAGCGCATCGAACAAGGCGAGCTGCCTATCGTGCGCGGCATCAAGCTGTCGCTGGACGATCTGCTGCGACGCATCATCATCCAGACCCTGATGTGCAATTTCGAATTGTCCATGCAGTCGCTGGAAGTTGCCTATCCGATCAGCTTCAAGGATTACTTCAGCCGCGAAATGGACAAGCTGCGCACCATGGAAGACATGGGCCTGCTGCATATCGACGATCAATGGATCACGGTCACTCCCAAGGGTCGCCTGGTGATACGCAATATCTGCATGGTGTTCGACCATCATCTGACCCTGCCCCGTCCCGAATCCAACGTGATACCGTTGCGGTTCTCCCGAACGATATAACAGCGCATGGCGGAATCGCATCTCTTTTCGGTTTTTCTGATCGGCTTGCTGGGCAGCGTGCATTGCATCGGCATGTGCGGCGGCATCGTCACCGCATTGTCGATGTCGGCTCGCCCCAGGAGCGTCATTCCTATTCTTGCTGCAAATGGCCCGGCAGCAGGCGGTGGTGCAATGCCTGCCGGTGCCAGCCTCGTGCTGACCTTGTCCTATAACGCCGGACGCATAGGCAGCTACATGATGGCGGGCGCCATCGCCGGCGGTGCGGCAGGCGGCGCGGCCAGTTTTGCCGCTTCCGCTTCCTGGCAGGTCGCTGCCTACTGGATCACCAACCTGATGCTGGTGGGCTTCGGCCTGTATTTAATGAATGCCTGGGCCGGCTTTGTGCATATAGAGAAAGCCGGTGCGTTGATCTGGCGCCGGCTTTCTCCGCTGACCGGCAAGCTGCTGCCCATAAACAGTCCGCAAAAGGCGCTGGCCGCCGGCATGGTGTGGGGCTGGCTGCCGTGCGGCATGGTGTACACGGCGGTAGTGATGGCAATGCTGAGCGGATCGGCTTCCAGCGGCGCTGCCATCATGCTGGCTTTCGGGCTGGGAACCTTGCCGGCCCTGCTGTCGCTGGGCATGCTGGGTACCCGATTGCAAGGCTGGACACGCAAGCCTGCGGTAAGAGTGGCCAGCGGATTGCTGGTCTTGTCGTTTGGATTGCTGGGCTTGTGGCGCGCGTCCGGCGGCGCCTTGCCGCATTGGGCTGAACTGTTTTGTGTCGTGGGAGGCGCCTGATGTCCGCGTCGTCGGCTGCCATCGCGCAGGACTGCTTTCATTGCGGCTTGCCGGTTCCGGCCGGCCTGCATCTCACCGTCGATGTCGAAAACATCACGCGCACCATGTGCTGCGCCGGTTGCCAGGCGGTTGCGCAGGCGATTGTCGATAACGGCCTGACCAGTTATTACCAGACGCGCGAAGGTTTTCCGGCTGCCGCCGGTCGCGATGCGCTGGTGCCGGAAGAACTCAAACTCTATGACGACGCGGAAGTGCTGGCCAGCATTTCGGAAACGCCGGACGATGAAGCCGGCTTGCGTGAAGCCAGTTTTTCGCTGGAAGGCATACGCTGCGGCGCCTGCGTATGGCTGATCGAAAAACGACTGGGCCGGTTGCCGGGCATGCGCCGCGCGCATGTCAACATGTCGACCGAATCGCTGCACGTGCGCTGGGAGGATGCCGCGTGCAAGCCCAGCGATATCCTGCGCGCGGTGCGCGAGCTGGGTTACGTCGCTTATCCCTTCGACGTGGCGCGTCACGGCGAACACCTGCGCCGCGCCAGCAAGAAGCTGTTCCGCCAGGTATTCGTGGCCGGACTGTCCATGATGCAGGTGATGATGTATGCCTATCCGGCCTATGTCGCGCAGGACGGCACCTTCGATGCCGATATGGCAGCTCTGATGAATTGGGCCAGCCTGATACTGACCCTGCCGGTAGTTTTCTATTCGGCCATTCCTTTCTTCCAGGGTGCCTGGCGCAACCTGAAAAACAAGTCGCTGGGCATGGATGTGCCGGTGGCGCTGGGCGTAACGGCGGCATTCACCGGCAGCATGGTGGCAACGCTCAGCGGCGTGGGCGAGGTCTATTACGATTCGGTCACGATGTTCGTGTTCCTGCTGCTGTGCAGCCGCTACCTGGAACTGAAGGCGCGCACCAAGGCCGCTGCCACGCTGGAAAGAATGAAACATGCATTGCCGCCTTCGGCTTCGCGCATGGCGGGCTATCCGCAACAGCGCGATACGGAAACCGTGGCCGCTGCCTTGCTGCAGCAGGGCGATGTCATCCTGATCAAGCCGGGCGAAGCGATTTCCGCCGATTGCGTGGTGCTGGAAGGCAGCACCAGCATCGATGCATCGCTCCTGACCGGTGAAAGCCGGCCGCAGCATCGCGGGCTGGGCGATGAACTGCCGGGCGGCGCCGTCGTGGTCAGCCAGGCGGTATTGGCCAGGGTGACGCGGCCGGTGCGCGAAAGCACGCTGGCTTCCTTGCTGAACCTGATTGCCAAGGCGGGACAATCCAAGCCGCAGATTTCGGTCTGGGCCGATCGCGCTGCCGCGCAGTTCGTTGCCGTATTGCTCAGCTTTTCCGTGATCGTGTTCTTCGCGTGGCAATGGCTGCAACCGGAGCGCGCGTGGGAAATCGCGATCGCGGTACTGGTTGTATCCTGTCCCTGCGCTTTGTCGATGGCGACGCCGACCGCGCTGGCGGCAGCGACCGACCGGCTGGTGCGCGGCGGCGTGCTGGTGGTGCAGGCGCATGTGCTGGAAACGCTGTCGCGCGTCACGCATGTCATCTTCGACAAGACCGGCACGCTCACGCACGGCAAGCCGGTGCTGCGGCATACCGAGGTGCTGGGCAGCCTGGACCAGGCATCCTGCCTGAAGATGGCGGCGGCAATGGAAGCCAGCAGCGCTCATCCGCTGGCGGCCGCCATTCGCGATGCTGCTGAAAAAACAAGCACGGAACCGATTGCCCTCGATGCGCTGACGCATACGCCGGGAAGCGGGCTGGAAGCCATTATCGATGGCCAGGTCTATCGCCTGGGTTCGCGCGATTTTGTCGAAGCGATCACGCAGGCTGTCCTTTCATTGACTGCGTCCGCCATGCATACGCCCGTCTATCTGGGACGCGAGGGTGAATGGCTGGCCTGTTTCGAATTGGCCGATACGCTGCGCGACGATGCCCAGCAAGTGGTGGATTATTTCAGGCAGCAGGGCAAGCAGGTCATCCTGCTGTCGGGGGATCATGTGGCCGTTACCCGGCATGTGGCCGCAGAGCTGGGTATACCGGACGCGCATGGCGAACAGCTGCCGCAGCAGAAACTGGCATTCGTGGAAGCGCTGCAGCGGCAGGGCGCCATCGTGGCCATGGTGGGAGACGGCATCAATGACGCAGCGGTATTGCGCGCCGCAGATGTATCGTTTGCGATGGGGCAGGGCGCGGCGCTGGCGCAAACCAGTGCCGATGCGGTGCTGCTGCAGGACAGGCTGGGCCTGGTTATGGCGGCGTCCGGCGTCGCGGCCCAGGCGATACGCGTGATACGCCAGAACCTGGGCTGGGCTACACTCTATAACGTGACAGCGATTCCGGCCGCCGCCTTTGGATTGCTGACACCCTGGATGGCCAGTATCGGCATGGCGGTAAGTTCGGCCATCGTGGTAATCAATGCACTACGCCTGCGCCGGGCCGATATGAGGGAAGCACGGACGGCGCAACCGGAGCCGGTTGGCGCCTTGATAACGAAAGAAGCACACTGATGGAATCCCTATATCTGCTGGTGCCCCTGAGCATACTGATCGTCTTCGCAGCGATCGCGGTTTTCTTCTTCATGTCGGACAGCGGACAGTTCGACGACATGGTGGGGCCGGCAATGCGCATACTGCAGGATGACGACAAGGTGGCGGATGAGCAGGAGCCGCGCTAGGCTTGCTGCGGTTTTCTTCAGGTCTGGCTAACCTGACAGCTTAACCAGCCTAACCAGCCTAACTGCTCCTCCCGATTCGCAATCCTCTCTTGTTCTGCACTTTGGCTTTGCGCACCGCATGGCATGCAGGGCCATGAATAAACCATCAATGACGGGCAAATCTGAGCCAGTCATCGCAACGATCTATATCGCCATATACACCCGCCTGATAAGTCGCCGCTTATTCTGTCAATTCCTGTTTCCTGCTCTCATTGACTGGGGTCATTTTGATTCAAGTCAAAGTTTTTTGATCTTCAGATCCTTACCCTAGGGCCATTGTGTTAGACCCTGGAGATCTTACGTGGATACTGCGTTGAACTATAACTACAAGGTGGTCAGGCAATTTGCCGTTGCCACCGTGGTATGGGGAGTGGTGGGTATGCTGGTCGGCGTTTTCATCGCCGCTCAGCTGGCCTGGCCTGCCCTGAACTTTGATGTTTCTTGGTTAAGTTACGGGCGACTGCGTCCCTTGCATACCAATGCCGTCATCTTCGCCTTCGGTGGTTGTGCACTGATGGCGACTTCTTACTATGTCGTTCAGCGCACTTCGCAGGTAAGACTCTTCTCCGACAAGCTCGCTGCCTTCACCTTCTGGGGCTGGCAAGCCGTCATCGTCGCTGCCGTGATCAGCCTGCCGCTGGGTTATACCTCCGGCAAGGAATACGCAGAACTCGAATGGCCCATCGACATCCTGATCGCGCTGGTCTGGGTTTCCTATGCAGTGGTGTTCTTCGGCACGCTGATCAAGCGTAAAGTACAGCACATCTATGTAGCGAACTGGTTCTACGGTGCCTTCATTCTGGCCGTGGCGCTGCTGCACATCGTCAACAGCGCAGCGATTCCCGTTTCCGCGATGAAGTCCTACTCGGCTTATGCCGGCGTGCAGGATGCGATGGTGCAGTGGTTGTACGGCCATAACGCGGTGGGCTTCTTCCTGACCGCAGGCTTCCTGGGCATGATGTACTACATCATCCCCAAGCAGGTCGATAAACCGGTCTACTCGTATCGCCTGTCCATCGTCCACTTCTGGTCGCTGATCTTTACCTACATGTGGGCAGGTCCGCACCATCTGCACTACACCGCCTTGCCTGACTGGACCCAGTCGCTGGGCATGGTGTTCTCGCTGATTCTGCTGGCACCTTCCTGGGGCGGCATGATCAACGGCGCGATGACGCTGTCCGGTGCATGGGACAAGCTGCGCACCGATCCCATCCTGAAATTCCTGGTGGTATCGCTGGCCTTCTACGGCATGTCCACCTTCGAGGGCTCGATGATGTCGATCAAGACCGTGAACGCGCTGTCGCACTACACCGACTGGACCGTGGGCCACGTGCACTCGGGTGCGCTGGGCTGGGTTGGCTTCATCACCATGGGCTCGATCTACTACCTGATTCCGCGTCTGTCCGGCAAGAAGGAAATGTGGAGCACGCAACTGATTGAAACCCACTTCTGGGTCGCCACCATAGGCGTGGTGTTCTACATCGCTTCCATGTGGATTGCCGGCGTGATGCAGGGCTTGATGTGGAGAGCGGTAAACGACGACGGCACGCTGGCTTATACCTTCGTTGAATCGGTCCGGGCTACCTATCCGTACTACGTGATTCGCTTCCTGGGCGGTGCGCTCTACCTGGCCGGCATGGTGCTAATGGCCTGGAACGTATTCATGACCATGCGCGACGGCAAGAAGGTGGAAGCGCCTATCCCCGCACTCGCTCCGGCTCACGCCTGATTCAAGGAAAGACCATGAAAAAGCTTACACATGACCTGATTGAAAAAAGCCCGTGGCTGATGATAGGGCTGGTGGTGCTGGTTATCAGCATCGGCGGCCTGGTGGAAATCGTGCCGCTGTTCTTCCAGAAGAGCACCACCGAAGCGGTGGAGGGCTTGAAGCCTTACTCCGCGCTGCGCCTGGCAGGCCGCGACGTGTATGTGCGCGAAGGCTGCTACAACTGCCACTCGCAGATGATCCGTCCGTTCCGCGCCGAGACCGAGCGCTATGGTCCTTACTCGGTGGCTGGTGAATTCGTCTACGACCATCCGTTCCAGTGGGGTTCCAAGCGTACCGGTCCCGACCTGGCGCGCGTAGGCGGCCGCTACAGCGATGAATGGCATCGCGTGCATCTGGAAAATCCGCGCGATGTCGTGCCCGAGTCCAACATGCCGTCCTATCCGTGGCTGTCTACCGCCAAGCTTGATCCTGCGCTGATCAGCCCCAAGATGCGCGCACTGAAGGCGCTGGGCCATCCCTACTCCGAAGAGGAAATTGCGGCAGCATCGGCCGAGCTGGAAGGCAAGACCGAGATGGACGCACTGATCGCCTATCTGCAGGGCATGGGTACTCACATTAAAGTACAGAGATAATCATGGGAATCGAAACTATCCTGACCGACGCACGCAGCCTCATCACGCTACTGTGCTTCCTGAGCTTCATCGGCATCACCTGGTGGGTCTATATCCGCCACAAGGCCGAGGACTTCGACCAGGCAGCGCACCTGCCATTTGCCGACACTATGCCGCACGAAGAGGAGGGTGGTCGCCATGGCTGATTTCACCAATGCATTCTGGGATCATTACATCGTCGTACTGACGGTCCTAGGCATCGTCGGCTGCGCGGTGCTGCTGTGGGCGCAATCCAAGATCAGGGTCAAGATCGATCCGAACGAGAAGGAACCGTCCAAGATACCGACCACCGGCCACGTCTGGGACGACGATCTGACCGAGTACAACTATCCGCTGCCGCGCTGGTGGATGTGGATGTTCTATCTCACCATCATCTTCGGCGTCGCCTACCTGGTGCTGTTCCCCGGTCTGGGAGCGTTCGAGGGGAAGCTGGGATGGGATTCGGCCAAGCGCTATGAGCAGGAGATGGAAAAGGCCGATGCGCAATATGGCCCGCTGTTCGAGAAATACCTGAGTCAGAACATCGAAACCGTTGCGGCCGATCCGCAGGCGCATGTGATCGGCGAGCGCCTGTTCATGAACAACTGCGCGCAATGCCACGGTTCCGATGCGCGCGGCAGCCGCGGCTTTCCGAATCTGGCCGACAAGGACTGGCTGTACGGCGGTACGCCCGAAGCCATCAAGGCTTCCATCGTGAATGGACGCACGGGCATGATGCCGCCGATGGAAGCCATCATCGGCGCCAAGGAAGTGGAAAACGTCACACACTATGTGCGCAGCCTGTCGGGCGCCACCACCGATCCGATCAAGACCACGCTGGGCAAAGCTTCTTACTCCGCCTGCATCGCCTGCCACGGCGCCGACGGCAGCGGCAATCAGATGCTGGGCGCGCCCAATCTGCGCGACCGCGTCTGGCTGCACGGCGGCGATGTGAACAGCGTGATGAAGTCGATACGCGAAGGCCGCAACAATGTCATGCCGCCCTTCGGAGGCTTCCTCGGAGAAGCGAAAGCCCATGTCGTGGCTGCTTATGTATGGAGTCTGTCCAACACCATCAATCAGGTGCCAGAGCAATAAGCAGCAACAGCAGTAGCAGTATCAATGCCGGTCGCCCTGCAGGCGGCCGGCGCAGGCAGCAAACGTAAGCAACAAACAGTGAGCAGAAGCATGAAACCGGCCCATAAGGAAGTTCCTACCATTGCAGTCATCTCGATGTATGAGAAGCGGCAGGAAATTTATCCGCGTGAAATCTCGGGCCGGTTCGCCAACTGGCGCTGGGTCTTCGTCTGGCTGACCCAGCTGGTGTTCTACGGCCTGCCATGGATGACATGGAACGACAGGCAGGCCGTGCTGTTCGACCTAGTATCGCGCAAGTTCTATATCTTCGGCCTGGTTTTCCTGCCGCACGACTTTATCTACCTGACGGTGCTGCTGATTATTTGTGCACTGTCGCTGTTCCTGTTCACCGCTGTGGCAGGGCGCGTGTGGTGCGGCTTCAGTTGCCCGCAAACCGTTTATACCGAAATTTTCCTCTGGGTGGAACGCAAGTTCGAGGGCACGCGCAGCGCGCGCATGCGCCTGGACAAGCAGACCATGAGCGCAGAGAAGATTGCGAGAAAGGGCGGCAAGCATCTGACCTGGGGCGCAATTTCGCTGTGGACCGGCTTCACCTTCGTCGGCTACTTCACGCCCATCCTGGTGCTGGAACAGGAAGTGATGAATTTCAGGCTGGGTCCGTGGGAAACCTTCTGGATCCTGTTTTATGCGTTTGCCACCTACGGCAATGCCGGCTGGTTGCGCGAGCAGGTGTGCCGCTACATGTGTCCGTATGCGCGCTTCCAGGGCGTGATGCTGGACAAGGACTCGATGATCATCACCTATGATCTGAAACGTGGTGAACCGCGTGGCGCGCGTGCCAAGGGTGAGGATAAAAAAGGCAAAGGCGATTGCATCGATTGCAGCATGTGCGTGCAGGTCTGCCCCACAGGCATCGATATCCGCAACGGCTTGCAGTTCGATTGCATAGGTTGTGCTGCCTGCATCGATGCCTGCGATCTGGTGATGGACAAGATAGGTTCGCCGCGCGGCCTGATTCGTTATTCCACCGAGAATGCCATGGACAAGGGCTGGTCGTTTGCCGAAATGCGCAAGCGCATCTTCCGCCCGCGCATATTGATTTATACAGTGGTCCTGTGGCTCATCATCGCGGCTTTCACTACCTCGCTGTCCATGCGCATGCCGGTCAAGATGGAAGTTTTGCGTGATCGTGCAGTCATGGGAAGGGAAGCGGGTGACGGCATGCTGGAAAACGTCTACCGCATCCAGATCATGAACACCGATGAAAAGCCGCACGTGTACCGGCTGGATGTATCGGGCATTGATACCATTTCCCTGGAGCCCGAAGTGGAGATTGAGGTCGGTGCAGTCAGTTCACGCACCATTCCGGTCACGGTCCGTGTGGCATGGGGCGAAGGGCGGACTGGCTCGAACGAGATTGAATTTGAGCTGCGTTCCATGACCGATGAAAATGTCACCTTGAAACAGAAGTCAGCCTACTATCTGCCACGGCAATAAGCCAACCCGAAGAGGTTTTTATGAATGCAAGCGTCTCCATGACTATGAAAGATAACAAGCCCTGGTACAAGCACCGCTGGCCATGGTTGCTGATGCTGGGCCCCGCCATTGTGATGGCGGCCTGCATACACATCATCTGGCTGTCGATGGAAGCTGAAGATGCGCTGGTGGTGGATGACTATTACAAGCAGGGCAAGGCGATCAATCAGGATCTGCGGCGCGACCGGGTTGCCGCCGAGCTTGGCCTGAAAGTGGATATGCAATTTGCCGCCGAGAGCGGTCGCCTGCAGGGCAAGGTCAGCGGCATGATGGAAAGCGCGGGCGATGACATGACCATACGCCTGGTCCATCCCACCCAGCGTGCGCATGACCTTACGCTGAACGTGCATGCCGATGCCGACGGCAGCTTCGCGGTGGCCTTGCCTGCGCTGGAGCACACGCGCTGGCGCGTGCAGTTGGAGGGCCAGGAGCGGGCCTGGCGCCTGCATGGCGAATGGCGCTGGCCGGATCAGTCCGCCATCGTGCTGCAGCCGCTAATGAATCCTGCCTGACAGGAAGCCGGGGGGAATGAACAGGGGCGTCAATCTTGGCGCCCCTGTTCGTTTGATGTCTAGTTTGATGTCTATCCTGGCAGGAAGCCGGATGATTACCCGCAGCTCTGCGTGCCGGCCGCGACGGCTTTCAGGGTGGAGAGGTCGGCGATTTCCAGGTCGCGGTTGCTTACCTTGATCAAGCCTTGCTTCTTGAACTTGCTGAGCAGGCGGCTGATGCTTTCTATCGTCAATCCCAGGTAATTGCCGATCTCCTCGCGGCCCATGCGCAGCTGGAATTCGGTGGAGGAATAGCCGCGCATCGCGTAGCGCGAGGACAGGTTGGTCAGAAATGCGGCGAAGCGCTGTTCCGCCCGCATGCTTCCCAGCAGCAGCATCACGCTTTGCTCACGCGTGATTTCCTGGCTCATCATGCGATGGAAATGTCGCAGCAAGGTCGGGATTTCGCTGAACAGATCCTGCAGTCGGGAAAATGGAATTTCGCACACTTCGCTATCTTCCAGTGCTATAGCATTGCACTGATGCCGCTCGGTACTGATGGCATCCATGCCGAGCAGTTCGCCTGCCATCTGAAAACCGGTAATTTGCTGGCTGCCGCCCTGGCTGATCTGGAAGGTCTTGAAATGTCCGAGACGAATCGCGTAGAGATTGGTGAAGCTGTCACCAACACGATACAAGGTGCCATCCTTGGGAATGCGACGGCGGCGTCCGATGATCTGGTCCAGCCGGTTTATGTCGCCTTCATCCAGGCCCATGGGCAGACACAGTTCATGCATGCTGCAAGCGGAGCAACGCGTACGCAAGGTTTCCACATCCAGCTGGCTTGAGCAGGAAGAGCTGTCTTGCGTGAAGCTGATCGGTTGGGTCATAAGCGCATCACCACGAAACACGGAAATAGAAATGCACGAGAATGGTGCGGTCCAAGTGTATCCTAAACAGAGGCCCTTGTCTTATAAGGACGCAGGCGCAAGCTTAAGGATTAGTGATTAGGCAAATGCGAACTTGCAAAGTTTGTTATCCCTTCATGCGCATTTGTTTTTCAACTGTTCCACCAAGGGCAAGAATTTCATGTGCAGATAAGGATCAAAATTACGGCCTGCTTCGTCCGAGAGAATTTCCATCACACGCTCATGCTTCATTGCCTGACGATAGGGGCGGGTAGTTGTCATTGCATCATAGCTGTCGGCCAGCGCAATGATGCGCGCCATTACGGGAATCGCCTCACCCCGCAAGCCGTCCGGATAACCTGAGCCGTTGAAAGCCTCGTGATGATGACGGACGTTGAGACCGATCTGGTCTATATCCTCCATGTCCACGCTGCTCACGATTTTCTGTCCCACGGTGACATGGCTTTGCATGATTTCCCACTCGTCCGGCAACAGGCGGCCGGGCTTCAGCAGGATACTGTCCGGTACGCCCAGCTTGCCGATGTCATGCATGGCGGCGGACATGCGCAGTGTGTTCAGTTCCGCCTCGCACAGGCTGCAGCGCTTTCCCAGTTCGGTGGCGAGATCAACCACGCGGTTGCTGTGGGCATTGGTATAACTGTCGCGCGCGTTAAGGGCTACCTTGAGGATGTGCAACTGGTTGGTGAGGTCGGGCGGAGATATTTCGAGTGTAAGCATTAAGATGAAAAAAAACTGCTTCCGACAGAGTCGCCCCATCGCGTTACGGTATAACGGCTTCCCGGTTAAGAGGGAGGAGAAGCCGTCCTGTCTTTGTGCAAATTAAAAATAAAAACCAAACATAACACTAAACCTGTGCGGCCCGGGCATTCGAGCCAGGGTTGCGCCTAGGCAGCGTTTTGCATAGGTGCGGAAAAATGATCGCCGGTCGGCGAATCGAATCCTTCATGCAGCATGCGCAGCAAGGTCGGCGCCGGCACCGGGTGGCTGAAGAAATATCCCTGCATCGCATGACAGTTTTCACGCTTGAGCAGGTCAATCTGGTCCTGCGTTTCCACACCTTCGGCCACCACCTGGTAACCCATCGCGCGTCCCATCGCAATCACCGCGCGCACGATGGCCATGCTATCGCCGTCTTCATTCAGTTCGGCGATGAAATGCCGGTCTATCTTCAGGGTGTCGATCGGGAATTTGCGCAGGTAAGTCAGGCTGGAATAACCGGTTCCAAAATCGTCGATCGCAATATGCACGCCCAGGTCGCGCAATTGCCGCAGCTTTTCCGCGATCTCGTCCGGCGACTGCATCAGCATGCTTTCCGTCAGCTCCAGTTCCAGGCAAGCCGGATCGCAGCCGGTTTCATCCAGCGCCGACCTTACCAGCGCAACGATGTCATCGCGCAGCTGGCGGGCCGACAAGTTGACGGTGATGAACACCGGGCCTATGCCTTGCTCATGCCATAAACTGGCCTGGCGGCAGGCTTCGCGCAAGACCCAATCTCCGATGGGAACAATGAGGCCGCTTTCTTCCGCAATCGGAATGAAAGTATCCGGCCCTATGGCGCTGCCATCGGCCGCCGTCCAGCGTATCAGGGCTTCAGCGCCGATCACCGCGCCGGAATCGGCACGCACCTGGGGCTGGAAGTGCAGCATGAATTCCTGGTTGTCCAGCGCATGGCGCAGGCCGCTTTCTATCTTCAGGCGGTTCATCAGCGCCTGGTTCATCGCTTCCGAATAGAATTCGAAAGTATTCTTGCCCAGCTCCTTGGCGCGGTACATCGCAATATCGGCATTGCGCAGCAGCGTTTCGCCATCTTCTCCATCCCGGGGAAACAGGCTGATGCCCAAGCTGGCGGTCGGCAGGAATTCCACGTTCCTGATGGTGATCGGCTTGGCGATGGCAGTCAGCACCTTGCGCGCCACGGTGGCCGCCTGCTCCTCACGCTCGATATCGTGCAGCAGGATGACGAATTCATCGCCGCCCAGACGGGCCACCGTATCGCTGCCGCGCAACTGGGAAAGCAGCCGTTGACTGATTTCCTTCAGCATCTGATCGCCGGCTTCATGGCCCAGGCTGTCGTTGACATCCTTGAAGCGGTCCAGGTCCAGGAACAGTAATGCAAGCTGCTTTTTGGTGCGCATGGCCACCCGCATTGCATACTGCAGGCGGTCATGCAGCAGCACGCGATTGGGCAGCGTGGTCAGCGCATCGTACTGCGCCATGCGCACCAGTTCCTCGGCATGGCGCTTGCGTTCGGAAATGTCTTCCAGCACCACGATGAAATACCGGTCGGCTTCCTGGTCCGCCCTGATGCTGGACATGGAAAACTGCGTCCACACGTAATGGCCCTGCTTGTGCCGATAACGTTTTTCCAGCGAGTAGGAATCGGTCTCGCCGCGCAACACCTGCTGCAAGGGTATGCGGTCGGCATCGCGGTCGTCGGGGTGGATCATTTCCAGGTAATCGATTTCCTGCAATGCCTGTTCGCTGTATCCGAGAATTTCCTGCATGCGCTGGTTCACGCGCAGGATCTTTCCGTTCGATGCGACATGCGCCAGCCCGACGCCGGCCAGATTGAAGGTGAGGCGGAAACGCTCTTCGCTTTCGCGCAGTTCGTTGCGTATCTTGAGCCGTTCCGTCACATCCTTGGCAATCAGCAGCACGCAGGGCTGCTGATTTACCCATACCGGCGATACCTGTATGTCGAGATGCCGGTTATTTTGATGACTGGCGAGCTTGACCAGCATGCCCTTGCCGGGACTGCCGGAATGTATGACTTCCGAAACGGTTTCCTGCAAGGCGGCATCGGGCAGCAGTGCGGCAAGATCATGGCCTACCAGGTGCTGGCTCTCGCTGGTGAGGTCCGGTTTTCCGGCAGCGACAGAAAAGAAGGGCGAAGCTACCGTACCGGCTTCGGACAAGCACAGCAGCCGGGACATGGCAGGGTTGTGCGAGCGTATCTCCATGGCCTCATCGACCACCGCCAGTCCATCCGGCAATGCCGTGATCAACTGCTCCGCGTATTCCTTGTGGCGGATGATTTCGCGCTTGTCGGCTTCGAAGTAGGCATCCAGCGCCAGGCTCATGTCGAAGGAAACAATCTTGATCAGCGCATCGTAAGTAGCCAGCAGCGTATCAGGCTGATCCGCATACAGGCGCTGCAACAGCGGGAAAAGATGGGACAGGTATTTGCGGTAAGCGCCGATATACCACTTGGGATCGAGACCGATGCGCTGGTGGATGATGCCTATGTCCACCCGCTCCTGTACATAGGCCGGCCCGTAACTGCCGGCGGTCAGGGCCTGGAAGTAGGCCGCCTGGCTTTTCTTCAGGCGCGCTAGTGTACCGGGATGTTTCAGCAGGTCGGCAAGTCGCGGATACCTGAGCAGATGCTCATAAAATGCTTCCGCCAGTTCGCCGCCTTCCTGATTCAGCTTGGCATGCAGGTTGCGTAACAGGCTTTCGTCATGCTCCGACAGTTCGAGAAAACTCTTGCGCTCCTTCACTTCCTGCTCAGGCAAAGCCACTCCGGTGCCATCGCACAAAAACGCCGGGGAAGGCGGGAAGGAAGAGGTCATGGTGTCGAGATCCGCGTAGCCATCATTGTTGGTTACAAATTTACTACAGAGAAATATTGCCACATAGAAAATTGAAATAATTTGATCGATATCAAAATATTTTTATAAGGCCTTGATTGTATGGATTAATTTTCTTGGATGATTATGACCATTTCATGGTCGTTGTTTGGAAGAGCCGGCTACGTGAGTTTTCATAAGGGAGTTTTGGACTGGAAACCGCTAGATTTCATGCGGGGTTTGTTACATTTGGTGCAAAAGAGAGGGCGCTGCCGGACTTGGGAGAGCCGCCAAAGTGATTTATCTCTCTTTTGATTTATTTAATGTTAAGGAATTTGTTTTTGGGTAGACTGCCGGCAGGTTCGCCCGGCAACGTTGGCGATGAACGGCTTCTTCAAGGCACAAGGAGTATCAAATGAAAGTATCGACACGTTTTCTCAAAATGTTAGCGGTAGTCGGTTTACCGCTCGCCATGGTTGGCTGGAATGCTGCCGCGCAGGAATGGCCGACTTCCTCCGTCAACGTCATCGTTCCGTGGCCGCCGGGCGGTCCTTCGGATATCGCCGCAAGACCGGTGGCAAAACGCCTGACGGAATCGCTGGGCCAGCCTTTCATCATCGACAACCGCGGCGGCGCCGGCGGCAATATCGGTAGCGCGGCGGCTGCCAAGGCAGCGCCGAATGGCCATACGCTGCTGATCACGTCCAGCGCACCCATCGTCATCAATCCCGCCCTGTACAAGAAAATGCCGTTCGATCCCTCCAAGGATCTGATTCCGGTTACCAACCTGCTGCGCGTTCCGCTGGTCCTGGTCACGCATCCCTCGATGCCCGTCAATAACCTGAAGGAACTGATTGCGCATATCCAGTCGAAGAAAGGCGAGTTTTCTTATGCCTCTTCCGGTCCCGGAACGCCTCAGCACTTGACGGCTGAACTGTTCCGCTCGACCCTGAACCTGGAAATGACGCACGTGCCGTACAAGGGTTCTGCACCGGCTATCTCCGACCTGCTCGGCGGCCACGTTCCGCTGATGTTCGACAGCATGATTGCGATCATGCCGCATATCCGCGCTGGCAAGGTGAAAGTGATTGCGGTAACGGCAGACCGTCGTTCCGACCTGATTCCCAATGTACCGACCTTCGCCGAATCCGGTTATCCGACGCTGGTTTCCTACGCCTGGTACGGCATGTTCGCACCGGCCGGCACGCCCAAGGAAATCATCAACAAGATCAATGCGGCCACCCAGGACGCGATGAAGCAGCCGGAATTTCAGAAAGTCCTGACCGACACCGGCTCGGAATATGTCGGCACTTCGGCTGAAGAGTTTGCGAAGTTTGTACAGGCCGAAGCGACCAAATGGTCGAAGGTGGTGAAGGACAGCGGTGCGACGGTAGACTGATGCGGCCATCGCTTCATTAAGGAGTCGCCGGCAATAAAAAATGGGGGCTGGTTCAGCCCCCATTTTATTTTTCTGCCAGCTGCCGCAGGCGCAAGCTTCCCGCCGGTAGTCGTACTAGCTTGCTGCACCAGGCTGTCCGCCGGAGAGTCTGAACACGCTGACGATCCGCGCCAGGTTCGCCGCCTCTTGCTGCATGGACTGCGACGCGGCGGCCGCTTCCTCCACCAGCGCGGCATTCTGCTGCGTGCCCTGGTCCATATGCGCTACCGCCTGGTTTACCTGCTCGATGCCTGACGCCTGTGCTTGGCTGGCGGTGGTAATCTCCGTCATGATGTCGGTCACCCGCTTCACGCTCTCAACCACCTGGCTCATGGTATTGCCGGCTTCGCCAACCAGCGCCGAACCGGTTTCCACCTTCTGCACGGAATTGTCTATCAGTTCCTTGACTTCCCTGGCTGCCGATGCCGAGCGTTGCGCGAGACTTCTCACTTCGCTGGCCACCACCGCAAAACCGCGACCCTGCTCGCCGGCGCGCGCCGCTTCCACGGCGGCATTCAGCGCCAGGATGTTGGTCTGGAACGCGATGCCGTCAATGACACTGATGATGTCGACGATCTTCTTCGACGATTCGTTGATGTCGTCCATGGTATGCACCACTTCGGAAACCACCGAGCCGCCCTTGACCGCCACCTCGGAAGCCACCACTGCTAACTGGTTGGCCTGGCGGGCATTGTCGGCATTCTGCCTGACGGTGGACGTGAGTTCTTCCATCGACGACGCGGTTTGTTCCAGCGACGAAGCCTGTTCTTCGGTGCGCGACGACAAGTCCTGGTTGCCGGAGGCGATTTCACGAGAGCCGGTGGCAATCGTATCGGTGCTGGTGCGTACCTGCGACACGATGTTGACCAGCCCGTCGCGCATGGTTTTCATTGCAAACAGTAGGCTGACGCGGTCATTGGGGCGGGTGGCGATATCGACCGTGAGATCGCCCTGCGCAATGCGGTTGGCAATCCCGGACGCATAGGCCGGATCGCCGCCCAGCTGGCGCAGCAGTCCGCGGGTTACTGCCACGCCGATGAGGGTGCTGGACAGCAGGATCAAGCCAGCCAGGATGGAAATGACGACGCCGGACTGCACGATGGTCTGGTCCACCGCCTGCGTGCCTTCGTTGCTCAGTTGCTGCAAGGCGCTTACTAGCAGGTCGAGATCCGCGACGATCTGCCGGCGCAGCGGGCTGCATTCCTTGACCAGGAATTCACCATACGCCTGCATCTCGCCGCTGTTGCGGAATTGTCGCGGCCGCTTCAGTTCTTCCGCCATGTTGAGCAACCCGGCGCGCACCTTCTCGAATTGCGGATTGCCGCGAAACAGTGGCGTGACTGCTTGCAGCGTCTCGAGATAAAGCGTCTTCTCGCGATCCAGGATGTCCAGCTCGCGGGCAGCATCTGCGCTATCGCTGAAGATATAGGCATTGCGCGCGGCCAGGCCAGTTTGCGCCAGCGCCTCGCGTATCGTGTAGAGCCGCTCAAGCTTTTCGGTGCGAATCTGGTTCTGTTCGCTTACGACGGTTTCGACTTCATGCATCTTGTAGAGCGAGAAGGCTGCCAGGAACAGCATCAAGGCCACGATCACACCAAAACTCAGGGCGAGCTTCTTGCCCAGGGATATCGATACGGATTTCATAACACTCTTTCGTCAGAAGATGAGACATAGAAGTGAAACTTCAAAAACTCAAAAGACGTGCTTTTGCTTCCCGAGGAAAGGAAACTTCCTGCGCAAGCCCGAAAGAAGCCTATTTTCACGCTCTGGATGAAGCTTCTTATATGTTTTTGAAAGCATAATTATTTTCGGGAAAGGAATATAACATAAATTTGTCTTAGACAATTTGCACTTAAATGAAAGTAAGATAGACTTGCCACGTCTCGTACTCAGGACCTTTTTATGTCTGAATCACTTTCCATTGCCCAAGTGTCAATGGATGCCGGTATCGCCAAGGAAGTGCTGCGCAAGTGGGAAACACGTTACGGATTTCCGACGCCTGCCCGCGATGTCAATGGCAATCGTCTTTATCCCGCCGAGCAGCTGGAGCGTCTCAAGCTGATCAAGCAGCTGCTGGATGCCGGTGGCCGGCCATCCCGGGTGGTGCCTGCACTGCTGCCCGAGCTGCAAGCGCAAAGCCGGGTCCTGCAGCAGGTCGCTTCGCTCAGCCTGGCGCCTGATGAGTGCCCCCCGGTCGTGCGCTGGTTGCAGTCGCGCGATCCGGCTGTCGTGCGCGAGCAGCTGAAACAGCAATTGCAGCAGCATGGACTGCTTGCCTTTGCAAAAGAGGTGATGCCGGCCATGAACCGGCAGGTGGGTGAGGCCTGGGCCAGCGGCGCGATCGCGGTGAGGGATGAACATCTGTACTCGGAAATCGTGCAGGGACTTATGCGCGAAGGACTGGCAGCGCTGCTGCAGCCGCAGGGCGAGCCGCGCATCCTGATGACCACGGTACCTGGCGAAGCGCATACGCTCGGCCTGCTGTTGCTGGAGACGGTGATGTCGGCGAAGCAGGCGTGCTGCATTTCCCTCGGGCCGCAGTCCCCGCTGGAAGAAATCGTGCGGGCCGCCGCCGATTACCGGGTCGATATCCTGGCACTTTCCTTTAGCTTGGCCTTTCCGAAGAAGCGGATTCTTCCGATGCTGCGCGAACTGCGTGCCGGGCTGCCGTTGCGGGTGAAGTTATGGGCTGGCGGCGCCGGCGTGCAGGGTTTGCCCAGCACGCCGCGCGGTGTAAGCCTGCTGCCGTGCCTGGAAGACGCCGTGCAGGCGCTGGCGCATTACCGGCAGCAAGCGGACGCCAGCTAGGCGCGACGCACCTATTCAGCCGCCGCCAGGCAGGGGCGTCGCAGCCTTTGTCTGCGTCTCTCCCGGCGCATCTCCCAGCACATCCTCCACATACAGCATGTTGATCATCACATAGGCCACCGCCGCCAGCGGCGTGGCCAGCATGATGCCCAGCATCCCGAAGAAGATACCCATGATCACCTGCACGGTGATGGTCAGCGCGGGCGGCAGCGATACTGTGCGGCGGTCCACGAAAGGCGTGAGGATGTAGCTCTCTGCCAGTTGCAGGCCGATGTAGAACAGCATCGCATACAGCGCCAGCATCGGCTCCTTGGAAAAGGCGATCAGCAAGGTAGGAATGGCGGCCAGCACTGGCCCGAGGTAGGGAATGAAATTCAGCAGGCCTGTGAGCAGGCCCAGCGCGCTCGCCATCGGCACCCCGAGCAGGCTCAGGGCCATGCCGGTCGCGGTGCCGATCACGAGCATGCCGGCCAGTTTGCCGAGCAGCCAGAGCGTCAGGGTTTGTTCCAGCTCCTGCAGCACGGCTTGCATGCGCGGCTTTTTTTCTGGCGAGAATAATCTGAGCAGGCCGCGGATATAGATGTCGGGCTGGGCGGCGAGATACAGGCCGATGAACAGCACCAGTAGCAGCTTGGTGGTTAGATTCAGCACGCCGGAAAACACTGCCTGCGCCTGACCCAGCACCTTGGAAAATTCGGGCACCATGTCCTGCAGTGGCGGCAGGGTTTGCACGACGTTGTGAAACCGTTCGTAGCTCAGTAAATAGGTGTACAGCCGCTCAAGCGACAAGGGTACCGCGTCGTACAGTTGCCGCGCCTGGGTAACCAGGCTGGGCGCCATCAGGTAGGCCATCATGCTGAATAGCAGGATCAGGGACAGGCTGACCAGCACTAGCGAGAGGCCGACGGGAAGCGGCAAGGCGCGGCTGAGCAGCTTGCTGGAACTGCGCAGGAAAACGGCCAGCAGCATGCTGGCAAACACCAGTAGCAAGATATCGGCGGCAAACCAGACGGTCAGCGCCAGCGCGATGAAGAGCAGGCCGAACGCATAGAAAAAAGCCGCGCCATAGGCCAGCAACTGCAGCGGACTGCGATGTCCCGAGCGGGGTCCGGCAGATGTTTGCGCATCGTGATCCTGCAGCATGCTGGTTCTGCTTTCGTGTTTTCTTGTGTGGGAAGTCCCCCGGCGCATCGTTGACACTTTGACAGAAAAGCGCAGGCCGGAAATAGAGATAGTTCAAGCGAGGGATAGTTCAGACGGGAAAGCTGCAAGCGACGATTTTCCTGATGCATGCCGACTGCGGAACTCGATTCGTTCTGGTCGCTCCTATTTGCAGCAGGCGGTGCGGCAATCGCCGGAAAACGCCGACCTGCGCAAGCCAGCCTTGAATAACGCTCTCTACAATGCAAAGCGAGCAGGCGCCGGAACAGGCCTCACATCGCTGGCTTTGATAGAGGTGCGAATGCGTCGATCACGTTTTTTCAAGTACTTTCCGACACCGGAGAAAATCCGGAATAGTCGCCTGCTCAGGCCATTCGGCCGCCATCTGCAGCATCATTTCCTGTGGCAATTCAATCGCCAGTCGGTCGCGCTCGGTGCGGCGGTGGGACTGTTCTTCGGCATCCTGATGCCGTTTGCGCAGATCCCGGCATCGGCCCTGTTTGCGATTGTCGCGCGTGCCAATTTGCCGGTGGCCGCGCTCGGCACCTTCATCAGCAATCCGCTGACTTTCGCTCCCATGTATTACCTTGCCTATCGGCTGGGCGGTTTCCTGCTGGGCGCCACGCCGCTGGGCAAAGACAGCAGCGGCGGCAACGGCGAAGAAGTCATGCTGGATGAAAAAGTGGGCGAGATCATCGGCAAGCAGTCCGAAGTCCAGAGCTGGCTGGACAATCTCGCAGACTGGGCCGTTGGAGTGGGGCCGGCGCTCAGCCTGGGTTTGCTGGTGCTGGCCGCTCTGACGGCGCTGATCGCGTATCTCACCATCAGCGGCGTGTGGCGGCTTTATGCGTTGCGCCGCTGGCGCCGGCGCGCCGGCTATCAGCCCTTCCGGGTGCGCAGCTGGGAAAGCCGCACCCTGCTGCCGCGTCAGCTGGCCATGGCCATCGGCATGGTCGGGTTTCTGGCGGTTGCGGCCATCGATGTTGCGACCGGGGCCAACGTCAGCCTGCTGCCGCTGCACCTGATGCCGACGCTGTTCGTGGCCTGGTTCGTGGGAGCGCGCTGGGGCGTGGGTTTCGCCGTGGTCATGCTGATGGTCCAGGAACTGATAGGGCGCGAAGCGGGCGTGCATCAGAACATGTTCTGGCAAATCGACCGCGGCATGGATTTTCTGGTCGTGCTTCTGCTGATAGGCATGCAGACCCGGCTGAAGCAATTGCGCGAAGATGGCTTGCTTATGGCCAAACACGACAGTCTCACCGGCACCCTGAACCGCAATGGTTTTTATGCGGCGCTCGACCGGGAAATCGAGCGTTCCAGGCAGTACGGCCATCCTTTCGCGCTGATTTATTTTGACTGCGACAACTTCAGGCAGATAAACGACGCACTGGGCCATCATGCCGGCGATCGCGTGCTGAAAGGCGTGGCACGCAGCCTGCGCGACAGCGTGCGGAAAATCGATGCCATCGGCCGCCTGGGCGGCGACGAATTCGCCATCCTGCTGTCGGAAAGCGATACCGAAGCCGCCCATCGCATGGCATGCCAGCTGAAGGAAAAAATGGATGCCTTGATGGACAAGGAGCAGTGGCCCCTCAGCTTCAGCATCGGCGCGGCCAGCTTCACGACGCCGCCGGCCAATATCGAGGCTGCACTGGAAAGTGCCGACAAGCTGATGATCCGGGCCAAGCAGGCGAACAAGAACGACGTCGCGTGCGAGACATTTTGAAGCGCGCTGCGCATGCCATTCCTATTCGGCTTATCGTGCCGCACTTATCGCATCGATGACAGCGAGATCATAAATAGCGGAAGGTTTCGGCAACTTTTTCCGCGGCAGAGGTTCGAACTCGGACAATCTAAGCCATGGAGACCTTATGACGATCCCACGTACCACTGCAAAAAAGTTAAGCACGGAAGTCGAGTACCGACTCATCAACGAGAGTTTCGCGCCGCAGGCAACCGGACTTAGTGAAAAGGGCTTGGTCCAGCGCATCAGGCGTGCCCGTGTCGCGCGCGACAAATACCGTTCTCTGGCCGAGCGCCAGACCCGTGAAGCGCGCGGCCGTGTCGCTCCGCGCGGAACCCGTGCTGCTGCTGGCAACAAGAATACGGTCGTCAAACAAAAACTGTTTGAGGAAACGCTGGCACGTTACGAGAAAGCAGCCGCGCGCCTGGAGGGAGCAGCCAGCCGCAAGCCCGGCGCCGATGCGGAAACCGGCAAGCGCAAAGCAGGCAAGGCTGTGCAGAAGGAAGCCAGCGCCGCCCGCAGTGTGCGATCGAAGCAGAAATCGCCTGCAGCCAGCAAGGTAACTGCGGTCAGCAAGAAATCGGCCGCTAAAAAAACAGTCGCCAAAAAAACGGCCGGTAAAAAATCCGTGAAGGCGGTTGATGCCGGCGTGAAGGCGCAAGCCGTCAAAGCTGCCAAGCCTGCGAAAGCCACCAAAGCCACCAAAGCTACGAAAGCTACGAAAGCTACGAAAGCTACGAAAGCGGCTTCGGCCAAGTCCGCTACCACGGCGAAACCAGGCGCCAAGCCGGCTCGTCAGTCTGCTTCGGGCGCGGCGACGTCAGCCGTATCAAAATCGCCCGCAAAAAAACAGGCGAGTTCGCGCGGAACGGCAAGCAAGGCAGCGGCCGGTCCCGCCAAAACAAAAAGCACCAAGGCTTCGGCGGCTGCAAAGCCCGCTGCGGCAAAAGGCGGCAAGAAGAAAGCGGCAGCTCGCACGCCGGCTTCGCGCTCGGGCACCATCACCAAGCCGGTCAAGATACCCGCGCTCAATCAGGTGCTGAGCGCCGTGTCGCAGGCAGTGGCGGCGCGCAAGGAGAATGAATACTCGGCCATTCCGGCACCGCCTGTGCGTTCACACAAGGCGCCTGCCATCACGAATGAAGGCGCGCCTCCGGGCACCCCTCACGGTCCTTCTCCTGCGGCAGCAGCAGAGCCAGAGGGGAATGCCGAAATCCCCGAGTTTTCGGGAAGTCCGCATGAGCGCGGGCGCCGGGGCTCAGCCGCCAGGCAGCCGGTGCGGCGCGACAGCCGCTAGTCGTTAGCCTAGCCGTTAGCAGCCAGGTTGAGGCGGCAAATAAAAAACGGCAGAGCGCTTGCCAGCCTCTGCCGTTTTTCTGTACTAGCCAAGGGAGGTCAATGTCTTGCCGAGGGATTGCGGACGTGGCCGTGTTCGCCCAGCGCATCGGTATCTCCCGTCATCGCGCCCTTGGACAAGCCGTACAGGCGCTTGACCGCGCTGCCCGGCGCATCCCAGTAATCGGCGTCATTCAGTCGTACCTTCAGCAATATCAGTTCCGGGTCGTTCAGGCCTTCCTGAAACCAGGGTTTCAGCCACGGCGTCCACAAGGCTTCCATCTTGCTGCGGTCGCGCACGACTTCCGCCGTGCCGCTGACCGACAGGTAATCCTGTTTGTCGGTCCGTGAATAAGCGAGATTGACTTCGCAATTTTCATCAATATCAGCGATTTTCGTCGAATGCCGGCTGGTGAAGAACCACAGATAACCGTTTTCATCCATTTGCAAGGTACTCATCGGCCGGCTATGCATAGTCCCGTCCGAGCATTGCGTGGTCAGCATGGCGAACTTGATCTCTTTCACCAGTTCGGCCACTTTGGCCATGCCTTCATCAGCCTGCGTTTTCACATCCATTGCTGTCTCCTCGAAAAAAGAAGGGAAAAGAGCCGCGGTCGGCGACATCTGCTGTTACTGATGTTTTCCTGGCAAGGAAGTTCGCGCGGGCAGCCGCTGCGCCTGACAAAAAGCCATGCAATTTGCCCCTGCAGCGATTTACCCCTACAGACTTTCCATAAGCTGCCGATATAGGACAGGAACGGGAGCAATCCCTTTCCTGTCAGGATGGGCATGGCAAGGCCGCAGCGCCAGCCGGCCAGCGTCAACCTGTCGGGAACGAGCATTCGGACCAAATTGAGGAATTACCTATCATGGCAAGCGAAGCAGAGGACCTGGAAGCACTGTTTGATTCAATAGCGGACGGCCAGGCGGTCGCGGAAGCAGTGCCGGCGCCGGCATCTGCCGCGGCATCCGGCGGCAGCGAGGACGATCTGGAAGCTCTGTTCGATTCCATCGCCGGGCAGCACGAAGCATTCTCCGGCGCCGGACAGGCGGCGGCATCGGACGCGGCGGGCATGGATGCGAACGCTGAAGTGGCAGCCGATGCGGCGGAAGTGGCCGACCTGTATGCGCAGGTGGGCCGCTGCACGCGCCATCTGCACGATGCCATGCGCGAGCTGGGTTACGACCAGACGCTGATGAACTCCACCTCGGAAATTTGCAGCGCCCGCGGCCGGCTGGAGTATGTGGCCGATCTGACGGAAAAGGCGGCGGTCAAGGTCTTGAATGCCGTCGACGAGGGTTTGCCGGAGGAAGATGAGCTGCTGCTGCAATCCCGCACGCTGTCGGCTTCCTGGGAGCAGATGTACGAGGGCAAGCTGTCGGTGGAGGAATTCAAGGCCCTGGCCGAGCAATCGCGCCAGTTCGCGCAACTGGTGGGACAGACCGCCGAGCGCCAGAAGGCGCGCATGATGGAAATCATGATGGCGCAGGACTTCCAGGACATCACCGGCCAGATCATCAAGAAAATCGTCAGCATCACGCAGGCGCATGAACTGGAATTGATGAAGATACTGCGCGAGAACGCGCCCGAATACATGCCCGGCAAGCCGGAAGGCAAACCGGCCGACCTGATGTCCGGCCCCGATCTGCCCAAGAATGCGCTGGGCCAGGACGACGTCGACAACCTGCTGGCCGACCTGGGGTTCTGATGGACGACATGCTGAAGGATTTCGTCGTTGAAGCCATGGACCTGGCAGTCAACGTCGAAGAATACCTGCTCAAGCTGGAACGGACGCCGGACGACATGGATGCCCTGAATACCGTATTTCGCTCCTTTCACACCATCAAGGGCGGTGCCGGTTTCATGAACATCGCTCCCATGGTGTCGGCCTGCCACCTGACGGAAAACCTGTTCGATGCGCTGCGCAACGGCAAAGCGCCGGTCACGCAATCGGCCATCGATGCCGCGCTGGAAGCCAGCGGCTTTGTTGCCGACCAGCTGAGCCAACTGGCCGACGGCGAAACGGTGGAAAGCCTGCAGCCCTTGCCGGCGCAGCTGGAAAAGCGTCTGATCGATGCCATCGAGGGCGAATCCCCGGAGCACGCCGCTGCGGAACCGGTGGTGGCGATACTGTCGCCCGTGGTTGCCGTCGCCGCCGACACCGACACTGCCAACGCAGCCGCCCAGGATGACAACATCAACTGGGAAGCCTACTTCCGCGCGCTCTTGCCGGCCGAGGTGCTGGCCGGCATGCCGGAATCGCAAGCCTTCGCCGTGGCGGAAGCGTCGATGCCGGCAACTGCGGAAACCACATCGCCAGTTGCATCGACCACGCCGCCGGCCGCGCCTGTCAAAGCCGCGAAACCTGCCAAGGCGGCCAAGGACGGCGAAGAGAAGGGCGGTGCCAAGGAGGAAAGCATACGCATTGATTCCGGCAAGCTCGATGCCTTGCTGGAGGTGGCCGGCGAGTCGGTGCAGGCCACCAACCAGGCCAGCGTGCTGCTGGAAAAGCTGATGCAGCACAGCTTCGAGGATGCCGCCGCCGACATCATGAAAAAGCTCGAGGAAACCCTGAGCCGCGCCTCGCGCTATTCCACCGAGCTGCAGCACGCCACGCTGTCGGCGCGCATGCAGCCGGTTGGCCGCCTGTTCCAGAAATTCCCGCGCCTGGTGCGCGAACTGGCGCGCGATCTCGGCAAGGATATCGAACTGGTCATCGAAGGCGCGGAAACCGAAGTGGACCGCGTGGTGGTCGAAAGCCTCTACGATCCGCTGGTGCACATGCTGCGCAATTCGCTGGACCATGCGATCGAGCCGGCGGAAGTGCGGCTGGCGGAAGGCAAGCCGGCCCGCGCGCTCATCCTGCTGAAAGCCTGGCAGGCCGGCAGCAGCATCATGATAGAACTGGCGGACGACGGGCGCGGCATCGATGCGGCGGCGATCCGCAGCAAGGCGGTTTCCAAGGGCTTGATTGCCGAAGATGCCGTGTTGAACGAGGAAGAATCGCTGAAGCTGATTTTCCTGCCGGGATTCTCGACCAAGGAAGTCGCCAATAGCGTCTCCGGTCGCGGTGTTGGCATGGATGTGGTGCGGACCGCAGTAGAAAAACACCGTGGCGTAGTCAGCCTCCACAGCCAGATCGGCAAAGGCACGCGCTTCCTGATTCAGCTGCCTATCGAAATGTCGATCGTCCCCACCATGCTGCTGAAGACGGCGGGCGCCCTGCTGGGCATGCCGATGTCGCTGGTGGAGCGGGTCGTGGAATTGCCGGAAGAAATGAAGGGCGTCGTGGGCAGTCCGGTCTTCATGGACCAGGGACGTCCGTTGCCGGTTTATTCCCTGGCTTCTGTGCTCGGTTATACGCCGGCCGCAGAAGGCATAGGCATCGTGGTGAATGCGCCGTCGCCTTATATCCTGGCGGTTGATGGCGTGGATGGAACGGCGGATCTGGTGATCAAGCCCCTGACGGCCATCAGCGTTCCCGGCATCACCGGAACCTCGCGCTCGGCTGAGGGCGAACTGGTGCTGATTATCAGCGCAGCCTTCCTCCTGAATGGCTGTCGCTGAGGCTGGGGAAGCGGTACCACAAGCCGGTAATCATGGGAAGCGGGCCGCTCCTGGCCGGAGATAGGGGTTTAAACCGTGCTTTTGAAGAATTCTTTTAAATCATGCTTTTAAGTCATGTCTTTGCGACAACTATTCGGCCGCACTAAAAAATTTTAAAAAAATTGCGGTTTACCCCTAAAGTTATTTTCCCCCCTGCCGTTTACTGACCTGTAAGACGCGCATTCCCCCCGAATCCGCACTGGAAATGCAAAAAAGATAATAACTTTCACCTCTTTTGGGATTGCAACTGATTGTAAAAACATTCGGTCTTGCCTAAAGGAATGTGTTTTCATGCCGTAAATGGAAAGAAGATGCAGATATACAACGCATTTTTTCCACCGGGAAATAAAATTTTTTTCGCTACAACGGTCTTCCATTAAAGAAATACTAGAGAAAGTGGAATTCGCGTAAAGCCTTGTCTCACCTAGCTTTCCGGCCGGTTTTGCAGATGGCCGGAGATGCTCGCGCTCCCATTTTGTAGGACTGACTCCTACATGTCTGTCGGCTACTCGCTGACAAAAAATACAGCAGCCCCCAACTTTCCTAAAGCCAACATCTAACGGAGAATGATTCCTGAGCGCAATATTGCTCTAAATCAAAAGTATTAACGATTCGGGGGAATCAAGATGGACATGAACGAAATCACAATGGAAATACGGGACGCCAACCTGAGTTATCTGATGCTGGCGCAAAAAATGATCCGTTCTGACCGCGCTACTGCGATCTTTCGTCTCGGGATCGATGCCGATATTGCCGACCTTCTGGTCAAACTCAGCGCCCAGCAGTTGTTGAAGCTGGCCGGCACCAGCATGATGCTGGCGCGCTTTCGTTTTGACGACAACTCCATTCTTAGCATGCTGACCGATTACAGCAAGGATGTTTCCCTTGCCCGCTCCCATACCGCCATCCTGATGGCCGGCCAACCGGTGGAAGCAATCGCCTGAGGCGTTTGCATTCTGACCAGCGTCTGAAATTTATTCATATTCGCCGAGGAAGCGCAGCATGAGCAAAAAGAGCCTGGTGTCGGAGGCACGTGAAATCCGTCTGGCCATCGACCTGATCAACCTGGGAGCCCGGCTGCAGTTGCTGGAGCTGGAAACTTCGCTGTCGCGCGAGCGGCTGCTCAAGCTGTACAAGGAGTTGAGAGGGGTATCGCCGCCGAAAGGCATGCTGCCGTTTTCGACCGACTGGTTTACCACCTGGCAGCCGAACATCCATTCCTCGTTGTACTACAGCATCTATCGCTACCTGGTGCAGCATGCGCAGGTAACCGGGATAGAAGCAGTGATGAAGTCCTACCAGCTCTATCTCGAACAGATGCCGCCGGAGCCGGGCGAGGAAGCGCTGCTGTCGCTGACCCGTGCCTGGACGCTGGTGCGCTTCGTCGAGAGCAATATGCTGACCACGACCCCCTGCTGCAAGTGCGGCGGCCATTTCGTGACCCACAGTTTCGACCTGCAAAAAGGATATGCCTGCGGCCTGTGCCAGATGCCTTCGCGCGCCGGCAAGACCAAAAAGGCGGGTGCTGCCGAGCGCGCCGGGCAGGAAGCGCGGGTTGCTGCCGCCTGAATTGCCCGTAGGCTTTTATAGCCAGCCGCAACGCCGCCTG
The DNA here is from genome assembly GCA_023422955.1 of Pseudomonadota bacterium. Taxonomy (GTDB): domain Bacteria; phylum Pseudomonadota; class Gammaproteobacteria; order Burkholderiales; family Burkholderiaceae_D; genus JAEZLB01. The sequence continues at coordinate 8,342 of JAFAGG010000004.1, read as the reverse complement.
AAACACCTTCCTATCTAGCGATGACTGAACTGCAAGGCCTGGCGCCAGCGCACAGGCCGGAAACCCGCGCTTTACCCATCCTTTGGGCGCTGCTGCTGCAGGCGCTGGCCCTGCTCATCGTCTTTGTATCGCTGCATGCGCTCTGGCGCCTGAGCGGACTTCAAATCACCTTGCCCGCCGCCGCGCTGCTGCAAGCGTTTACGGCGGCGCTGTTGTCCTGGCGCCGCCTGCCTTCATGGTGGCTGCCGATCCAGTTCTTCCTGCCGCTGGCGCTGCTCGGCGCGCATGCGCTGAACCTGCCTTCCTGGCTTTTTCTGTCGGTATTCCTGGTGCTGGCGGCGCTGTACTGGACCACCTTCCGTACCCGGGTTCCGTACTATCCTTCCGGCCAGGCTGCGTGGGAACAGGTGGCGGCGCTCCTGCTTCAGCGGCCCTTGCGTATCGTCGACATAGGCAGCGGATTCGGCGGCCTGGCATTTTATCTGGCCGGGCAGCGCAGCGATTGCCGCCTGAAAGGTATCGAGATTGCGCCGCTGCCCTGGGCTGCCAGCGCCTTGCGCGCGACCTGGCGGCGCCTGCGCGGGAAAGTCTCGCCGGAATTTGTGCGTGGCGATTATCGTTCAATTAACTTCGGCGAATACGACGTTATCTTTGCTTATCTTTCGCCTGTGGCAATGCCGACCTTGTGGCAGCAGGCATGCACACAGATGCGGGCCGGTTCCCTGCTGCTCAGTTACGAATTCGAAGTGCCGGGTCAGGCGCCGCACCTGAGTATCGCGATGCCGGACGGCAGGCAATTGCATGGCTGGCGCATGTGAGTGAGTCGATGAAGCGGCAGTTCTCTTTCCGCCTGCTAGCCTTGCCGCGATGTCTGTCTCAATTTCGGTCTCAGTCTTTGTCTCGGCATTCGCTTCGATACTTCCATCTTTGAATCAGATTTAATTCAAGTTTTTTTCATCTTGTCCGTAACCGGATGAAAGCCGGTATCTGCGCTTCTATTCCGGCCTTTGAATCCGCACAGCTGTTGTTACCCTGCCCGTAACCCTGTGGAAGAGCCCATGAGAGCGAAGAGCCCATGGCTCTTGCTGTCGAAATTGCATCGGAGTTTCTGCCCTTGTTAGTTATTGCCGGTTATTTTGTTGTTCTTGGATCTGTGTTCGGCGGCTTCGCGCTCGCAGGCGGGCAATTGCTCGCGCTGTGGCAGCCGCTGGAAGTGCTGATGATCTGCGGCGGCGCGGCCGGCGCTTTCTTCGTCGGCAACAATAGCAAGTCGATCAAGGCGACGATGGCGGCGTTGCCGCAGCTGTTCAAAGGCTCGAAATATAGCAAGACCCTGTACCTGGAACTGATGGCGCTGATGTCGGAAATCCTGACCAAGGTCAGAAAAGAAGGCCTGATGTCTATCGAGAACGATATCGACGAGCCGGAAAGCAGCCCGATTTTCACCAAGTATCCGGGCATACTCGCCGATCACCATGTCATTGAATTCATTACCGATTATCTGCGCCTGATGGTGTCCGGGAACATGGATGCCTTCCAGATCGAGAACCTGATGGATAACGAAATCGAGACCCACCATCACGAAGGCGAGGTGCCGGTGCATTGCATCGCCAAGATCGGCGACGGCTTGCCGGCATTCGGCATCGTGGCGGCGGTGATGGGCGTGGTGAAAACCATGGGCTCGGTGGGTTTGCCGCCGGCCGAACTGGGGATCATGATCGCGCATGCGCTGGTGGGTACCTTCCTCGGCATCCTGCTGGCTTATGGCTTCGTGTCGCCGCTGGCAGGGCTGCTGGAGCAAAAGCTGCATGAATCGACCAAGATGCTGCAGTGCGTGAAAGTCACGCTGCTGGCCAGCCTGAACGGATACGCGCCGCCGCTGGCGGTGGAATTCGGCCGCAAGGTGCTGTATTCGACCGAGCGTCCTTCGTTCAAAGAGCTCGAAGATCACATCAAGAAGTCGAAGAACAAGTAATGCGGAGCCGGACGCGTCATGGCAGATGAAGCTCTAAGACCGATTATCGTCAAGCGCGTCAAGAAGGGCGGCAACCGTCACCATGGCGGCGCCTGGAAGATCGCCTATGCCGACTTCGTCACGGCGATGATGGCCTTCTTTCTGCTGATGTGGCTGCTGGGTTCCACTTCTCAGGGCGACTTGGAGGGCATCGCGGAGTATTTCCAGAATCCGCTGAGGGTCAGCATGTCCGGCGGCTCCGGCAGCGGCGACAGCACCAGCGTGATCCAGGGCGGCGGCACCGACCTCACGCGCCAGGCGGGGCAGATCCGCAAAGGGGACATGTCGCCCATGTACAAGCAATACGACCTCAATGCTGCCCGCGCCGAACTGGAGCGCCTGGAGGTGGAAAACCTGAAAGCGCTGAAGGCGCGCATCGAAGCCGCCATCGAGGCCAATCCCAAGCTGGCCCAGTTCCGCAACCAGTTGCTGATCGACATCACCACCGAAGGCTTGCGCATACAGATCGTGGATGCGCAGAACCGTCCCATGTTTGCCTTGGCCAGCGCCAGGCTGGAGCCGCACACGGTGGAAATCCTGCATGAAATCGGACGGGCGCTGAATGATGTCACCAACCGCATCAGCCTTTCCGGTCATACCGATGCCAAGCCGTATGTCAGCGGCAACCGCGGATACAGCAACTGGGAACTGTCGGCCGACCGCGCCAATGCGTCGCGCCGTGAACTGATTGCCGGCGGCATGGATGAAAAAAAGGTGCTGCGGGTAGTGGGGCTGTCTTCCGCAGTCTTGCTGGACCGGGAAAATGCGCTCAATCCTATCAATCGCCGCATCAGCATCATCGTGATGAACAGGCAGGCGGAAGAAGCCGCCGCCAGCGATGGCGGCACGATAGGCGCCGAGGCGACGGAAGAGGCGAATGCCGGCCAGCAGGAAAGCCAGGATGCAGAGAGCCGGGTAATACCGGAGGAAGTCAGGAGCGAGATGTAAGGGCGTGTGCCCTGACATCGGCATGAAATGGATAGATAGTGGGGCGGTCAAGATGACAACGATTACTGCGCCGGAAATACAGCGCTCCATGGAGCGCCTGCTTGCCGAAGTGTCGCAGCATGGCATGCGCCATCTGAACGAAGCGGCCACCGATCTGGGACAGACCGGTACGCTGCTCGATGAAGCCATAGGCAAGCTGTCGGCTGCCTTCATGGATTTGCATGCTGCGGTGCAGGCGCAGCAGCAGCAGGTCGACCTGCTGCTGAAACAGTCCTCCGCCGTCCCCGAGGATCAGGCGCGGCTGCAGCAACTGTCGGAAGCCATAGACATCCATGTGAACCAGGCGGTTACCGGCCTGCAGTTCCAGGACCTGACCGGGCAATTGATTGCACGCACCTCGATGCGCCTGGCCGGATTGCGCGACATGCTGACGGAAGTCGGCGGCGCGGTTGACGGCCTGCAGCAGAACGATTCATCCGCTGCCGCGGCACCGCCGCTGGATGCCGTATCGGATGCGCTGGTGACGCGCAGCACGGCGCTGGAAGAGGTGCTGCGCAAATCGGTGTTGCAGCATCACATGGATAGCGGCGATATCGAGCTGTTCTGAACTGAACGAGCACTCACAGCCGGCAGGCGCGAAGCAAAAGAACAAGGATTAAAACGGGAGTATGCAATGGCAAAGACAATTCTGACGGTCGATGATTCCGGTTCGCTGAGACAGATGGTGGTATTCAGTCTCAAGGCGTCCGGTTATCAGGTCGTGGAAGCGGTGGATGGCGTGGATGGCCTGGAAAAGGCGAAGCAGCAGACCTTCGACCTGGTGCTGACCGACCAGAACATGCCGCGCATGGACGGCCTGGCGCTGATCCGGTCGTTGCGCGGCTTGCCGCATTACAGCAAGGTGCCGATCCTGATGCTGACGACGGAATCCAGCGATGAAATGAAGATGAAGGGCCGCGCAGCCGGCGCCAACGGCTGGCTGGTCAAGCCCTTCGATCCGCAAAAGCTCATCGCAGTCGTTAAAAAGGTAATCGGTTGAGCCGGCGGCTCAATCCAGGAACACGATACGGGATGCGATTATGACCATCGACATGAGCCAGTTTTTCCAGGAGTTCTTCGAAGAAGCCGAAGAACTGCTCGCGGAAAAAGAAAGGCTATTGCTGGGCATCGACGTAGCGTCGCCGCAAAAGGACGAGATCGATGCTATCTTCCGGGCCGCTCATTCCATCAAGGGCGGCGCCGCGACCTTCGGCTTTGCCGACATCACGGAAGTGACGCATGTGATGGAGTCGCTGCTGGATCGCATTCGCAAGGGCGAGCTGGCGCTGACGGCCGAACATGTGGATGTATTCCTGCAGGCCAAGGATGTGCTGGCCATGCTGGTGGCCGGGCACAGGTATGACGCCGCGGTGGATCTCGAAGCGGTGGCGGCGCTGCAGGAAAAACTGGAAAGGCTGCTGGCGAATGCCGGCGGTGCGCCCGCCCAGGCCGCCGGGCCGCTCAAGACGGCACAACCTCCGGTTAAGGCCGGCGAACATCGTTTTCGCATCGTACTGCCCGAGGTATCCGAAAAAGACGCCGAAGCCTTGCGCGCCGAGCTAGCGCTGATGGGGACCGTCAGCTGCGAGTCGCCGCCGGGCGCGCCGCCCGTGTTCCTGCTGACCACGCGTGAATCCCAGGATGACATCCTGGCCGTCTGCTCCTTCGTCCTGGATCCCAGTGCGCTCAGCATCACGGATGAAACAGCTGCCTCCGCCATGGCTTCCGGTGTTGCCGAAGAAGGGGATGGGTACGGTTTCTTCGCGCCGCTGGAGACGCCGCCCGCGGCGGATGCATCCGCTTCCGCGGTAAAGGAAGAAGCGGCCAGGGAAGAAACCAGTGCGCTCAAGCCAGCTGCCAGGGAGAATGCAGCCGCCGCCAAGCCTGCCCCGGCGCAGCAGGAATCCGCGTCGATACGCGTGGGCATAGAAAAGGTCGATCAGTTGATCAACATGGTCGGCGAGCTGGTGATCACGCAGGCGATGATAGAGCAGCGTGTCGGTTCGCTCGATCCCATGCTGCACGAGCGTCTTCTCAATAGCGTGGCCCAGCTGGCGCGCAATACGCGCGACCTGCAGGAAGCCGTGATGTCGATACGCATGATGCCCATGGATTACGCGTTCTCGCGCTATCCGCGCATGGTGCGCGATCTGGCCGGCAAACTGGGTAAGAAGGTGGAGTTCGTCACGCATGGCGGCGCCACCGAACTCGACAAGGGGCTGATAGAACGCATCATCGATCCGCTCACTCACCTGGTGCGCAACAGCGTGGATCACGGCATAGAAATGCCGGCCGCGCGTCTTGCCGCCGGCAAGCCGGAAACGGGACGCCTGACGCTGTCGGCGTCGCACCAGGGCGGTAATATCCTGATTGAAGTGATGGACGACGGCGGCGGCCTGAATCGCGAGCGCATCCTCAACAAGGCCAGGCAGCAGGGCTTGTCGGTGTCGGACACGATGCCGGACCAGGAAGTATGGCGGCTGATTTTTGCCGCGGGGTTTTCCACCGCGGACACGGTCACCGACGTATCCGGCCGCGGCGTGGGCATGGACGTGGTGCGACGCAATATCACTGCGCTGGGCGGCACTATCGATATCCGCTCGGTCGCCGGCTATGGCAGCACGATTTCGATTTCATTGCCGCTGACGCTCGCTATCCTGGATGGCATGTCGATTAAGGTTGGTGACGAAATCTACATTCTGCCGCTGGGTTATGTCGTCGAATCCCTGCAGCCCCGGCGGGAAGATATCAAGGAAGTCGCATGCGAAGGGCGCGTGCTGAAAGTGCGCGGCGAGTATTTGCCGCTGGTGCCGCTGTATCAAGTCTTCGCCATCGAGCCGCAACATGCCGATCCGTCGCAGGGCATCGTCGTCATCGTGGAAGCCGATGGACGCAAGGCGGCGCTGATCGTGGATGAACTGGTGGGGCAGCAGCAGGTGGTGGTCAAGAACCTGGAGGCGAATTACCGCCGGGTGGCCGGCATCTCCGGCGCAACCATACTGGGAGACGGCGGGGTAGCGCTGATTCTCGATGTGTCGGCATTGCTGCGCTCCGGCCGCCTGACAGAAGCGCAAGGCGTTTTTCCGGAATAAGGCGAAGCACTGAAACAACTGGCCGGGTGAAAGTATTGCCCGTTAAAGAAGTAGCAAGAAATGCCGTAAAGAACTGCCGAGTTAGACCTGAATGCGCTCAGGCCTTCTGTGCTGCGTTTGCGAGGCTTAATAAAGTTTTCAAATAAATAAAGAGATAAGCTATGAAAAATATGAAGATTGGTGCGCGACTGGGAATCGGATTCACGCTGATTCTCGCTCTTATGCTGACGATGGCCGTGGTGGGTATCGTTAAATTGCAAGGAGTGGGAAATGCTACGGATTACATGGTCAAAGAGGCGCTCAGCAAGGAGCGGGTGGTAGCCGCGTGGTTGAATGCAACCTCCGCCAATGGCGTCCGTACTTTCGCCTTGTCCAAAAGCTCTGATCCTGTGACACAAAAATATTTTCAGGAACGTATCAGCGTAACCAGCAAGCACATCAGCGAACTGCAGAAATCGCTGGATGCGATGCCAAATAAGCCCGCCGAAGATCGGTTGTTCGATATCGTGGGAGAGCAGCGCCAGATTTATATCGATGCACGAAATGCTATCTTCAAGCTCAAGGAAGATGGCTACGAGACTGAAGCTCTCGACATGGCGGACTCCAAGCTCGCTCCTGCGCTGGAAGCTTATGTAGACAGCATTCAAGCTGTACTGGACTATCAAAAAGCACAAATTGACGCGACGGCGCTGGATATTCATGGCGATTTCCAATCCGGCCGTTCGCTGCTGATCGTACTTTCGATTGTTGCCGTGATACTGGGAGGACTATTGGCCTGGCGCATCGCAGTCAGCGTGACCGGACCGCTTCGCCGCAGCGTTGACCTGGCCAAGCAAGTGGCGGCCGGCGACCTGACCGCGCGCATCGACGTCGATCGCAAGGACGAGACCGGCGAGTTGCTGCAGGCGCTGAAGGATATGACTGAAAGCCTGAAAAGTACCGTGTCCCAGGTGCGTAGCGGTACCGACCTGATCGCCACAGCTTCCGGCCAGATCGCGTCCGGCAACCAGGATCTGTCCTCGCGTACCGAACAGCAGGCTTCGTCGCTGGAAGAAACCGCCTCGTCGATGGAAGAGCTCACGTCCACCGTCAAGCAGAATGCCGACAATGCCCGTCAGGCCAATCAACTGGCAGTGGTCGCGTCCGAAGTGGCGGTCAAGGGCGGCTCTGTGGTTTCCGAAGTGGTGCATACCATGGACGACATCAACGAATCGTCGAAGAAGATCGTGGACATCATCAGTGTCATCGACGGCATCGCCTTCCAGACCAATATCCTGGCCTTGAATGCCGCAGTGGAAGCGGCGCGCGCGGGCGAGCAGGGTCGCGGTTTTGCGGTGGTGGCGAGCGAAGTGCGCAATTTGGCGCAGCGCTCAGCATCCGCTGCCAAGGAAATCAAGGAATTGATCGGCGATTCGGTCGGCAAGGTGGAAAGCGGCAGCAAGCTGGTCGAGCAGGCTGGCGTAACGATGGACGAAATCGTTTCCAGCGTGCGCCGCGTGACCGACATCATGAGTGAAATCATGGCCGCCAGCCAGGAGCAGGCTTCCGGCATCGAACAGGTGAACCAGGCGATTACGCAGATGGACCAGGTCACGCAGCAGAATGCGGCGCTGGTGGAAGAAGCTGCCGCCGCAGCCGAATCCATGCAAGACCAGGCTGCGCGCCTGTCCAGCGTAGTGGCGACCTTCCGTCTGGAAGGCGGGGCGCAAATGAATGCCTTGTCTGCGCCCAGGGCCGTATCGGCATCGGGCAGCCGCCCGGAGGTCCAGAGAGTGGCCGCCAAACCGGCAAAGCCGGCCGCTTCGCCGCGCAATGCCACGCCCGTTACCCAGGATGGGGACTGGGAAGAGTTCTAAGCGTGGAAGTCGCTGAGGTATAAGCGCAACACTAGCCGGCCATCTTGGCCGGCTTTTTTTTGCCTGCGTTTTGCCGGATCGCCTGGCCGAGAGCTTTGCGCCGCAAGGGGAGTGGGCGCTCATCAGCGAAATAAAGGGGGAAAAGCCCTTGAACTTGTAAAAGTTCTCATAAAGTCCGGCCGTATAGTGCCGTTAAGAAGATAGGAAGACATAGGTCGTCGTGGCGGTAATGCGCGGCAATTCCATCCAGTCAGGATATCTAGCGTGGAGAGTTATATGGAAGCAGTGAAGTCATCTGCTGCGGAAGGCAGTGGCCAGAGCGAGATACACGAGTTTCTGGCCTTTCGCCTGGGAGCGGAAGAATACGGCATCGACATTCTGAAGGTGCAGGAA